>NZ_VRLS01000086.1:0-457735 GCF_008017825.1 Mesonia sp. K4-1
CAGAGAAGTTAAGCCCGTTAGCGCAGATGGTACTGCTAATTGTGGGAGAGTATGTCGCCGCCTTTTTTACTTACCAAATGGTAAGTTTATAAACCCTTCACTTGATACAAGTGAAGGGTTTTTTTTTATCCTTTTTTTAAAAGTGAATTAAATCTTATTCTTATGATTTATTCTAAAAGAAATAGAATAAATTTACTCTTCAGATCTATAATATCTTAGTAATGAATTTATATAAGAAATAGATAAGAGCATTTCTATATATAATTTTATTGTTTGATCTCTGATTATTATATAAATAAGATTCTGAAACGTATTACAGTATATATATTGGAAATAAATCTTTATTGTATTGTCTATTTAAATCTATTAGATTTTGAAAGTTCTTATGTTTAAAATATAATAACTGAAAGGTTAGCGTCTAATCATTTTAGAATCTCAGATTAAGGCTTAGAAGTTAGTATATTTAGACAAAACAATATTTTGCTAACAGGCTTTATAGATTAAAAAAGTGGTTTAAAATACTCAATAATAAGCTCCTTAAATCAATGGTATGGGATTATAAGATAGAACAATCATACCGTGACAAGCATCAATTAAAATTTACAGAATCATATAGACTCTAATACAATACTTCATTTGTGCTGCTGTCAATAATAACTTTAACCCCAAAAAAAAGATGCTTGTATAAAAGCATCTTTGATTTATAAAAAAATATTTTCTTACCTTTTACTAATTTCTCCCCCAGATATTGATTTCTTTATTTTTTTATTACTAGGGTTTCCTCTATAAGTTATTGACCCCCCAGAAGATGCTTTAGCTTCTATAGATTTCTTTACGTCAATTTCAATATTCGCTCCAGAGCTAACAACAAGGTCTGCGTTTTTTACGCTTAGATTTTCAGCTTCCAAACTAGACCCACTACTTGCATTTGCCTCTAAATTGATGGAAGTTCCTTTTAAAATAATTAAAGAGCCGCTTGAACATGAAATATTAGTATTTTTAGATTTAATATTTAATTCCAAATTAGATCCACTACTAGTGTTTATCGTAATATTTTCCCCAATAACTTTTCCTTTACTTATCAATTGACTACCGCTTTGAGTTGAATAATAAATTAAAGGCTTTGTATGATAAACTCTAATTACACTTTCTTGGAGATTATTAATTTTCTTCTTAGAATCAATTTGCAAATGATTTTCAGCTAAAGTGTACTTAAATAAAGGTATTAAGTTTTTGCTTGCAGAAATATATATTTTATTTTCTTCAGCCTTAATTAATTCTACTTTCCATCCTTTAGAAACCGATAATTTTTCAAAATTATCGGTTAATACAATCTCTTCAGTTAATATTTCTCCTTTACCATCAATTCCATTGTTAATGTTAACATTACACGATAGAAAAAAGAAAGAAATCACAGTGCTTATAAATATTTTAGTCAAGGTTAGCATAGTATTTTGTTATTGGTTATTATTTTGATTTAATGAATCTAATATCTTATCATTAGTTTTATCTACATCGTTATACCACTCTTCTTTATTATCATCGTCAGAGAAAACTTCTATTTCTTCTTTACTGTCAAAATATATATCGTTTTCCTGCTCAGTATCATTTTCATTTTCCGGACAACTAGAACAAATTATTTTATTTTTTGCTATAAGTAAATATTTTCCCTCTTGCCCATTTTCTAAAATATCTTCATACCAAGAATAGTTTCGGTGATAACTATGAGTATTCTCATGAGCAAAAAGAATAGCTCCCTCAGGCAGATATAATGTTATTTCAATTTCTTGATCGAAATATTTATTTTTAAAAGCTGTAATAAAAAATCCGTCAAGGTAAAGAGTATTGTTTTTAAATTCTGAGTTAAACATAATCTGGTTAGCTCTTTGTCTAGCTTGTACATAGTCCTGACCTTCAGCTGACTTCATTATTTCTAATCTTGCTAGAGTGTCTGTAGTAGATTTGACAATTAGTCGAATATCTTTAGAAAAAATTATTTTTTCATTATTCTCATTATATTTAATTTGTACATCATCGTCTCTTTCTAATGAAGTATGCATCCATTCGTTATCCCTCATTTTAACGAATAAAGTATCATTTGTACGTATAGGTAAATTCTCTTTAAGTACTATATCTTCTTCGAATGCTCTGTGTGTGGCTTGTCTAATTCCTAAAAATGCAATAACAAAGATAGATAGTAACCAGACACCTAATAAAGTTAATTTTGCTGGAGTACCTATAGATTTTAAATTACTTACAACAATTTTTAATCCTAACAAGAAGATAAAGAATAAGGGAATTGCTGCGCTAAAAAAGATGATTATACTAGCTAACCAAATGGGAACACCAATATCTACCATATCTACATAATCCATCCAGGGAGCGTCAAAAATACCAAATGTACTAATACTTAGAATCGTGAATATGAGAGTTATTAAGCCCAATCCAGCAAATAGAATAATAAGTATTCCAATAAATTTCCCAATAATTTTTATGAATGATAAGATTAAATTACCAAGTGATTTGAAAAACTCTGAACCTCCTCTATTAGCTTTAGCGGTGTACTTTTTGTAGTCTACATCTTTAATTTTATCAGAAACGGTGTCAAAACCTTCCTTTACTTTTTTTTCTATATTGCTAATATTTATTGGTTCTCCTTTCATCTCTAATTTTTCTGAAGTAGTGATTGCTTCAGGTACTAAAATCCAGAATATTAAATATACGATTGCAAACCCTCCAGAAGAAAGAATGGTAAGTAGCACAAATAAAACCCTTACCCAAATGGTATCGATATGAAAATAATGACCCAATCCAGAACTAACACCCGCTATATAACTGTGATCTTTGTCTCTATATAATTTTTTAGATTTTTGGTAAGTTGAATAACTATTTTTAGGCTCTTGATCTTCAAAAATATCATCGTCTACCATATAGTCTTCAGGTTGTCCCATGATTTCTATAACAGCTTCGACCTCGACAATGCTAACTACCTGCTTGTCGGTTTTCATTTTTTCAGAAAACAATTCAGCAATACGAGCTTCGATGTCTTGAATAATTTCGTCTCTTCCTTGAGCATCTGTAAAAGATTTTTTTATTGCATTTAAGTAATCATTTAATTTTAAAAATGCATTCTCATCTATATGGAAGAAAACTCCTGCTAGGTTGATATTAACGGTTTTATTCATGAGTGTTGTTTTTTTGATTGGTAACTATGGTAACAGCATTTTGAAGGTTGTCCCAAGTGGTTGAAAGTTCGGTAAGGAAAAGTTGGCCTGTTTCTGTTAATCCGTAATATTTTCTAGGCGGTCCACTTGTAGATTCTTCCCATCTGTAACTTAATAAGCCAGCATTTTTAAGTCGGGTCAAAAGAGGGTAAATTGTTCCTTCTACAACAAGTAACTTGGCATCTTTTAAGGTATCTAATATTTCAGCAACATATGCGTCATTGTCACGAAGTATAGAGAGTATACAATACTCTAATACGCCTTTGCGCATTTGCGCCTTAGTGTTTTCAATTTTCATAGGCTTTCATTTTGAGTGGTATTAAACTGTTCATTTTTTGATGATGATTTGATGAATGATTCTTTTGTAAGTATGGGTATTGTAAGTGGGTATTTAAACTTTTTTCCTTCACTAGCACTTATACTTGCTTGGATTACAGCAAAGGTATCTAGTATAAATATGCCTATTCCTACAATCGCAACTATAGCGATAAAAATAAGATAAGGGGTTATAGCAAAATCTTTAGTATTTGAAATGGTTAAATTTCCTTCAGAAATGTAAAATTCATTTATTGTTCCAAAATTAAGACCTAAAATTAAACCAGCGAGTAAACTCACTCCAATCCAAATAGCGTAATATAAAAATATATTTAACTGAAAGTTAAGTGCCTGCTTGCTGTGATCTTCAATAAATGGTTCTGGCTTTTTAATCATTAAAATACACAGAGGAACTAAAAAATTTCCAAAAGGAAAAAAATATTTGCTAAAAGTACCTGCATGAGATAGCGTATACCAAGTTTTATTTTCTCTAGATTGCATAAGATATTATTTTATTATACAAATATATGGTTTTAAAAAGGTATTATGCAATACAAAGTACTAAAATTTAACAATTAATTTTTTAAAGTAGATTTATTTTACTTAAAAAAAATGAATAACTTACCTTAAAAAATTATGCTTACACCTAATAAAATCAATTGGTTTACTTTTTTTAAATTACCAGCTGCGTGGTGGAGTGGAGTAAAACTTAAAAGTATTGATGAAGAACGTTGTTCTACCAGCGTAAAATATAAATGGATTAATCAAAACCCTTTCAAATCGATGTACTTTGCAGTACAGATGATGGCTGCCGAATTGAGTACAGGAGCTTTAGTTATGAGCCATATTAAAAAACAAGATAGACCTATCTCTATGTTAGTGGCTAGAAATAAAGCAGAGTTTACCAAAAAAGCTATAGGTAAAATTACGTTTACTTGCCTTGACGGAAATAAAATTAAAAGTGCTATTGAAAATGCTATAAATACTAATGAGCCTCAAACCTGCTGGATGAAATCTATAGGAGTGAATGAAAATAATGAAACGGTATCCATATCAGAATTTGAATGGACAATAAAGGCTAAATCTTAAATTATTGTTAAGGTAAGGTGTTAAATAGTTATAAATTTTAACTTATTTTAAGATTTATTTGCAGAAAAATTACTAAATTCAAGTGTTTTTAATTCAAATTTATCGCCTATTCAAGAAAACTACTTTAACTAACTTAAACTGTTCGAATTATGTCTAGAGCAATGTTTGAATACACTAAAACGATCTTACAAAAAGTGAGTTTTGATGTTGTTTTGTTTTGCAAAGAAGTTGAAAAAGCGGTTGATCGATTATTACCTCATGAGGTAGAAGAATTGAGAGATTATATTTTACTACTTGTAAATCAAAACCCTACTTTAAAAGATTCATTAATATATCTAAAAGCTTAAAAAAAAAAAGCGACGCTTTTACTAACGTCGCTTTTTTTAATTTCTGTTTATAGGACTAATAATTTTTACATTTTGAAATGCAATAGCACCTTTTATAATACCAGCTATTATTTGTTGAAGTGCCTCGATAATTTGAATTTTTAATTCACTTTTGTGATAAATGAGACTTACCGATCTTGCAGGTACAGGTTCTTCAAACATTTTTAAATTACCTTTCTCTTTATCATTTAGCTCTAAGGTGTGTAAATATGGTAATAAAGTCATACCCATACCTTCATTAGAAAGTTTGATAAGCGTTTCAAAACTTCCGCTTTCTAATTGAAAAGAACTTTCTTCATAGTTCTTCTTTGTTTTGCAAAGATTTAAAATGCCTTCCTTAAAACAGTGTCCGTCTTCTAAAAGTAATATATCATCAATATTTAGATCTTCAGTTGTTAATTTTTGCTTTGTATACAATTGATGATTAGAGGGTATATAAGCAACAAAAGGTTCGTAATACAGCGTCCATTCTTTAATATTTTCCTGTTCCAAAGGAGTAGCAGCAATGGCAGCATCTAAATGTCCATCTTTTAATTTTTCTATTATCGCTTCAGTATGTAGCTCTTCTATTTTAAGCTTTACTTTTGGATATTTTTTAGTAAAACTCTTTAAGAACATAGGTAATAGGGTAGGCATGACAGTAGGAATAATACCCAACCTAAATTCACCACCAATAAATCCTTTTTGTTGATCTACAATGTCTTTAATGCGATCACTCTCATTTACAATATTTTTAGCCTGATAAACAATCTTTTTTCCTACTTCGGTTAACTCAATAGGTTTTTTAGATCTATCAAATATTTGAATGTCTAATTCTTCTTCGAGTTTTTGAATTTGCATACTCAAAGTAGGTTGAGTAACAAACACCTTTTGTGCTGCTTTCGTAAAATTTTGATATTCGGCTACAGCCAAAACATAGTGTAATTGAGTAATAGTCATGAGATAAGTATTTACAATGTAAAGATACTTATACTATCAAATAAATTTATTAATGTTTTCTAAAAATATAAGATTTATCGATGCTTAAAACCTGATAACAATTTCTTTAGTTTTTGCATTGACTTCAAATTTGGCGTCTTCCCAAGTTGGTGGACCCATTAACATAGGGTTATTCGAAACACCATAATCCTCCTTTGGCATTCCATTGTTTTCAAAGTCCATTTTCTTATTACCATTCTTGTCTTGAAAGCAGGAAATAGCATACCATCCATAAGGCACTTCATTAAAAGTAATAATGGCTTTTCCGTTTTCAATTTTAGCGTTTGCTGAGTAATTAGGTTGCGCTTTCATAAATTTTTCTTGCGTAGACATGCCTAAAAGAATCTCTCCTTCATCATTTGCAATATTTTCAATAATTACCGTTACGGTAGCGGTGTCTTGTGCAGTTATTTGTTGAGAAACTGCCATAATAAAAAGTAAAAATAAAGTTTTCATAAGATATAAGATTTGAATTATACCTTAAAGTAAAGCATACTTTAATCCCTAAAATAATCTTACTTACCCAATTGTAAAATGTAAAGGATGAATTGTTGAATATTATAAAATTCCCCTAGCTTTTATTTCTAAATACTTATTTATCGTATTAATAGATAAATCTTTAGGAGCAGTTAAAATGGTTTGTATTCCATGTTTTTCTAACTCTTTAGCCATATAATATTTGTCATTCTTAAACTGAGTCGCAATGGTTTGCTCATAAATTGTGGCTAAGTTTTCAGGGTTTTCTTCTGTAAACTTTTCTAGTTCTGTATTTTTAAAGAAAATGACTACCAAAACGTGTTTTTTAGAAATCGCTTTTAAATAAGGTAACTGTCTTTGTAAAGAAGAAATATGTTCAAAATTCGTATACAGCATTAATAAACTTCGCTGCGTTACTTTTCTTTTTAAATGTGCGTATAACAAGCCAAAATCACTATCTAAAAACTTAGTATCTACGTTATATAATTGATTTAATATAAGCTGTAGCTGAGTCATTTTGCTATTCGCTGGCAAGTAGTTTCCAATTTTATGCGAAAAACTTAGCATCCCCACTTTGTCTTTTTTCTTTAATGCAATATTAGAAAAAGCTAAGGTACTGTTGATGGCATAGTCTATCAATTTAAGCTCATTAAAAGGCATTTTCATTACTCTACTCGTATCAATAATAGAATAAATGGGTTGAGATTTTTCATCTTGATATTGGTTCACCATAATATCTCGATGCTTTGCAGTCGCCTTCCAATTAATGGTTCTTATATCATCGCCTTGAACGTATTCTTTAATCTGTTCAAATTCCATTGTATGCCCAATACGGCGTATTTTTTTTAAACCAATTTGAGAAATTCGATTATCTATCGCTAAGAAATCATATTTCTTCATCTGTATAAAAGAAGGAAATACTTTTACCATCTGGTTCTTGTTGAAAGTATATCTTTTTTTTATTAATTGAATGGGTGAAGACACGTAACAATTTAAATTTCCAAATATATACTTACCCCGTTCTACAGGTCTTAAACCATAAGAAGTTTTCATTTTTTTATGAGAAGGAATATGTACAGTTTTCAAAAAATCTCGTTTTTGAAACTGAACAGGAATCTCATCTATAATCTCTACTTTTAGCTTAACGGAATAATTATTTTTAAGCTTTATTTCTACTGAATTAAGATCACTATTCGAGAATTTTTCAGGTAACACACGTTCGGCTTCTAAGCTATTTTCTTTAAAGAGTAGAATAATATCCGCCAAGGTTAACAATAAAAACCCTAAAGCCAGTAGCCAGATATAAGCATAAATGGGTGTGTACCAATAACTAACTAAAAATAGTACAGCAAAGACACAAATAATCATGAAAAAGCGTGTATTGAAATATAAAGATTTAAAAAATTGAATCACGCTTATCTAGGAATTTCAATAGATTTGGTAATCATTTCAACCACGTTTTCGGTAGTCATTCCTTCCATTTCTCGTTCTGGAGATAGAATAATACGATGTCTTAAAACAGGATTTAAAACTTTTTTTACATCTTCAGGAATCACGAAATCTCTTCCGTAAATAGCGGCATAAGCTTTAGAAGCATTCATAATAGCTATAGAAGCTCTTGGTGAAGCTCCTAAAAATAGATGAGAATGATTTCTGGTTCTACTTACAATCTCTGCAATGTAATTAATGATTTTCTCTTCAATGATAATTTCATTAACCTGAGACCTAAAAGTATTTAGTAAACTTGGTGTAAGCACCGCTTCTATCATATCTAAAGGTTTTTTATCCTTTCGCTGATGATGCGATTGTAAGATTTGTACTTCCTGCTCTAGACTAGGGTATTCAACCTTAATTTTGAATATAAATCGATCCAGCTGAGCTTCTGGCAAAGCGTAAGTTCCTTCTTGTTCAACAGGGTTTTGAGTGGCCAAAACCATAAAAGGAGGATCCATTTTATACTCTTTCCCATCCATGGTCACTTGACGTTCTTCCATCACTTCAAAAAGTGCCGCTTGGGTTTTTGCTGGGGCACGGTTAATCTCATCTATCAATACAATGTTAGAAAATATGGGTCCGGGTTTAAACTCAAAATTAGAACTAGCCGAATTTAATATTGATGTCCCCAAAACATCGCTGGGCATTAAATCTGGCGTAAATTGAATTCTGTTAAAGTTGGTTTTAATCGATTTAGCAAAAAGCTTTGCGGTAATGGTTTTTGCAATACCAGGAACACCTTCAATCAAAACGTGACCTTCTGCCAAAAGACCGACGATTAATAACTCTATAAAGTCTTCTTGACCAATAATTACTTTTGCCAATTGTGCTTTAAGGCTTTCAACCGCTTGTTTTAACTCTTCTAAATTCAATCTACTATCAAAATTGATAGATTGCTCCTGATTATTTTCTGGTGATGTAGCTTCGTGGTCCATTCAAATATTAGTGTTTGAAGTTGGTAATTCGTTTATTGATTTTTTTCAATTCCTCTTTAGAAATCATTTTATTATGCTGCTGAAGTTGTAAAAAATCAATAAGCTCTTTTACTTCTTCTGTAGAGTGATTTGTTTTGTTAGCAATATCATTAATTAAATTGGAATTACTGTTTTGAGTGTTAATATGATATTTAAGCCTTAGCTCATGATAAAATTGATCGATCATTTTATGAGCAATTCCTGTATGATCTTTCCTTTCTAAATACATCCCTGCAATGGTTTGCGTGTATTCATATGTTTTATTTTTTAAAGGATTTCTTACGGGGATGCTTTGCTGTTTTCTTTTTCCTTCAAAGAACACAAATAATACCGCACCTATAAGAATGAAATAATATGCCCATTTTAAATATTTATTGTTCAGTAAAATATAAAGGGGAGACGTGTTAATAGTTTTTCCGCCTGAATAATGATTGTCCCAATAAAAATTATCTTCATTTAAATCTACATAGGAGATCGCATTTTGTGTGTACGCGTATTGTTTTTCACTAGAAAGTAAGAAAAAATTACTGAAAACTTCTGGAGAAGAATGAATATATATTTTTCCTTGGCCGAAAGGTGCTTCAATAAAATTAATAGATTCTTCCGTTTTTTCTAGATCTTCATCTTTGATTTGAACCAAGCCTAAAACCTGTTGATTAAGCGTATCAATTTCATTAAAATGAATAATTTCTTTGTCTTTCCGAAACGTATGCCAAGAATCTAATTTTAATTTGGGGTTGACGAGTTGATACTGGGGAAGGTTCTCAAGACCATTTTTTCTAACCCTACTTTTTTGACTCAACTTAAGAGTGTCTAAAAGAGTGGTGCTAAAATTATTGCTGGATAAAAAAAGTGTATTTCCTTTATTAACCCATGCTAGTAATTGTTCCGCTTCAGCTTTATCAAACATAAGAAAATTCCCGATAAAGAAATATGCTCCTGGTTTAATATCTCCGTATTTTAAAAACTCAAAAGGAGGTACATTAACCTCTTCTATTTGTGGAGCTTGTTTTTTTAATTCATTAAAGAAAGCGTAAGTCCCTAAAGGAATTTTGTCTTTATTAGAATAAGAAGGATACCAATTAACAGGATCTTTTTGATTCGCTTCAAGAAAAACTAGAGTTCCTAAAAGAGCGATTAGAATAACCAATAAAATTTTATAACGCTTACTCATAAGAACGGGTGTTAATGTGTTTCTTTAGCGCTAAAAAATCCTCTTCGGCAGTTTTGTATTGTTGCGGATTGATGGTAAAATTTCCGTACCAAACGAAATCATACAAATGCGTTAATTCTTGAAAAGGCTTATTGATTTTAATTTCTTGAATTTCTTTTAAGTAATCTTCATTCGTTTTTTCTTGTTCGTAGTTAATAAGATTCTTGTTTTTTAGCTCTCGTAAAATAAGAAGGTAGTAATATCTAATGGCTAACCTTAAATCACCCAACGCAATTGCCTCTCTAATTAGAGCTTCAATGTCTTTGTTTTCAATAATTTCTTGCTCTTCCGATAGGTAAACTTCTTGTTCGTTATTTTTAGAACCTAAACCTTTTCCAGGATTTAACTTTATAAAAAGCCAAACGATTAAAGCAATAATACCGCCAATAATTAGGTATGGAATAGTTTGGAATAAAAAACCTAAGAAACCTGTTGCTTTAATATCCCCAAAAAGAAAATCCCAAATACTATCGAGAATATTGAAAAACCATCGTTTTAGTTTAGTCCACCAGCTTTCAGCCTTTTCTTCTTCTACATAATCAAACTCATCTAGTTGTTTGTATTCTTCTAAAGTATCTTCATCAAAATGGAGAGGTTTTATATCCTCTCGTTGATCATATTGAATTTTTGCAATAGAATCATTCTCTACCAGCGTTTGAGCTTGAAGCACAGGAGCTGATAAATAATAAAAGAATAAAATGAGAAGAAGAGAACGCATGAATTTATCGGTTTCCTAAACTATTAATCTCGTCGTAAGTCCCTGTCTGATTTTTCTTTTCATTTAAATTGAAATAAATAAAAATACATGCTACGATAAAAATGATATAAAATAAATATTGACCAATACTAGAAACTGCTGTTAAAATCACATAACCCCAATCAAAAAAGGAACTAGGATCGCTTAAGCTACCTTCTTGAGATATAGCAAAACCTTTTACAAACATATAAATGATAGCGGGCAATTGAAAAATTAAACTCAAAATATATACTAGAATATAAGTAATAAGCATAGCGAAAAAGGACATCCACCAATTGCTTTTTATAAGTTGAAAGCTATAAGAAAAAGATTCTCCAATACTCAAATTATTAAAGGCATAGATAGAATACATAAGTGTAAGTACTACTCCAATATATATACCCGGTAAGAAACAAAGCATAATACCTATAAAAGTTAGTACTCCTATAATAAAGCTCATTCCTAAGTAATTCAACCAGTTTTGTTTTACATCTAAGCTAACTTCTTCTATAAGAATGGTTCCTTCATTTTTCATGTAAGATTTTACGGCATAATGTATAGTGCTTACTAAAAAAGCATAGAATACCGCCGAAGCAATTAGCATGATAATAGCTCCTAAAAATATAGAGAAATAAAAGTCTAAAATTCCATCAGAGACTTGTTGAGAGTCATTTAGTATACTCATCAAATCAAAACTTTGTTTTCCTGTAGTGTATGAATAGTAAGTAATCGCGAATACCAAAATAATAAAAGGTACACCCGCAGTTTTGGTTAATATTTTAAAAAGCGGCTTTATATTTTCTCTTATAAATTTAAAGGTATCACTTAAGATCTCTCCAATCTCTCTTTCTCTTTTAAACTGAATGTATTTATCAAACATGCTTTATTTCTTTTTTATGAAGTTGAATAGGGTAAATAATATAATAGTAAACGATTAAAGCTAACGAAATTAGAATAATAGATATGGCTAACCAATCTGGCATTTGGGTTTGTCGGGTTACAAAACCCTCTAAGAAACCAGCGACGATGAAAAACGGCACGGTGCTAATCACAATTTTTAAGCCCTCTTTAACACCATTAATAAACGATTGAAGTCGCGTGTAAGTGCCAGGAAAAAGTAAACCTTTTCCAACCACAAGACCTGCGCAACCAGCAACGATAATGACCGAAATTTCTATGGTTCCGTGAATCCAAATGGTTCTAACCGATTCCCATAATAATCCTTTATCATAAAAGAAATATTGAAAAGATCCCAGCATAATCGCATTTTGCATTAAAACGTATAAAGTACCCAAACCTAAAAATATGCCCAGCACATAAGCCATTAATCCAACCCGAATATTATTAATAGTAATCCCTAAAAACATATTCATTTCTTGCATTTGCTTATAAACCGCCATAGGGTCGCCTTTGTCTATATTGTCTAGGGTCATATTTACATAAGCATCTCCCAAAATAGAACGTACAAAGGCTTGCTCATTAGCAGCCGAATATGCTCCTACAATACAAAATAAACCAAAAACCAAGAAACTAATTAATAACTGCTTTTGGTGCTTATAAAATTGTAGAGGAAACTCTTTTAAGAAAAAAGAAAAGATTCTTCCTTTAGATTCTTTTTTGGTTTTATAAACTTTTTGATGCGCTTTCGCGGATAAAGAATTTAGGTACGATAAGGTTTTACTTTTAGGATAGAAAGTCTGAGCATAACTCAAATGATCTGTCACTTCAATATATAAAGCTGAAAGATCATCGGGTGAAATTTTCGCATTATTATCAATAACATTTTCAAATGTTAGCCATTTGTCCTTATTTTGCTTTACAAAAGCAGCCTCGCGCATAATTGAAAATTAAAGAATACCAAAGAAACATATTAAATGGATAATTATCAAATTGAAACCGCCCAAAATGTAGAGATATCTCAAAATATCGCTAATTTAGGAGATAGAATTTTGGCTTTTTTAATCGATCTGTTAATTATCATAGCTTATGCACTTTTAACAGGGATTACCACTTCAAGTTTAGGATTGGGGAGTGAAAACGAGTGGATTTATATGGTGGTTATTGGTTTACCCATTTTTCTCTACCATCTTCTTATGGAAACTTTTAATAACGGACAGTCTTTAGGGAAAGCTTCTATGCGTATTCGTGTAGTGAAATTAGATGGTTCTAAAGCTGCATTTTCTAATTATGCTATACGTTGGTTATTAAGAATGGTAGATATAAGTTTTACTAGTGGTGCGGTTGCTATATTTACTTTTTTATTTAATTCTAAGGGACAACGTTTGGGAGATATTGCAGCCACGACTACCGTCATATCCGAAAAGCAAAAAATATCTATTCATCACACCCTCTTGGCTAACATTCCTGAAGGATACCAACCTAAATATCCACAAGTAACTGTTTTCTCTGATGAAGAAATGCAGCAAATCAAAAACATATTTCAAAAAGCGAAAAGAGAACAAAATCATGCGGTTATTTTAGCTTTAGCTGAAAAATCATCCGCCTTGATGCAGGTAACACCACAGGAAAAACCATTTCCTTTTATAGATACTATAATTTTAGATTATAATTTTTACACACAGCAATAAATGGATTATTTGTTATTTATCGATATTTTAGGAACTATAGCCTTTTCTATTTCTGGAGTTTTGTCTTCTATGAAAAAAAGAATGGATGTTTTTGGGATCTTAATTATTGCTTTTGTAACAGCTGTTGGAGGTGGTACACTAAGAGATATTTTAATTGGTTTTCCTGTAGCTTGGATGCGCAACCTTACTTACGTCTATGTGATTATGGGAACCACAATTTTTGCGATCATCTTTAGAAAAAAACTCATATATCTTCGACGTTCAATTTTTCTTTTTGATACCGTAGGTATAGGATTATACACAGTTTTAGGGATTGAGAAAGGGATTGCAGCAGAACTTTCCCCTATTATTTGTATCGCAGTTGGAACCATGACAGCCTGTTTTGGTGGGGTTCTTAGAGATATTTTATGTAATGAGGTGCCTCTACTTTTTAGAACTAAAGAAATTTATGCAACCGCATGTATTTTAGGAGGATTTACTTATTTTCTTCTAGCTGAATTTCCTCTAAGTCAAGGGCTCGTTTTTGCACTCTCAGGAGTAGTAGTGATTTTGGTAAGATCACTTGCCGTATATTTTGATATCCGACTTCCTTCCGTTTACGGAAAAGATGATACTAGCGAATTACCTTAACTTCTAACATTATATTTTTTTTAGGCCATTCACTTTGGTCAACCTCTACTTTGGCAATCTTATCAACTACATTCATACCACTAATCACTTCTCCAAAAACGGTATGATCATTATCTAAGTGATGAGCCCCACGTTTGCTTTGTACAATAAAAAACTCAAAAGGAGAGGAAGCCTTACTTACGTTTTGTTCACTGTACTTAGCTGCAGAAAAAGCTCCGCGTTTATGAGTGTAACTTGCTTTAAATTCATTTGGAATAAGGTATGAACCTACTTTATGTCTTATCTTATGTGTTTCTTGTAGATCACTATTTCCTCCCTGAACTACAAAATCATTAGCCACGCGATGAAAAAATGAAGTGTCAAAATACCCTATTTTAGCTAACCTTATAAAATTAGCGCGGTGTAAAGGAGTGTTTTCATAAAGCTTAACTCTAATGTTTCCAAATGAGGTAGATATCTCTATTAAAGTTTCAGGGTTTTCCTTACCGTATTGAGTTAAAAAGGGAATAAGTTGTTCTTGCTGAATGGCTTCAATGCTATCTAAGTTGACCGATAAGTTATTTCCTCCTTTTGGGATCTTAACAGCATTTAAAAGACTGTCTCTTTTCCTTTCTTTCTCTTTTTGAGCTTCTATTTTCTGCTTCTCTATTTTTGTTGAATCAGATTTAGTATCTTCACAACTAAGATGAATTAATAAAATAAAGATAAATATAAAGGAGTATCGAAATGACATTTTCTGAGTTTAAAAAATCTATTTCAAAAATAGAAAAAATTGAATTGTTTGGAGAAAAAGCACACATGGAAATGTTACCTAAATTTAGAACTAAAGAACTAAGAGAGGTAGATGTTGAAAAAGCAAATCCGCGTGAAGCAGCAGTTTTAGCTTTATTTTATCCCGACAAAGATGATATTACTAATATTGTTTTAATTCTTAGAAAAACATATAAAGGAGTTCATTCTGCCCAAATTGGTTTTCCAGGTGGAAGAGTGGAGTTAACAGATAGCAATCTTGAAGAAACCGCTATAAGAGAGACCTACGAAGAGGTGGGAGTACAGCCAGAGAATATAAATATTTTAAAAAAGATAACTAAGATATATATACCGCCATCTAATTTTTGGGTGCATCCTTTTATAGGATTAGCCAATCATACTCCTAATTTTGTAAGGCAAGAAACAGAAGTAGAGCAAATTGTAGAAGTAAAACTAGAAGACTTTTTAAATGAATCTAGCCTTATTGAAAAAACACTTAATACTTCTTACGCTAAAAATGTAAATGTACCTGCATTTTTTTTAAATGAACATGTGGTGTGGGGTGCCACAGCTATGATGCTTAGTGAAGTAAAGATGATTTTAAAAAGCCTTATATAAGGAACGGTTTTTGTATATTAGCCGCTTTGTAAAATTGAAAAATTACTATGGGATTATTCAAAAGAAATCCTTTCGGACATATATTATTTGTAAAAAAATGGCTTATTAGAATTTTAGGTTCTATGACGCATAGGCGTTACCGCGGATTTAATGCGTTACAAATTGAAGGATCTGAAATTATTAAAAATCTACCCGATAAAAACGTACTTTTTGTATCTAACCATCAAACCTACTTTGCAGATGTTGTAGCGATGTTTCACGTTTTTAATGCGAGCCTTAGCGGAAGAACTAACTCTATAAAAAATGTGGGGTATTTATGGAACCCTAAGTTAAACGTCTATTATATTGCTGCAAGAGAAACTATGCGTGCAGGTTTATTAGCTAGAATTGTTTCTTATGCAGGAGCGATTACTGTTGAGAGAACTTGGAGAGAAAAAGGTAAAGACGTGAATCGTCAAGTGAAGATGAGCGATATTACCAATATAGGAACCGCTTTAAAAGATGGTTGGGTAATTACTTTTCCTCAAGGGACAACTAAACCTTGGAAACCCATAAGAAAGGGAACTTCACATATTATAAAAAAATATAATCCTGTAGTGGTACCTATCGTTATTGACGGGTTTAGGCGATCTTTTGATAAAAAAGGAATCAGAATAAAAAAGAAAGGAATTTTACAGTCTATGGTAATTAAAGAGCCATTAAAATTTGATGAAAATGATTCTGTAGAAAGTATTATAGAAAAGATCGAAATGGCGATAGAACAACATCCTTCGTTTGTTAAAGTGATTCCTAAAGAAGTATTGTTAGAACAAGAAAAATTAAACGAACAAAGAAGATGGAGTTATAAAGAGTAAAATTATTTTCTAATTTTAACATTATTTTTATACTATGGCAAGAAGCTTGTAGTTATTGTTGGAGAATGTTAAAATCTAACTTTCAGTTGGTTATGATAAACATTTCATTAATTTTGAAAATAATTTAAAGAAATACTTATTTATGACAAAAAGAAATTTCGCCCCAATTTTACTTATTTTAACTGTATTCTTCACCTCTTTGTCTGCATCTGCGCAGCAAAGTGTTCTTCCTTTTACCGACTTTAAAAAAATTATTCCTTTAGAAGAAATAACTGCAGCTCCGTTGCAAGTATTGCTGGAAGATGAGATTTTAAGTAACCCTCAATGGAAAAAATTAATAGACAATAAAAAAATGTCTATTGGAGTAGTTGATTTAAATAATGTCTACGAAGCACATTATGCAGGAATTAATAGCTCCGAAATGATGTATGCCGCAAGTCTGCCTAAAATCGCTATTTTATTAGCATCTATGGATGCTATTGAAAAATGTGAGTTAAAGGAAACTGAGGAGGTAAAAAAAGATCTCAATTCAATGATCAACCGTTCAGATAATCATGCTTCAACAAGAATGATTGATCGTCTAGGGTATAAAAAAATAGCCGATGTTCTTCAAAGTCCGGCTTATAAATTATACGATAAAGAAGATGGTGGAGGCCTTTGGGTAGGTAAGCGTTATGCTGCTTCTGGAGCTAGAAATCCAGATCCTTTAAAAGGTTTAAGTCACGCTGCAACCGTAAAACAAGTATGTAGATTTTACTATCAAATGCTAACGGGTAATTTGGTTTCTCCAGAAAAATCTAAGCAAATGCTAGATATAATGGAAAACTCTCACCTACATCACAAATTTGTAAATACTTTAGATAGAATAGCTCCAAACGCCAGAGTATTTAGAAAATCGGGTTCTTGGAGAAACTATCATGCAGATTCTGTTTTGGTATGGGGGAAAGACGGAAGAAAGTATATTCTTGTGGCACTTATAGAAGATGCTAACGGAGAACAAATTATAAGAGATTTAGTAGAGCCAATTGAAAAAATAATTAAAAAATCACGTTCTTTGGAGACCACATAGTTTCCTTAAATGATAAAAGTTTTTTTACAAAAGAGTTTTGGTATTAGAAGTGGCGAAGTAAGAATTTCGCTTCTAATGCAACTCTATATATTCCTAATCATCACAACGCTATTAATTGTAAAACCTACAATTAATGCGTTGTTTTTATCTAAATTAACTTCTAATGCTTTACCAAATGCTTATTTATTAGTAGCATTGGTTGCCATTGGAAGTTCTTTTTTTTACAATAAAGCACTAAAGAAGTTTTCTCTCTTAAAGATTGTAACGACAACTTTAATCGTTTCAGCAGCTATATTTTTATCCTTAAAATTTCTCCTCAATTTTGATTACTTCTCTACAGAGCTTTTATACTTCTATTATGTTTGGGTAGCAATTTTTGCTTTATTAACGACATCACAATTCTGGGTATTAGCGAATTTGGTTTTCAATATTAGAGAAGCAAAACGATTATTTGGTTTTATTGGCGCAGGAGCAATTACGGGAGGGATATTTGGTGGTTATGTAACTAATCTTTTGGCCCCCTCTATAGGAAATGATAATCTTATGGTTATTGCTTCCTTGATATTATTAGGTTGTATTCCTTTGTTGCATTACATCTGGAGAAAAAAAATTAAGTCTTTAGGGTATTTTAGACAAAAACAGCGATCATACGCTACCAATGAGTCATCTTTTCAGCTTATTTATAAATCAAAACATTTAACTTACATAGCAGGAATTGTTGGGGTAAGTGTTATTACAGCCAGGTTAGTAGATTTTCAGTTTAGCGATTTAGCTTCTAAACAAATACCAGATTCCAATGATCTTGCTTCTTTTTTTGGGTTTTGGTTCTCTACTTTTAATTTAGCCTCCTTAATTATCCAGCTTTTTTTAACGAGAAAAATCGTAGGAGTGTGGGGAGTAGCCTCCACATTAATCCTCTTGCCGATGGGAATTCTAGTAGCAGTAGGTCTCTTTATTATCTTTCCAGAACTCTGGGTAGTTATTTTAATGAAATCCGTTGACGGAAGTTTAAAACAATCTATCAATAAAGCAGCTTCCGAAATGTTGGTGCTTCCAGTACCTACAGATATAAAGAATAAAACCAAATCATTTATCGATGTGGTGGTAGACAGCGTAGCAACAGGTATTGCAGGTTGTCTATTGATTTTTGTAATTAAAGGCTTGAATTTTGGAGAAGTAGAAGTATCTATTTTAATTTTAGTACTTCTTCTTGTTTGGTTCTATTTTATTTATAAAGTTAGAAAAACCTACTTTCAATCATTCAGACAAAATTTGATCAATTTTACCAATAAACATCACTTAAGCAAAAAGAAGAAGGGAAATCGCGTATCGACCAATATTACAATCCTAAAAGTTCTTGAGGAAGGTGAGGATTCAGAGATATTGTATATGTTGAGTAAGATTGATGAGATTAAAGATAAACGACTAAAAGATGCAGTAGTATTATTATTAGATCATCCTTCAGAAGAAATTAAAGCTGCCGCTATAAGAAACTTGTACTTACTCGATAAAGGAACAGCAGTAGAAAAGGTAGAGAAATTAGTGAATTTTAAAAGTGATGAGGTAGTATTAGCAGCCATGCAGTATTTACTAACACATACAGATATTAATGATTTAAAATTATTTGACTCTTACCTTAATAGTGAAAACGAATATATAGCTTCTGCAGCCTTGTTTTGCTTGGCGAAAGAATCTCGTGACAACCAAAAATTAGCTCAACGCTACAGTTTAGATAATAGGCTAGAAGCTGCAATTACAGCCGTTAATTTACCAAGCGACAATCATAGAATTGAAGAAACTATAGAATTGGTAAAAGCAATTGGGTTTGCGGGTATGCCTAAATATTACTCTTTTATAAAGGCGCATTTTAATAACAGGAATCAAGAAGTAATTAAGGCTTCTATTGAAGCTGCGGGATACAGTGCAAATCTCATTTTTGTAGATGATTTATTAGGTTTTTTAGAGACTAAAGAATTTAGGGAAGAAGCGGAAGAAGCTTTACATCTTTACGGTTCTGGAGTTATAAAATTGTTACTTAAACGACTTAAAAATAACCTGATTTCAGAGAATGCAAAACGTTTTATACCTAATATTTTAGCTAGATTTAATAATCAAGAAAGTGTAAATACGTTGTTTACGCTACTGCGGAATAAAGATATTATTATCCGTTTGGAAGCTGCTCGGTCTTTACAAGAAATGAAGGAAAGGAACAAGTCTTTAAAGTTCAGTAAAAAAGATGTGGTGAGATTGATTCTTTCAGAGTGTAAATTGTATCACAATACTTTGATAGCCATGGAACTTCAGAAAAAAATCACTAAAAAATATAAGTTAGAGCTAGTAAGCGATAGTGAAATGGAAGAATTTTCTGCTAGAAACAGCTTAATAGAAATTCTGGAGAAACGTTTAGACCACGGCTTACAACAAATATTTACTTTATTAGAATTAGAATATAATTCTAAAGATGTGATTATTGCCTATAACGGAATTAAAAGTGATAAACAAGAAGTGCGAGCTAACGCGATAGAATTCTTAGATACACTCTTACAACCCAACTTAAGGCACACCTTATTACCTCTAGTAGAAAATACTATTTTAAGCGCAAGCAATCAAGAAATTGACTCTTCAATACTAACTGTGCCTAGTGAATACAAATGTTTTCAAATGCTACTAAAAGGAAATGATGTTAGAATTAAACTGGCCGTTCTTTATTTACTAAGACATATAGAAGATAAAAGTTACCTAAAACTAGTCCATCGTATGGTCACCGATAATGATGTGCGTATCCGAAATTTTGCCACGTTAGCCGTTGAAAGTCTAAAAAATTAAATACTTTCCTTTTGAATAACCTCGTCTATTCTTCCTGCCAAAGCTTGATGATCGTAGGCAGAATTTTTATTAAGCACATTGGTCATTAAACAAACCATATATTTTTTTCCGTTAGGGTGTTCAACAATCGCCACAGAGTTCATATAATTATAAACATTACCTGCATATTCTCCGCAAGTTTTTCCGTTAGAACGGTCACAAGAATATAAGCTCCCCGATTTAAAATAAACCGCAGCATCTCTAATCTTTGGGGAATAAGCGTATCGTATTCTTCTGTCGGTCATATACATTAAACGCTTAATTTCAAGGCTAGATTGGGCGTCAATTAAATTTCCTTGTTCTAAGCTTACTAAATACTTCATTAAACCTAAAGGTGTACCAATGCTACCGCCAATATCACCAACAAACTTATTGGCTCCAGAGGTAAAAAAGCTACCTAGACGCCATTCGTCTTTTGTGATTCCAATTTTTCTAAGCGGTTCATTCACGATTTTGTTAGCTAATAATGTAAGTTCTTTTTTAGGGGTATCTTTAAAATAAGCATCTATTTTTTCCTGAGTGAGATACTCATATTCTCCTTGAAAAGCAGCCATCAATAAAGCTTCTCTCCATACTACACTCGCTGCGCCATTATTACTTACAGACATCGTATGATCTATCCATTCGTATAAACTAAATACATCATCTGTTTTTACTTGCCTTTTGGTTAACTTGTCTTTTTCAATATCATAGATAGGAACTGTATGATGATCATACACTGCCCAATCTCCAGCTCTTACGCGTTTATTTTTTAGTAGAGCGGTGCGAGCATCCCAAGATTGCGGACATATATTCTGCAACTGGGTGAATAAAGCAGTCACAACGGCTAATTTTCCTACACTTCCAGGTTGGTAACCAGTAGATTCTTTATGCTCGGCATATTTTAGATCATCAGGATTGGTCATATCTAAGACGGTTAAAGAATAATTTCCAGAAGGAATTACTTTCTTTAACTTTTCAGCGAAAGCTTTATCTTCTATTAAAATAGTATTTACAGAATCATCTTTCCTTTTAGTAAGTTGTAATTCGATACAATTAAGCGGAAGTAAAGCACCTTTAGGCAAGTTTAAAGTTTGCGTACTGTCATTTTTTATCTTTTCAAGACGAGCTAGTCTAGAAATTTTAGTGGATTTGTAACCATCTATAGGATAAAAAGTGTTTAATCCAGCAACAATAGTAGTGGTGATGATTAAAAATGTGAGATTGGTTTTACTGAAAAAATTCATAAACTATAGTTTGGTGTTTAATGGTATTTGTTGAGTATTATCTATCTCTGGGTTCAGAGAATTAAGGTACGCAGAACTTAAAGCATTTTCATTTTCTACAAAAGGACGTATTTGAAAAAGCCAAAGTTTATCATTTTCAAAACCTAGTTCTACATCATAAGGTCCCGTATTAGAAGCTTCTGTCTTTTGCGGAATAGTAGTTCTTATATTTTTTGCAAATTCTCTAATTTGATAGATATTTTTTGCAGATAAAATAGAGTTATGAAGACTTGTAGTTTTTTGCTCTAATCCTCCGTTCACCGGAAGTCTATTATAGTTCATTTCTCGCGAAGGTGATAATAAGGTAATCCCTTTTGGCATTTCTATAAGCCAAGATTCCGCCGATTGCCCATCTACCGCGCCTCCCGCACCTTTACTAAAGGCTACAGTTAAATCATCACTGTTATTATTACTAATCCCTTTTGTAATTAGAACACCACTATAATCTACATCTACAGATGGAATAATAAGTATGGAAGGGAAAACATTTTCTGGATTGTTCAAGTACTTTTGTCTCCATTTAAAACTCCTTTCAGTATAAGGAGACGCCCATACATCTCTAATTCCTTGTAAGATTTTTTCTTTACTTCGTACATTGAAAACCGTGAGGTTTAAACCTGCACCCGTAAAGTTGCCTAAATCTTCCATATTGGTATCACTACGTAAGAAAACAGGAATCTCACCTAATGACTGATTGAAATTAAGTTGAAAGCTTTGTTCAAGTTTATTCACAAATTGGGGTTGAAGCTTTATACTTTTAATGGCTTCACGGAGTTGTAAAAGTCTATCGAGTTGACATTGCTCAACCTCTTGCTCATTAATATTATTTTCTCTCATTTTTTCCGCTTGAGCGAATGTAGCTTTTAAATAATCCCAGTAAGAACCGCTTTGCAAAGGCATAGGTTGATTCATATGGCTTTTGAAAATCCCGAAAGGAATAACAGATCCGTTCACTACATTATTAGGAAACATCGCTTTTAGTTGTCCTAAATTAGCAGCTTTAGGTCCGCAATAAATCCCCGAACTTTTAGCATCAATCTCGGTTAGATTAAGCAAATCATTCTTTTGAAGATTAATCTTATCGATAGGAACATTTATTTTAGAGTCTTTCTTTTGTGAGGTTTTATCTTTAAAAAGATCTTCTTCATCGCTATTCAGGTCATTAGCTTCTTTTAAGACAATTGTTCCTTTGCTAGAAACCGCATAAAAGACTTCTTTTCCTTCATATTTCTTTAGTTCTTCAAAGTTTTTTGCAGAAATGACACTGTTTGGTATTCCTAAATTACGTGCTAAAAGTTGTACGTGAGAAACCAAATTACCTTCGGCTACGGTAGCAATTCCGGCAACGGGTTTTAAATCTGATGGGGGCTTTTGGAAGATGTAAATTTTATATGGATCTACTTCTATATGTTCATCTTCTACGATGACCAGTTTTCCTTTAGCATAACCAGGATTAAGTCCGCGAGCATCGTTAGGGTGTTTTGCATCTAATAAGGTGTTAGAAAGCTGAGCTTCTTTTTTTATAAAATCACTTAATTCACTTACCGATTCCCCCAATTTTAAAGCAATAGAAGAGCGTACAGCGTTATCTATAAAACCATTTATTTTAGGTTCAAATCCACTGTAAGTTTTAATATCTTCTTGGTAAATAGCCTGGAGTAAAGAAGCACTCCACTCAACTTGACTTCTAGCGGCTCTTTCAATTTTTTCTAATTCTTCAAGAGTGGTATTTTTATTATTAGTTAACTGAAGTTTATTCTCTAGATTATTCCATTCCCACCATTCTATATAACCAGCACTTGCAGTGGCTTGTGCTAAGACGTAAACTTTATATATTTGCTCCTGAAGTGTTTGAGGTTTCCATTGTGAAGCATTCTTAAAAATAATACTTTCTAATTGGGTTAAGGCATCTAACATTTGCAGCCTGTCTGATGAACTATTAACCGTAAAAAAATGACTTCTAATATCGCACATTAAACTAGCGGTATTTTCTACCAATTCTTGAGTTGATAATGAATCTGATGAGGTAGAAGCAAATTTCTTTAATTCATTTCTTAAGTAATGATTTTTAGGTAAAACATTCGCCTTTTGGTTAAAGCTAGATAAATTAACAGGAGCGTAAAATAACTTCATCGCTTGAGTAAGCGAATCTATATCTTTTTTTAAGTTGTCTTTGAGATCTTCTTCGTGCTTATTAGAAAATTTTTCTACCAGCTGAATATCAGAAGCGCTAGGTTGACCGTGTATTTTTGTTCTAATATCCATAAATTTAGGATACTCCTCTGCAATGGTTTTACTAAGAGTTCTAATGGTTTGAGATTGTTGAGTTTCATCATTATGAGGAATCTCTAAAGTAGATTGCTTTATTAATAGAAAATTTTCTTTAACGCTATTATCATTAGCTAAAAGCCAATTGTAGAAATCAACACCCCATTCTTTCTCATCTTCAGATTGTACAGAACCTCTATAAAATTGTGCTTTGCGCATAATCCAGCCATCATCTATGCGATTAAGATATTTGTTTAAGACATATTGCTTAAGTCTGGAATGATTATGAGAAGCATCCCAAAAATCACTTTTATCGGTATACGCTAAAATATCAGCAAAGAATAGATGATTTTTTTTGTGCAGTTCTTCTATTTCAGTTTTGTAACTAGCGTGCTGAATTCCTCCAATCTTATCTGGACAAGGGTCTTTAGAATCTCTACGTGTGCCATCATCGCAAAACCACTCAATTTTTTTATAGGGCCCGCGAATGAGTTCTTTGTAATTTTCTATTCTACTTTTAATTTCTTCGTTAGAAACTTTTTGAGCTATCGAAGAAAAAGAAAATAAAAGTAAGGTAAATGTTAGCGTACAAACAAGTAGATGTTTAAACATATTTTATCATTATGGTTAGCTAAAATAGATGAACCAAAGCTAACTATAAGTTATGTTAAAACAATACTAAGGAAATGTTTGAAGCATCATAAAGTTAAAAGTTTAAGTTTTTTAACTCTTTATAGTTACGTAATAATTTCTTTAGTAGAATTCCGTAAAGTAAAGAATAAACTCCCCATAAAAAAAGTAGAAGTACTAGTATACAAATTAAACCTATACCAATAATTGTAAACCAACTTGTATCTTCTAAATTTTGAGAAATAGCGGGAGTATATTTAAGTGTATAAATATAAAAAAGCATCATAGTAATCCCAGAAGATGCTAAGATGTAGATGATGTAGTATTTTACTACTCTCCTGGTTTTTAAGATGTTTTTCATTAAATGAAAGGAAGAATCGGCAGCAGAAATTTTTCTATACCTTTTGTAAAAGATAACTATAAATGCACCTGTGATGATGTAACTAATAATATATATAACTATAGTAGCAGTCTTTAAATGAATAGTATCAACTTCTTTCCAAAATTGATCATCCATAAATAGGACATTCATTAAAATACCAAAGCTTAATTCTATAAGGCTAATGATAAAAATCCATTTCACGATCGAAGACGATTTTTTAAGCAACATTTTATAAAGTTGCTCTGCCTTAAAATGCGGAAGGTTCTCTTCCTGATTTTTCCAATCTTTTCGTAATAAATCTAATTCATCCATAATCTAAGCACTTAAGATATCTTTTAGTTTCTTCTTAACTCTGTTCATCTTCACTCTTGCATTAACTTCTGAAATACCTAAAGTTTCTGAAATTTCACTATAATTCTTCCCTTCTAAATAGAGAAAAACTAATGCTTTATCTATATCGTTTAATTCTTTTATAGCAGCATACATAATTTTTAATTGCTGCTCGGTAGTATCGTCATATTCCTCTGCTTTAATTTTAAAACTAAATTGTTCTATATCTTGCGTTTGAGGTTTTCGTTTCGATTTTCTATAAAGTGTAATCGCTGTATTTAAAGCTACACGGTACATCCATGTACTAAATTTAGCTTCTCCTCTAAATTTAGGATAAGCTTTCCAAAGCTGAATCGTAATTTCTTGGAAGAGATCATGGTGCGAATCTTGATCGTAAGTGTACATACGACAAATCTTGTGCACAATATTTTGATGCTCTTCCAGTAACTTTACAAACGTATGTTCGGTTTCTTTTTTCACTACTCTAATTACAGAATATTAGTACTAATATTTCTAAAATGTTACAAACAGAATGATAAAATATTCTAAAAAGCAATCTGTTTTATTTCTTAGTAAGGTAAATTTGTAACAAACCTAACTTATGAATATACCCATTAACAACCAGCCAAGAATAGTAATAATTGGTGGAGGTTTTGCAGGAATTCATCTTCTTAAAAAACTGATTAAAACTAAGAAATTTCAATTGGTTTTAATTGATAAACACAATTACCATACTTTTCAACCCTTATTATATCAAGTTTCTACTTCTAGCTTAGAGCCAGATTCTATAGCTTATCCTTTGCGAAAGTTAATAGCTTCTGTAGATAATGCGTATTTTAGGTTAGCCGAAGTAACTTCTATAGATGCCGAAAGTAATACATTACATTCTACCATAGGGGATTTAACCTACGACCATTTAGTAATTGCGACAGGATCAAAAACCAATTACTTTGGCAATGATAGCATAGAAAAAAATGGAATGGGAATGAAAACCATTCCACAAGCTTTAAATATAAGGAGTTTGATCTTGCAAAATTTAGAAAAAGCGACCATTACTTCTAATAAAGAAGAACGAGAAGCTTTACTTAATTTTGTAATTGCAGGAGCAGGACCAACGGGAGTAGAGTTAAGTGGTGCTATTGCTGAGGTGAGAAATAACATAGTTCCTAAGGATTATATAGATATAAAAGCTTCAGAAATTAAAATTCATCTCCTAGAAGGCCTCGACAGAGTATTACCGCCTATGAGTGAGAAAGCTTCCGCGAAAGCAAAAAAATTCTTAGAAGATTTGGGAGTACAAATTCATCTTGATACTATGGTGGAAGAGTATGATGGGGTAGTGGTAAAAACGAATAAAAATGATAACCTAAGGTCTAAGACCTTTATTTGGAGTGCTGGAGTTACGGGTGCACCAGTAAAAGGGTTAAATGCAAGTGCATTGGTAGACAAAGCTAATCGTTACACTGTAAATACATTTAACCAAATAGAGGGCTATGATAACATTTTTGCGATTGGTGATATAGCGCTTATGCAGAGCGAGAAATATCCTAAAGGTCATCCTATGGTTGCACAACCCGCTATTCAGCAAGGAGAGCATTTAGCAAAAAACCTAATCCGTATTCAAGAGGAGAAAAAGTTAGAACCTTTTGACTATTTTGATAAAGGAACCATGGCGACTATAGGTAGAAATAAAGCGGTAGTCGATTTAAAAAAATCCACTTTTGGCGGATTTTTTGCTTGGTTCATTTGGATGTTTGTTCATCTTTGGTTTTTAGTAGGTTTTAGAAACAGGATTGTTACCTTTTTTAATTGGACCTACAGTTATATTAACTTTGATAGAGCAGCCAGACTAATTATTAGACCTTTTAAAGGGGAAAGAGAAAACGAAGATTTGGTTAATTAGATTTTTTCTTAACGGAAATAAATCGAATTAAAGTTTTTATTTTTTTAATTCCGTAAAGGCTTAGTACAGAAATACAAGCTGCAGTTCCAAGTCCGCCGCCGTATCCATTAAAAAAGCTACTGGCGTTGAGGTAAAGTATAGTGAAAAGGATTCCTGCGCAAGCTACTTGCAAATAACTTGGTAATATTTTTTTGCTTACCATCCCCACAAATGAGGCTCCAAAAAATAGGATAGGAATGTGAAAATGTAAACTTTCAGATAATATAGAGGGCGAAAAATAAAAAATCAACCCCACGATTAAACTAGGCAAAGCCGAAGCTTTAACGGGTTCTACATTAAATTTTCTATGAAGATAATAAGGAAATGTAGCACCTAAAACTCCGACTAGGATAAAAATTATTATTTCCATTTAGTTGAAGAATATATAGGTTAAAAAATACGCAACAGCTACACCTACAAATGCCAAAGTTCCTAATTTACCTCCAAAACCATTTAACCAATTTGAGGTAATGCAAAAATAGATCCCGCTAATTAATCCGGCGAAAGCTATAAAAAGGTAATGGTTATTAACAAGAATACTTCCCATACCTATAAATGAACCACAGTAAATAGCTGTACGAATTGATATACCCTTATGTTTGGTAGGAAAATTTTCAGGAAAAAAACTACCTAAAACACCTACTGCAGCCGAACTTATTACTGCTCCTAATTGCATTTCTATGTTTAGAAAAGCAGTACTTAAAGCTCCAAACACAACAGCAACGATAAGGTAAGCATCTTTAAATTTCAATTTTTTATTTTTCTGAAATAAGTATAAATAGCCTACTGAAATCAACAAGGTGATAAGCATGGTTAAAGTACTTGCCAAAATATGATTTTTTTCTTCTGTGATAATAAAATATAAAAAAAGAAGGTGAATCACATAGATAACCAGTAACGGTGCGGTAGAAAGATATGTTTTATAAGAAGATGTAATGAAATAATTGTTTGGTTATAACTACAAAGATGAGTGTTTTGAATTACAATACCCAATAAAAAAATCCACCGAAATTAATCGGTGGATTCTTATGATCAAAAAATATTGGCTAATTTTTTTTGAAGTATTATTTGATGATTAATTTTTGAGTTTGTCCTCCATCATTTTTAACGATGTATGTTCCTGCATTTAAACCGTCAACATTTATAAAAGTTGAGTTTTGTGCAGCCTTTATTTTTCTTCCTTGAATATCATATAACTCATAGGTGGTAGGTTGTGCAAAAAATACTCTAGAAGAGGTTGCTGGGTTTGGATAAATAACAAAGCTATTATCCATTTCAAAACTTTCAGTGGTTAAAACGTTATTCTCTAAAGTATAAACACTAATAGTTGCACTTACCTCATTGGCAATAACGATGAGCCCTTTGTTCTCAGCATTATTTTCGGGTGCTATGTATACAATACTTTCGGGAGCTAAATCCCCTAGATTTGCCAAGTCATCTTCTCCTGGAGTTACGCTTCTATTATTAAAATAACCTTCAAAAACTGGAGTATTTGGATTGGTAATATCGTAAACCATAAACCCGCCTACTCGTTCTAATGCAATAAAAGCATAAAATGTACCATCAATTTCTTGAACGATTACCGCTTCTGGTTCTGGTCCTTTATTGTCACTTCGGTTTTTTAATTCATTTTCATCATCTGTAGCATTGAAAATTGCATTGTAAACAGGATCTTCGGCAATGATACGCTCAAAATCAGATCCGCTATCGTAAACTTGAGTTCCTGTTGTAGCGTCATAGATACTAAAAGATCTTCCACCAAATACGTGAATTTCTTCATATTCTCCATCATTATCAATATCTCCAAACTCTGATGTTATTTTAATTTTACCTAAGTTTTCATCTAATTGTAAGAAATCTTGATTCGGGAATACACTTGCATCTAAAACAATATCTTCTATATTAACTTCTTCTTCAAAAGTGTCATATTCTCTAGCATCTCCTTCATTTGCTGTCACAACATATGTATTCCCATTAACTGAATAACTGGCAATAGCATCTGGCATATACATTCCTTTTATTGGCCAGTTTGCCATAAAGATAAAATCTTGCTCGTTAGAAGTATCTAATGCATTGTTTGGTAAGCTATGATCTTTTAATCCTAATGGTAAAATATTAGTAATTTGCATAGTTGTTAAATCTACTACAGCTATAGCGTTATTCTCTTGTAAACTTACCCAAGCTTTGGTATTATCCTCTGATACGGTAATATACTCTGGCTCTAAATCTTGAGATACAGTAGCATTAGGTCCAAATATTCTAACTCCGTCTGCTTTAAGTTGTGTTTCTTGAGTGTCGAAAGCATTAAAGTTAAGCGTAGTTACATTGGCTTGTGTAAGATTAGCCGTTGCAATGCTTAAATCTATAATAGAAATAGTTCCTTCAGGGTCTATGGTGTAATCAGAATTTGGTTCCCCTTCATTGGCCACCAATAACATACTTCCATCAGGAGAAAAGGTAATCATATCAGGTAATGAACCTACTTCTAAAGAAGTAATGATAACACCATTGGTATCCATAAAAACAACTTTTCCGTTAAGGTTTTTGTCATCAGGAACTGCTGTAGCAGCTACAAGTCCATTATGAACTGCAACACTTGTACTATTGTCACCATAAGAAGATAAATCTATAGTCGAAATAGAAGTGATATTTAGCGGATTACTAAAATCTAAAATCTCTACAGAAGCATTACCGCTATTCATCACAAATAAACGTTCTGTAATAGCATCGTGAGCAACAATTTCTGAACCTGGATTAGGTCCTGTAATCGCATAGCTTGTTGCAAAATTTATGTCTAAGCTATTCGTAGCAATTGGTGCGTGCGCTTCGTTATCTAAAATATAAACTACACTTAGGTTATCCTCTCCTAGATTTGCGTTTACCGGATTTGTTAACTCTAAAGCTAAAAAAGTATCTGCTTCTGCATCAGTGTTATCAGGAACATTTATGGTAATGGTTTGAGATAAATTTCCCGTCGTGGTAAAAGTTAATGTCTCATTGGTATACGTATAATGTTGATTGTCTATAGCTGTACTTTCATTTACTAAAATAGCAACGTCTATACTAGCGTCTGCGTTTGGTAATTCAGAAATATTTACGGTTAAGGTAGCAGTTCCAGAACCTTCAACGGCGCTAATGTATGCTTCGTCAAATTCTATTTCGGCAACGGTAGTTACTACTGGTGTAAAACTACCTAAGCTAACTATTGTACTCAATGCACTTGAAGAATTACATAAACCTTCACCGTCTAAACTGTTTAATGCTCCAAACGTCCAGTTGTTTACATCAAAACTTCCTGCATTTGCAGTAGAACTGTTATTTCTTAAATAATAAGAATCTAAGTGCTCCCAAGCAGTTCCACCTCCGTCTACATTTTCTTCTCCAAAGCGATCGATAACAACAGAATTGTTGTCTATAATTTGAAAAGCATCATTACCGTTAGAACTAATTACAGAACTTTCTATAACATTGGCGGTAATTCCAAATTCTGCGGTTAAAATGACTTGATCATTAGTTAGGTAAACAAATTCGTCGCTTTTAGTAGCAAGAGAGCTCAAATCTATGTTGGTAGAGTAGCCTCCACCATTAGATTGACGTTGAACGTTCCAACCTGTGAAGTCGATAGTTCCATTTACATAGATTTCTAACACTCTTCCATTTGCTCCACTACACGGAGAGTCTACATAACCCGTAATTAAGGCTTCTTGAGCGAAAGAAGTAATTGAAATAAGCGCTATTAAAATGCTTAAGTAAGTTTTTTTCATGAGTAAAGTTTTTGGTTTTAATTGTAAAGCAAAATTAGAGATTAGATCATAAGAGGAGTTAAATTTAAAGTTATCTATAATTTACTTTTAGGTGTACATCCTAGCGTAAGAGCTACTTACTTACAGTTTGGAAACTTTAATTTTGTTTAGGCTTAACAAAGCTTGTCTTTGATATGAATTTATTTCCCATTAGAAATAAAGATTACAATTCGTACCTTAAATGTTACAATTGAGTCACTTCTTTTTTAAAGATCAATCCTTTTAGAAGATATTTGCTCTATAATTAATGAAAACCATGAGTTTAAAACATATCAAAATATTATTTAGAATTACAATAGTCGTTAGTCTATTTATAGTGTTAATGGATTTTATTTTTAGTGGTTTTGATATTGCTGTGATCACTAATTGGAAAGATATTTTGATCACGGTTTTGTACACTTGTACGCTTACCTTAGTGAATTTTGCTTATTTTATTTTCCTTGACGGAAAACTCGACTGGAAAGTACAAAGTAAATCTAGGTTTGTATACGGTGTATTGGGATCTATATTACTTACGGTATTAGCCTATTTTATTTGTAGAGTTTTACACGTAGTCGTTATAGAGCAGCATTATAGTTTAAATAAATTTTTAACCGAAGAAAAAGCATCTTATTACTTATTTCCTTTTTTGCTTACCACTATCGTTACGCTATTTTTACATGCTTTTTATTTTTATAAAGCTATACAAGATAGTAAGGTAACCGAGCAAAAGTTAATTGCAGGAACAGCATCAGCAAAATTTGATGCTTTAAAGAATCAATTAGATCCGCATTTTTTGTTCAATAGTTTAAATGTGCTTACCTCGCTTATCGATGAAAACCCTCACGCAGCACAAGATTTTACCACCTCGTTATCTAAAGTTTATAGATACGTGTTGGAACAAAAAAACAAAGAATTAGTAGAAGTAGGAGAGGAGCTTAGTTTTGCTAAACGCTATATAGGTCTTTTAGAAATGCGTTTTGAAGATAGTATTCAATTTCATATAACCAGTGAAATTTTAAACCCTGAGGCTAAAATTGTACCTCTATCTCTTCAGCTATTGTTAGAGAATGCGGTAAAGCATAATGTTGTCTCACAAGATCAGCCTTTAGAGATTTCTATTTATGAAGAAAAAGGCTTTTTAATCGTAAAAAATAATTTACAGAAAAAAAATATATTAGGTAAAAGCTCTGGTTTTGGTTTACAAAATATTCAACAGCGGTATGCTCTATTGACCTCTAGAAAAATGCATATAGAAGCTACTAAGTCGTTTTTTATTGTAAAACTGCCTATGCTAACCAAAAGAGTAGAAATTATTAAAGAACCTATTAAATCTTATGAAGATATGACAAATCAAGAAAAATTAGAACGAGCACAAGAACGTGTAAAAGCAGAAAAAGGCTTTTATGGAAATTTAACCGCATACTGCATTATTATACCTTTTCTGTTTTTTGTGAATTGGTTTAGTAGCGGACTTCAGATTCCTTGGTTTTTATTTGCAGCCACAGGTTGGGGACTAGGATTGTTTTTTCACTATATGGAAGTCTTTAATTATAATCCATTATTTGGAAAAGACTGGGAACAGCGAAAAATTAGAAAATATATGGAAGAAGATGATTTTAAAAACTTATAATTTATAAAAGATGGAAACAAGAAAAGAATTACGTTACTACGAAGCAAAGAAAAGAGTAAAAGAGATGAAAGACTTTTATGTGCATCTATTCACATATATTGTAGTCATTGGCTTTTTAGCTTTTTTAAATTTTAGGCATGGCTTTGAAGCATATCCTTGGGTTTTGTGGCCTGCAGCAGGTTGGGGAGTAGGACTACTATTTAATGCAGCCAGTGCGTTTAGAATAAATCCTTTTTTTAATAAAAATTGGGAACGTAAAAAGATTGCTCAGTATATGCAAGAAGAAGGAGAAGAAGAGCCACATCAAAGATGGGAGTAAAATAACGGAATATGAATATAATTATAATTGAAGACGAAAAACCTTCAGCACGCAGACTGCAAAGAATGCTGGCTAAAATTGAAGTAGAGGTTATTACGGTACTACATTCAGTAAATAGTGCTATTTCTTGGTTGCTTACTAACCCTCACCCAGATCTTATATTTTTAGATATCCAATTAAGTGATGGTTTATCCTTCGAGATTTTTGAAGAAATAAGTCTAGAAAGCGCTATTATATTTACTACTGCTTATGATGAATATGCTTTGAAAGCATTTAAATTAAATAGTGTAGATTATTTATTAAAACCTATAGACCAAGAGGAATTAGAACACGCCTACAATAAGTTTTTAAAAAAATATAAGCAAAAATCATACGAGAATTTTCCCTTAACGGAATTACAAAAAATCCTCTCGGTTCCACAGCAAAAAGTCTATAAAAGGAGATTTATAACCAAGATAGGTCAGCATTTAAAAATGTTTCCCGTAGATGAAATAGCTTGTTTTTATAGCGAAAATAAAGGAACTTATTTGCAAACTACATCGGGGAGAAACTATTTGGTAGATTATACCTTAGAAAACTTAGAAGAAGAATTAGATCCCGACTTTTTCTATAGAATTAGCAGAAAGTATTTCGTGCATATTAATGCCATTGAAGATATGCTGAGTTATACTAATAGTCGTGTTCAGCTAAAGCTGAAAAAATTTGAAGATAATAAAGTTATTGTGAGTAGAGAAAGAGTAAAGGATTTTAAAAATTGGTTGGCGCAATAATTAATCTTCTAATCTATTTTCATTAAAAGCAGATGGTAATAATTGAGGTATAAATTTAATTAAAATGGGGAGTAAAACACTTCCGCCAGGCAGAATAAATATCGCTAGGGAAGGTATAGATTTGCAAATATCTAATAATTGACTCTTTACTTTTATACGTTCTTCATCGGTTAAGTTTTTATGTGTAGACTTAGAGAGTAGAATCACTAGCTCTTTACTTTCAAATAATTCTCGTAACAGTCTATTTTTATTTCTAAGCACCAATAGCCTAACCATTCTATGGGTGTTCTTGTATAGATTATTGAGGGCATGAGAATGTTGAAAGTAAGTAATTTGGTTTTTAAATTCCGTAAAGAAAGAAGTCATTTCTACTAATGAAGTATCAATAATATTTCTTTCTAATTGAAATTGGTCCCCTAAATTTTTTATAAATTTAATCTCTTCTTTTTCAATTTTTTCATCATTATAAGCCGTTATGCAAGCTAAATCGATGAGGTAATACTTCTCCAATACATCATTGGTAAGTTGTGCATTAAAACTATATTCTTTTGTGATTTCTAGCTTATGAAACCTGAACGAACTTTTTAAAACCTGAAGTATTAAATTATCATATTTAGTAGTTTCCTTTTTAGATTTAAATGATTGATAGACAATACTCGCCACCAGATACTCAAACTCTTGTAAATAAAGATGAATATTTTTTTTAGATCTTAAAAACTCCTGAAAAGCCAGAATATCTATAAAAAGTAAAGCATTTGTAATGAGGTGACTAAAATTCTTTTTAATAATAGAATTATTAATCTGTATTCTTTCTTGCAGAATTTTTTCTAACTTTTCTTCAGAAGAAATTTTCAATTTTAGAAAACTAAAAGGTGATGTGCTTTTCTTTTCTAAGTGAGTATAAAATAATATAATAGTTTCTATAGCCTCTTCTAATGAAGTTTGAGGGTTTTTTTGTTTGAATATAAAAAGTAAGGAGTCTAATATATTAATTTTTGTTAGCTCTTCTGTAGTATATTTAAAGTTGCTATTTTCTAAATGGGATATACTCTTAATACTGTTTGCGTAAATAAAACCACTAGCTCTAAGTTGGTGATAAAATTGATGTTCTGAAAAATTAAGAAGCGTTTTGTCCTTATTTAAGTGACGAAGGTGTTTTTTAATCCAACCAGAGGCCGATGGGTTCATTGAGAAATTTTAGGACAAATATAAAATTTTATCAAATTTAAAAACCAAACCTATAATTATTTCGTAAGTATTTGAAAGCGAGTTATAAAAATAGATTAGTCAAAGATTTTAAAAAAATTGCTATGAAATTTTAGATTAGTTTTTTTCAAGTTTTTTTGTTAGTTGAGAAAGGCCCTTCAAGAAATTGAAGGGCCTTTTGAATATAATTATAACCTTATTTTAAAATGTTCTTTTTCCTGTTCTTTTCTAAAGAATACCAATCCCCAAAAAAATGTATCGATACTTACTTTAACTTTTGGGTGCTTTTTAATTTCTTCCCAAGCTTCTTGCATTCCGCTAGACCAGTAGATGTCATCAAAGATAAATACGGTTTCATTGTGAATTAAGGGCAATAAAGCTTCAAAATATTCAAGGGTCGCCTCTTTGCTATGGTGACCGTCAATAAAGGCTAAATCTATTTTTTGAAAAGGAATGTTAGGAATTTGTTCTTTAAAGTCACCTACCGCTACTTGAATGTTGGTTAGTTGGTGTTTTTGAAAGTATGTTTTGGCTACTGCTGCGGTCTGGGAACAGCCTTCTATGGTATAAAGTTCGACAGGATTATTGCATGCGATACTAGCAGCGCCCATTCCTACAGAAGTTCCTAATTCTACAGCAGTATTCATCTGAAAATAATGCGTTAACCGATTTAGAAATTTACTCCGTTTTAAAGTAGTTCCAGCATTTTTAGCAATGGCAGCGATTTTTCTTTTATCCTCATAAAACACCTGAGATCCTGCACCCAGATCTTTTACTTGGATAGACTGCTGATCATTCAAAATTTCTTGACGGAATTTTTTTAAAATAGGATAGGAGTTGTACTTCTTCTTATCATAAAAACATAAAGTGACTAGTTGATACACAAAAGGAGAGTGTACCCCATGTTGATTGGAGCTTTTCCACCAAAAATTCGGATATGATTTAAGTAAGTGCTTCAAGGCTTTCAAATCTCAAGAGTGCGTAAAAATAGAGATTATAGTTTATCTTTTAAAAAATTTGTATGCTGTAATTTTTATATAGTCTGAGATAGATAGGAAGAAGTGGTGATTTTCTTAAAAATTCTAACCCCTGTTAAAGTAGATTTCTCAATCGTTCCTCTTTCGAAGTGACAATCGCTACCTGTCATATTGAGTGCAGCGCAGCGGAGTAGAAATATCTTTTAAAATTCTAACTCTTGTTTAAACAGATTTCTCAGTCGTTCCTTCTTCGAAATGACAAACTTGTCGAAATGACAATCGCTTACTGTCATATTGAGCGCAGCGCAGCGGAGTAGAAATATCTTTTAAAAATTCGAACTCCTGTTTAAACAGATTTCTCAGTCGTGTCTCCTTCGAAATGACAGGTTACAATTTTTATTAAGCAGCTTTCTCATTCATGCCTTCTTCGAAATGACAAACTTGTCGGAATGACAATCGCTTACTGTCATATTGAGCGCAGCGCAGCGGAGTTGAAATATCTTTTAAAAATTCGAACTCCTGTTTAAACAGATTTCTCAATCGTTCCTCTTTCGAAATGACAGGTTACAATTTTTATTAAGCAGCTTTCTCATTCATGCCTTCTTCGAAATGACAATAGAAATTAATCCTCTCCTTCCATAATCGCTGAAAGTTCAAACCAGCGTTCGGTTTTTTGATCAATCTCATCGATGATTTTTTGTAAGGCTATAGATTTTTCTTTGATCTGTTCTTCGGTTAATTCTTGTAAAAACTCCTCTTGCAAAGTCTCTTTTTTACGCTCTAGTTGAGGTAAATCTTTTTCAATGCGCTTAAATTCTTTCTGCTCGTTATAACTGAGTTGTGCATCGGCGGTGGTGGCTTTCCAATCGCTTTTAGAATTTGCTTTTGTCTTTTCAGTAACTGGACTAGTACTACTATCATAGACTCTAAAATCGCTATAATTTCCAGGAAAATCTTCTACTTCTCCATGGCCTCTAAAAACAAATAAGTGATCTACAATCTTATCCATAAAGTAACGGTCGTGAGAAACCACCAACAAGCAACCAGGATAATCTAAAAGAAAACTTTCCAAGACATTGAGGGTTACAATATCTAAATCGTTGGTTGGCTCATCGAGAATTAAAAAGTTAGGATTCTGAATAAGAATGGTACATAAATATAAACGTTTGCGCTCTCCACCGCTTAGTTTCTCTACGTAATCATATTGCTTCTTTCTATCAAATAAAAAGCGTTCTAGCAACTGAGCAGCAGAAATTTGCCTTCCCTTTTTTAAAGGAATATATTCTCCAAATTCACGAATGACCTCAATTACTTTTTGACCTTCTTTAATGCGAATTCCTTTTTGGGTGTAATACCCAAATTTCACGGTTTCTCCAATGGTGATTTTTCCGCTATCCGCTTTTAAATTTCCGGTAAGAATATTAAGAAAAGTCGATTTACCTGTTCCGTTTTTACCGATAATTCCCAGTCGTTCTCCGGGTTGAAAATTATAGTTAAATTGATCTAATAATACCTTTCCGTCAAAGCTCTTAGAAATCTTATGGAGTTCCACGATCTTATTTCCCATACGTTCCATATTAAGCTCGAGCTGTACTTCGTGTTCATTACGTCGTTTGTGAGCATTGGCTTTAATATCGGCAAAATCGTCAATTCTCGATTTAGATTTGGTAGTTCGCGCTTTGGGTTGGCGACGCATCCAGTCGAGCTCTTTTTTATAGAGCTGTTTAGCTTTGTCGGTATTGGTTTTTTCAACTTCTACGCGCGCTTCTTTTTTATCTAGGTAATAACTGTAATTTCCTTTATAGGTGTAAAGCTGCCCGTCTTCTAATTCGATAATTTCATTACACACCCGTTCTAAAAAATACCGATCGTGAGTGACCATAAAAAGGGTAAAGTTTTGTTTTTTAAAGAAATCTTCGAGCCACTCAATCATTTCTAAATCTAAGTGGTTGGTAGGCTCATCAAGAATTAGCAAGTCAGGTTTATCTAGAAGAACAGTGGCTAATGCCAATCGCTTTTTTTGCCCTCCCGAAAGTTTAGACACCGATTGGTGAAGGTCTTCTAATTTTAGTTTAGATAAAATCTGTTTGTATTCTGTTTCAAAATCCCAGGCTTGTTTGGCTTCCATCAAATCGAAAGCTTTTTGATAAGCATCCGTATCTTCAGGATTGTTGAGCGCTTTTTCATATTGCTCAATAATACGAAGCACTTCATTGTCGGATGCAAATACCACTTGCTCTACCGTGAGTTTCGGATCCAGGTTGGGTTCCTGCGGCAAAAACGCTACCTTAATATCTTTACGATAAACTACTTTTCCTTCATCAGGAAGTTCGGCTTGAGACAATATATTTAGAAGGGAAGTTTTCCCAGTTCCATTTTTAGCAATAAGCGCAATTTTCTGTCCTTGATTGATTCCGAAGGATAGATCTTTAAATAAAATGCGTTCGCCAAATGCTTTGGCGATGTTCTCGATAGATGCGTAATTCAAGGCTTTTGATTTTTGTTGCAAATTAACAAGAAAATACTGAGTATTTTAGGTTTAGGTTTTATTATTAGGTCTTAAAAGTTATATTTGCTTCGTATAGAAATGTCATTTTTAATGAAGTTGATAAAGCTTATGTTGCTTTTTATCCTTATCGGAAGTTTTACTTCTTGTATAGGGACAAAGAAACTCACCTACTTACAAGAAAGTGAGCAGCAAGTAGATAGTCTCATGGCTATTAGACAAATTCAAAAGCCTTACCGCGTTCAAACGAATGATCTCTTAAGTATTCGGGTAAAAGCATTAGACCAAGAGCTGGTAGGTATGTTCAATCCTATCGATGATAATAATGTAAGTGCTACTGGCGAAGAACGTTTGTATTATGACGGATTTCTTGTGGATAATCACGGGAATATAAGGGTTCCTACCTTAGGAGAAATCAATGTCTTAGGATTTACCTTAGAAGAGATTCGACTTAAAATTGAAGAAGAACTTCTTACCAATTATTTTAAAGAAGAAGCCAATATATTTGTAACGGTAAAATTAGCAGGAATTCGCTATACCACGATTGGCGAAATAGGTTCTGGTAGTCAGGTGATTTATAAGGATCAAGTCACGATTATGGAAGCCATTGCCAATGCGGGAGATATCGAACTTACGGGAGACCGTACCGATGTGGTGGTTTTAAGGCAATATCCAGGCGGACAAAAAGTACACCATATCGATTTAACTGCTTTAGATGCTATTAATTCTCCTTATTATTATATACAACCTAATGATTTGATCATGGTCAAACCTTTACCTCAAAAAAGTTTAGGATTTGGGGTAAACGGATTGGAAACCTTTTCGGCCGTTGCCTCTGTAGTCGCTTTAATCACGTCCCTTATTTTACTTTCAAACCGATTGTGATGGAAGAAGAATTTGAAATTAATGACAGTACGACTGGGAATTTTGACTTTAAAGGGTTTATCCTCAAAGTGTTTAGTTATTGGTACATCTTTGTCATTAGTATTCTCATAGGGCTTGGAATAGCTTATTATATCAACGTAAGAAAGCTTCCGGTCTACCGTTTAAGCTCTCTTATTAGTATTAAAGACGATCAAAATCCTTTTTTTACTTCCAATACCAGCCTTACTTTTAATTGGGGAGGAACTTCCGATAAGGTGAGCACAGCAGTAACTACGCTCAATACCCGATCCCATAACGAACAGGTGGTAGAACGTTTGCAATATTATTTAGAATACTTAAGACAAGGAGAATACCAAAAAGTAGATGCTTACGGACAGACGCCTTTCCTTATTGAGGTGGATACTTCTCGTTTTCAAGCTTTGCATACCCTTATAGGCATTCGGCTTATCGATTCCTCTCGGTATGAACTGAGTTTAACTCGGGAAGAGCCAGGGAAGGTTTCCTTGATGCGTTACCATGATAAAGAACAGAGTTCCTTGTTTTTAGAAAACGGAACCTTTAAAAAAACTTTTAAGGTGGGGGAGTCAGTTCGTTTGCCTTTTGCTAATTTTACTTTAACTCGGTCTAAAAATCCATTAGTTACTGGAAAAACTTATTACATACAATTTTTAAATTTTGATAATGTCGTAAAGACTTATCAAAATATTCGAGTAGATGCAGAACAAAAAGGAGGCTCTGTATTATCACTTTCTTTAACGGGTAATAACAAGGAAAAGCTGGTAGATTATCTAAATGCCACAGCAGAGGTATTAAGCGATAATATGCTGAGACGGAAAAATTTATTTGCTACCAAGACCATTCAATTTATCGATAGCAGTTTGCAAGAGCGCTCTAAAGAGCTGAAAGGGGTAGAAGATGAAATGAATACCTTTAAAAAGAGTAATGCTATTATCGATATTACTGCTGAAGCACAAAATTTACGCGTAAAATTAACCGATTTTGATATTCAAGAACGAGATTTAAAACGCAGACTCAACTATTTGGTCACACTCGAAGATTATTTAGAATCTCGCAGTGACTATAGCAGTGTTCCCGCGCCTTCGGTTGCGGGAATAGTAGAATCTAGCCTCACCAATGGGGTTGCTCGCATCATTACCTTATCGGAAGAGCGAGAAAAATACCAATATAGCTTAAAAGAAGACAATCCTACCTTTGATGATATCGATCGGAAAATTAATGCTACCAAATCGGTTTTATTAGAAAACATCACTTCCTCTAAAGGATTATTAAAGTCTGAGTTAAATAATATCCGTACAGAAATTGCTGCTTTAGAAGCAGAAGTCGCTAACTTACCGCAAGAACAACAAGATTTACTTAAAATTGAGCGACGTTATAACATTAGCGAACAGACGTATAATCTATTTTTAGCCAAACGAAATGAAGCAGGTTTGGTCAAAGCTGCCAATGTAAGTGATGTACAAGTGATCGATGAAGCTAAAGATGTGGGAGGCGGGAAAATAGGTCCGAATACACAGTTGAATTATGTAATGGCTGTGTTGCTGGGAAGTGTTATCCCTTTGGTATTTGTTTTTGTCATCGTATTTTTAGACAATAAAATTAACAGTGCTAAAGATGTAGAGCGTTTATCTCCAGTACCTATTTTGGGAATGTTAGGGAAGAGTAGGCAATCGAGTAATTTGGTGGTGTATAATAAACCTAAATCGGCTATTGCTGAAAGCTTTCGAGGTTTACGCGCTAGTTTGCAATTTATCTATAAGCAGCAAGAAATTACGGGATGTAAAACCGTATTGATCACTTCTTCGGTATCTGGGGAAGGAAAGACATTTTGTTCTATGAATTTGGCTTCCGTATTTGCGATTAGCGGTAAGAAGACCATTCTATTAGGACTGGACTTAAGAAAGCCTAAGATTTTTGATGATTTTGAAATCACCAACCAGGTAGGGATAGTCAATTATTTAATCGGTCAAAAAAGCAGCGAAGAAGTTATACAAAAAACTAAGTACGATCATCTGGATATCATTACGGCGGGCCCTGTACCCCCTAATCCTTCAGAGTTATTGATGACCGATAAAATGGATGAAATCATAAAAGAGCTGCAAGCTACCTATGATTATATCATTCTCGATTCACCACCTGTAGGTTTGGTTTCTGATGCTTTAAATTTAGTAAAGTATGCCGATGCTTCCCTGTATATGGTCCGTCAAGGCTATACCAAACATGCCATGCTGGGGGTAATCAATGAGAAGTATAAAAAAGGAGAGGTAGAAAACATAAGTTTTGTCCTTAATTATTTCCAACAAAAAGCCAAGTACGGATATGGCTATGGTTACGGGTATGGTTACGGCTATGGGTATGGAAATTATGGGAATTATGGAAATGGATACCACGATGAAGAAAAAAAACAATCTCTATTTAATAAGGTCTTTAAACGGAAAAAATAAATGAAAAATCAACCACGCATTGCCATTATAGGCTTAGGTTATGTTGGACTTCCCTTAGCTGTAGCTTTCGCTGAAAAATATTCAGTAATCGGTTTTGATATCAATCAAAATCGCGTTTCTCAGCTTCAGCAGGGAACCGATCATACCTTAGAAGTATCTGATGAACATTTACAATCAGTTTTAAAGGTAGAGGAAGGTAAAGGCTTAGCACTATCTTATACTGCAGATTCTTTAGCTGATGCGGAAGTCTATATTGTTACCGTACCAACACCAACCGATAAAAATCACCGTCCGGTACTTACTCCCTTACAAAAAGCCAGTGAAACCATTGGTAAATACCTTAAAAAAGGAGACGTAGTCATCTACGAATCTACGGTTTACCCTGGAGTGACCGAAGAAGTATGTGTACCTATTCTAGAAGCGGTATCGGGATTAAAATTTAACGAAGACTTTTATGCGGGCTATTCCCCAGAACGCATCAACCCGGGTGATAAGAAACATACGGTGACTCAAATTTTAAAAGTCACTTCGGGTTCAACTCCAGCTATGGCTCAGCAAATTGATGAGTTGTACGCTTCTATCATTACTGCCGGAACCCATTTAGCACCGAGTATCAAAGTAGCAGAAGCAGCTAAAGTTATTGAAAATTCACAGCGGGATATCAATATTGCCTTTGTGAATGAGTTGAGTAAGATCTTTAGATTATTAGATATTGATACCGACGCCGTACTAGATGCGGCGGCGACCAAATGGAACTTTATTAAATTTACTCCAGGATTAGTGGGTGGTCATTGTATAGGGGTAGATCCTTATTATTTGGCACAACGCGCCCAAGAAGCAGGTTATAATCCCGAGATTATTTTGGCAGGAAGGCGTATGAACGATGGGATGGGTGCTTATGTCGCACAAGAAGTTATTAAGTTGATGGTTAAGAAAGAAGCGACAATTAAACGTGGAAAAGCCTTAGTATTAGGAATTACATTTAAAGAAAACTGTCCCGATGTCAGAAACACCAAAGCTATTGATGTCATCGATGCACTTAAAGAATACAATTTAGAGGTCGATGTATGCGACCCTTGGGCCAATCCAGAAGAGGTCAAATCTATATTTGATTTGGAATTGATCACCGATTGTAAGGATTTACAATGCACCTATGATACCATTGTATTGTGTGTTTCTCATCAAGAGTTTTTAGCCTTAGACTTTCAAGCCTTGCGCAAACCCGAAACGGTCATTTTTGATGTAAAGTCCTTTTTACCTAAAGAAATCATAGACGGAAGATTATAATGAAGTATACTACAGCATACCACACTCAAGATTTAAAAGACTATTCATTTCTTATCACGGGAGGAGCTGGTTTTATTGGCTCTAACTTGGTACAATATTTATTAGAACACGGGGCTAAGAAAGTCCGTGTTTTAGATAACTTGTCCAATGGCTATTATGCCAACATAGAAGAATTTGAAAACCACTCCGCTTTCGAATTTATGGAAGGTGACATTAGAGGTTTAGAGACTTGCAAAAAAGCCCTTAACGGAATAGATTATGTAAGTCATCAAGCTGCTTTGGGGTCAGTTCCTCGTTCGATTAACGATCCTATCACCTCTAATGATGTGAATGTGAGCGGATTTTTAAATATGTTAGTTGCTCAAAAAGAGAGTGATTCCGTAAAGCGATTGGTGTATGCAGCCTCTAGTTCTACTTATGGAGATAGTAAAACCTTACCTAAAGTAGAAGAACAGATCGGAAAACCTTTATCTCCATATGCGGTAACCAAATATGTGAATGAATTGTATGCCGATGTATTTGCCAAAACCTACGGAATAGAAATTATAGGTCTGCGTTACTTTAATGTATTCGGCCCTAAGCAAAGTCCGAATGGAGCCTATGCAGCAGTAATTCCATTATTTATGCAAGCTTTAAAAGATGGGGAAGCTCCTACGATAAATGGAGACGGAGAGCAAACCCGAGATTTTACTTTTGTAGAAAACGCCGTTCAAGCCAATATAAAGGCTTTGTTCGCTCCTCAAGATGCTGTCAACGAAGTCTATAATGTAGCTTATGGAGAACGCATTAGTTTGAACCAACTGTGGAAATCTTTACAAGAAGCCGCAGGGTCAGATTTAAAAGCAGAATACGGACCCTCACGTCAAGGCGATGTGCGTGATAGTTTGGCGAATATTCAAAAAGGAAAAGACAAATTAGGTTATGAGCCCCAATATAGCGTTCATAACGGATTACAAGTGACTTGGTCTAATTTTTAAATCCATAGAGTGTGAAACAGGAAGAGTGGTTATATGAAATTACACCCAAGCGAAAACTGATTGATCTCAATCTAAAAGAAATTTGGCGGTACAGAGATTTGCTTATTCTTTTTGTAAAAAGAGATATTGTCACTGTATATAAGCAAACCATTTTGGGTCCGCTTTGGTTTTTTATTCAGCCTTTGTTTACTTCAGTGATCTTTACCTTGGTGTTTAGTAACATTGCAGGGCTAAAATCGGGTGTGATTCCTTCTTTTTTGTTTAACCTAGCGGGAATTACTGCTTGGAACTATTTTAGGGAATGCCTTACGGGAACATCCAATACCTTTCGCGGGAATGCAGGAATTTTTGGAAAAGTCTATTTCCCAAGAGCCATTATGCCACTTTCAGTAACCATCTCCAATTTATTAAAATTTGGAATTCAATTGTCTATTTTTATAGGCTTTTACTTATATTATGTGTTGATCGGGAAAGATATAAGTCCGAATCTCTACCTGCTGCTATTTCCTGTATATGTATTGATGATGGCGTTGATGGGCTTAGGCTTAGGAATGTGTATTTCAGCCTTTACGACCAAATACCGAGATTTAACCGTGTTGGTAGGCTTTGCGACTTCATTACTCATGTATGTATCGGCAGTTCCTTTTTCCTTAGCAGAAGCTATCAAAAAAGTACCTGAATTAAGCTGGGCATTTCAATACAATCCCATTACGCAATTGATTGAAGGCTTTCGTTTTATGACGCTTGACTATGGAATGTTTACTTGGGGCGGATTTATATACGCATTAGTTTTTTCAATCGTTTTGTTTTTGGTAGGATTAATTATATTTAACAAAACAGAAAAGAATTTTATTGATACGGTTTAAGTTAGTAGTTAGCGGTTAGCTCTTAGCCCTAAGCGGTTAGCAGTTGATAGTTAACAGTTAACGGTAAACAGTTAACAATTAAAGGTTAGCATTTAGAAATGGAAACTAGGACGTAAGGTTTAAGAAAAAAGCAGAATTAAAAAAGATTAGTTGATAAAGTTACTATGAGTGATGTAATTCTTAAAGCAGAAAATATTAGTAAGCAATACCGACTGGGAACGGTAGGGACGGGTACCTTAAGCCATGACCTTAACCGTTGGTGGCATCAGCTTCGTGGAAAAGAAGATCCTTATACGAAGGTTGGAGCAGTCAATGATCGTAGTCAAAAAGCTACCGAAGATTATGTTTGGGCGATTAAAGACATTAGCTTTGAAGTAAAACGCGGAGAAGTTTTAGGGATTATCGGCAAAAATGGGGCTGGAAAATCAACTTTACTAAAAATACTCTCTAGAGTCACCGGCCCAACGACTGGTTCTATAAAAACCAGAGGACGCATCGCTTCTCTTCTAGAAGTAGGTACAGGTTTTCACCCCGAACTCACCGGTAGAGAAAATGTGTTCTTAAACGGAGCTATTTTAGGAATGACCAAAGCCGAAGTGAATGAAAAACTAGAAGAAATTATTAGTTTTTCAGGATGTGAAATGTATATTGATACTCCTGTAAAACGTTATAGTAGTGGCATGCGGGTACGTTTGGCTTTTGCCGTCGCTGCCCATTTAGAACCTGAAATTTTAGTGATCGATGAGGTCTTAGCCGTAGGAGATGCGGAATTTCAAAAAAAGGCAATCGGGAAAATGCAAGACATTTCCCAAGGCCAGGGAAGAACGGTATTGTTTGTCAGTCATAATATGGAATCGATACAGCAATTGTGTACACGCTGTTTAGTTTTGGAGAATGGTACTTCTGTTTTTGAAGGAGAAGTAGATAAAGCGATTAGTTTTTATCTAGATAAATCAAAAACTGAAAATAATATAGAGTTACCATTTAAAGTTAATGGAATTTCTATATTAGAATATAAAATTAAAGACTTTTTAAATAACAAATCTTCAGGTCTTCTGTTGGGAAAAGGTTTTGAAATTTTCTTGAAGTTAAAAAATATCTCCCGACAAGACTTTCACCTCAATATACGTTTTCAAATCTTCAATGAAAAAGAAAAGCTTATTACAACATTTAATACCTTTCATGTAAATAAGACTACAATTTTAGAAAGTAATGCAACTAAAATTTTTGATTGTAAAATCTTAAAAAATCAAATTTCTGCTGGTTCCTATAGTGTAGGGATTCAATTACTAGATTTAAATAATAGAAGCATACTTTTTGAAAATGAAAATTGGGATAATATAGAGATTGATAACGGTGATTTCTACAATACAGGTAAATTACCTAGTATAAAAAATAAAGGAATATTTTCGATGGATTACGAATGGATTATAAATTAGAAAATGATATCACATCAACAAAAAATGATTTTTATCCATATTCCTAAATGTGCGGGTTCTAGCATTAGAGATTATTATTTTAATGCTCCTAAATTAGACTGGAAAACTCCTAATTATGATTTATTGTATGGATGGTGCCCTAAACGTAAATTGCATTTACAGCATGCTACAAGTCAACAATTACTAGAAACAGAACTTATTTCAGAAGAAGTTTTTAAAACTTACTTTAAATTTACCTTTGTAAGAAACCCATATGATCGTTCATATTCTGATTATTTATGGATACAAAAAGATCGAAAAATAACAGGCAGTTTTAAAGATTATATTTTTGCGAAGGGATCATTTAATCATGTTTTAAATAATCAGGAAAATAAAGAATATAGAGGAGATCATGTCTTACCGCAAACTGATTTTTTCTACACAGAAGGAGAATTTAAAATTAACTTTTTAGGACATTTTGAAAATTTGCAACATGATTTGAAGTTATTAAATCAAGAACTTGAATTTAGAAAACCTTTCACTCAGCATTCAAAAAAAAATAAAAAAAGATTTTCACATTATTCTTTTTTTTATACCGGCAGGAAGAAAAGGTGGGTAGAAGAAAAATACCATAAAGATTTATCCCTACTAAACTATCATTTTGAGGATTACAAAAAAGGTTTTCAAAAAATAAAAAATTATTTTTAATGAAAACAAGCATCATTATCGTTACGTATAATGGAATGAAATGGATATCAAAATGTCTGGCCTCAATTCCTACAGAGTTTTCGGTTATTGTTGTAGATAATAATTCTACTGATGGTACGGTTCAATTTATTCATCAAAATTATCCGCAATTTATAATTTTTGAAGGAAAGCAAAATTTAGGATTCGGACAAGCTAATAATAGAGGCATAAGTTATGCCTTACAGCAAAATGCCGATTATGTGTATTTGCTCAATCAAGATGCTTATTTAGAAGAAGATACCATTCAAAAATTAATTAATATTCATCAGCAATATCCAGAATATGGGATTTTAAGTCCTATTCACACCAATGCATCTCAAACCAAGTTGGATGCCCGATTTTCTAATTATGTAGGATTTAAATATAATTCAGATTTCTATTCAGACTTTGTTTTGGATAACAATAAGAAAGAAATTTATTCTGTACCATTTGTTAATGCTGCTGGTTGGTTACTACCTAAGAACACCTTACTTAACGTAGGAGGTTTTGATCCTATCTTTTTTCACTATGGTGAAGATGATAATTATTGTCAACGTGTACGTTATCATAACTTAAAAATAGGTGTAGTGCCAAATGCATTTATGGTTCACGATCGGGAAGATAGAAAAGAAAATAAATTAAGTAAAGGAAGTAAAGCATATTTTAAAAATAAAGAGAAAAATTTAAAGGTCAAATATGCAAATATCAATTTAAATGATTTTGAAAAGTACGATGAATTACTTGCTAATTGTAGAAATAATATGTGGAAACAATTTTTTTTATTTAAGTTTAAGAATGCAAAATGGCACAGATTGGTACTAAAATTTTTAAAGAGTATAAAAGAGGAAATGAGACAATCCATTGAATTTAATAGAAAAAAAGGAACTTGGTACCTTGATAGCTAAGAATTTTAAATATGCAAAAACAGCCTTTAGTTTCTATAATTATTCCTACCTATAATAGAGCTCATTTAATAGGTGAAACACTAGATTCAATTATCGCTCAAAACTATCAAAATTGGGAGTGTATCGTAGTGGATGATGGAAGTACAGACCATACCGCTCAATTCATGAAAACCTATTGTGAAAAAGATCCACGTATCCAATACTACCATCGCCCAGAAGTACATTTGCCAGGAGGCAACGGAGCACGTAATTATGGGTTTAAATTGAGTAAGGGAGAGTATATTCAATGGTTTGATTCGGATGATTTAATGTTGCCGAAAAAAATTGATATCAAACTTAAAGCTCTACAAAGGAATAAAGTGGATTTTGTAATCAGTAGAACAAAATACTTTAACCACCCTAATAATAGCTTTTTTAATTACGAATTTGAAAGTGAGGATGTTGATTTTTTAAAATTTTCAATTGATTATGTTCGTTGGCTGACTCCTGATTTATTTGTCAAAAAACATATCGTAGATGATATACATTTTAATGAACATATGAAAGCAGGACAAGAGTATAATTACAACTGTAAACTCTTATTAAAAACTACCTCTTTTTATTACGTAAAGGAATTTCTTACTTTACGTCGATTTACGACTAATTCAATACAAGGTGAAAGAAATTTAAATGATGAAGTTCATCAAAATAAAATTTTTGAATCAAACTGGTACAATTATTTAGATATTAAGGAAATAGCCAAATCAAATAAATTTAATCGATATTCTCTTTTACAATGCGTACAAAGTTATCTAAATGCTCAGAAAATAAGCTTACCCAGACAATTTCACATTGAATTGATCAAAAATTTCCCTATAAGGTTTATATATTTTTATATGGGTATTATAAGTAAACAGTTTAGTGGTAGGTTTTATTTTTTTTATAAAAAATTGAAAGCAAAGGAGCAATTTAATACTTACAAAAAAATATTATAAGTTTATTGCAAATGTTATCACTAATATCTCAATAGTATTTCACATCAGTAAGGATAGTAAAGAAATACTTATATATAATTACCGAAATTATTTAGATAGAGTTTATTTTAAATCAGATATGATGATTTTTATTTCATAATTATCTGTTATTCTTGGTTTCAAAATTATCTAATGGCGATAAAAAATTACTTCTAATTATTTGAGAGATAATATGTTTTATGAAGAAAATTTACAATTTTAACAGAATATTAATTATGGTTAATAACTCTGGAAAAGGGATAGCATAGCATAAACATTGGGCCTGGATAAAATAAAAATCAACAATTTTAATATGTGTAATAAAACAATGTATCTTCATTTTGTTAATTGGAAACGAACTATGAAGTATTCAGAAGTTTGTTATAAAGATGATTAACAACTTTTTTATGTTTCGTTTAATGGAAGGCATTATCAATTACATACAAGTGCTCAAAAAATATGGCGTAATTTCGTTAATTTTTTTGATGGTTATGAAGTTAAGAGAAGAAGGAGAAATAAGAAACTAAAAATACAACTTTTATTCAATCGTATTAAAAAAATAGTTAATGTTTGGGATTTTAAGGACTATTTTAGCAGTTAATGTCATTTTGCTCCATATATTTAATGTGCCAGCATTAGGGAACTTTTCAGTAACATTTTTCTTTATGTTATCTGGTTTTTTAATGACCTTGGTTGTAAATGAGAAATATGGTTTTACGGTGAAAGGTTTTTTTGTGTTTTGGTTAAATCGTATTTTAAGATTATACCCTCTTTATTGGGTCGTTTTACTATGTACAGTAGGGGTTCTTATGATGTCATCGGGGCTTACAAAACACCCTCATATGTATCTCCCGAGTTCATTAATTGAGTGGGGCAGTAACTTAACGATGGTATATGCAAATATAGTACCTTCGCGTATTCATCCAAGAATTATACCTCCATCTTGGGCAATCTCAAATGAGCTAGTTTACTATCTTCTTATTTCTCTAGGGATTTCTAGAACTAAAACGCGTAGTGTTATATGGTTTTTAATAAGTGTTCTGTATTTTATCTATACTTATTTATTTTATGACTTAGATACCTTTCGTTATGGGGCAATACCTGCAGCTTCATTAGCGTTTTCGATTGGCGCTGTTTTGTATTGGTATAAAGAAAAGTTGCCAATTATATTAAAAAGTAAAAGCATTACCGTATTACTTATGCTTACCGCTTTTTATTTAAATGGAATTTATAATAAAGAAATTCAATATTATCTTATAAAGGATATTAGTATTTATATGAATTTAATTATATCTTTTTTCTTAATTAATACTTTGTATAAAGTGAAAACTTCAAATAGATTAAGGAAAATAGATAATTATGTAGGTTTATATTCTTATCCGTTTTATATATGTCACTATTTGGTAGCTTTAATTTATAGCTATTTTATAGGGATAGGTGTAATTGAAGGAAGTTTTAAATTAAGCTTTAATGCATTAATAGTTTATTTTGTATTTCTAGGGTTGTTTACTGCTCTAATAATACATTTTATTGATTACCCAATAGAAAACTATAGAAAAAAGCTTAAAAAACACCTTGATTAAAATGATTTTTTTTATTCACATACCTAAAACAGCAGGTACAAGTTTTTATGAAATTGTAAAAAACAATCATGATTTATATTTAAAACCAAAGGTGGAATCTAAACCCTATGAGTATTTAAGTAGTAGTTTTGAGAAGAACAAAAAATCAGCAATTCGTCTTCCTGGTGGTTATAAAACAGCACCAAAAACTTTAGAAGTTATAAAGAAACTTATTCTAGAGAAATCATCTGTTACAGAAAAATTAGATTTTATAGGGGGGCATGTTGGTTATGGTTTTCATGATGTTATACAAGAAAAAATAAACTATATTTCTTTTTTAAGAGATCCTCGTGAAAGAATAATTTCAGATTTTAAAGAGCATCATAAAAATGGTCGATACCTTTATGAAGATTTAAAATCAAGAAACTTTGAATTTAATGCGTATTTAGAGTTGTTGATAGAGCACGGTTTAGATAATTTATTAACTAGACAGTTAGCAGGACCATATGATTTTTTTCTTCAAGATAAAATAAAAATAACTCCACTTATATTTAATAGGGCTTTGGCGAATGGTGAAAATATAATTTTTTTCGATATGCTTAAATTTAATGAGGCTTTGTTTATTTTTAATGAAAAGTTTAAATGGAAAAAAACTAACTATAAAAGTAAAAATGTATCTAATGATAAGAAAGTCTTCTATGCTTATGATGAAGAACTTATGAATGAAGTTCTACAATATGATTTAAAATTATATAATGCAATAAAACCATCTGTAATTAATAATTTTGATTTAGATTTTTTAAAAAAAATTAAATTACAATTTGATAATTTATTTAATTAATGAAAATCTCACTTTTACATCCGTTTACTCCTAAAGCTGCTGGAGTAGTAGAAAAAAGTGTGGCTACGTATCATAGTCAACCACATCTAAAAGCTATGGAACAATTAGCGAAGGAGTTTACATATGAGGTGAGTATAGAATACTTTACTCCAAAATTTAGCATGTATAAGTATACTTTTGAAAATGTAAATTATAAATTTTATCCAGTAAGCTTTCAATGGAATGGTAATCATAAAAAATGGAAAAAGCAAAGCTCTAAAACATGTTTTAAATGGTATAAAGAGTCGGCTCCAGATGTAACTATTATTAATATGTCTGCCCATGCAAGTTCATTTTGCTATAACTTATCAAAAGAGTTATACAAGCAACAAAAACCTTATGTCCCAATGTTAGGCGGGCAGCATTATAGTAATACTCCAGCAAATTTAGAATATTACCAAAAAGCTCATCATATTTTAGTCCATACTCACTTACAGAGGCAACAAATGCAAACGATGGATATGTTTAAAGGGAAAGATATACGCGTGTTCCCTCTAGGCGTGAATACGGAAAAATTTTCACTAAAAGAAAAAAATAAGGATTACACATCACCAAAATTGTTATATGTAGGGAGAATAACACCGCTAAAGCAAGTTCATCTAGCTATCGAAGCAGTAAAAAAAATCAAGTCTTCTGGATTGACCAATGTTGTTTTAAATATTATAGGACCCGTGAGTTCAAAAGAATATTTACAGGAATTAAAGGAGTTAGTGAAAAAGTATTCTTTAGAGAGAAACATTAGTTTTTTAGGCCATAAAGAACACGATGAATTACCTGATTATTTTCAAAGCGCTCATTTGTTATTATTACCAAGTACTCATGAATCATTTGGTATGGTCATGGTAGAAGCAATGGCGTGTGGTACCCCTGTAGTTGCAATGGAGGGGTCAGGAGGTCCAGAAGAAATTATAGATCACGCTAAGAATGGTATGCTGTGTACGTTAAAAAACTATGCAAATACAGTTTCCAATTATTTTCAAGATATTTCTAAAGCGGAAGGCTTTTCTAAAGCTGCAAGAAAAAAAATAGTTGAGAATTATAGTATGGATAAAACTTATGAAGTTTTAAAATCAACTGTACAAGACGCTATAAAACAGATAGGGTAATTGGCTAAATATAAAATTATTATTTATACACCTCAAGAGTTGAACCATTCTTCTTATATTCAAACAGGTTTGTATGAACTTGAAGCAAAAGGTTTCATAGAGGTACATGTTGAACTAAATACGGACAAAAGATTAGGGAGATATTTTGTAGAGCAAGGTATTCTTCAAACTAATAGTAAACCACACCCTAAAACTTCTTTTTATAAGTTTATAGATTTACAATCAAAGAAAGAGCTTCTTTTTGCTACAGATTTATATGATTTTGCAGATCAATTTTCTAAACATGCATTAGAGACCTGCGATTATGTGTTTAAACGTAGTTATGATAGTAAGTTTGTAGATAAATTACCAAAGGCTCTGCAATCTAAGATTTTTCCATTAGGATTGTGTTTTGGTGTGCGATCAAAGCATCAAAATACTTGGCTTTCCTTTTTGTTGGGGATTTTAGGAAGTAACTTAAAAATGCAAACTAAATTAGATCGTTTTTTGTTTCAGCGTTGGTTGAAAACCTATAGGAGTCAAAAAAAACATTGGAATTTTATCAAAACAACACGAAATTTATCGAGATTCAAGTCATTTGAACCAGCTAATAAAGATATTATTTTATTTCAAACTCGTTGTTTTAAAGAGAATCAGCAGGATGTAGTAGAGATTCATCAACAACGTTACCATATTATTAAATTACTCAGGAAAGAATTTCCTGATAAATTTAAAGGCGGTTTTATAAAGTCAGAGTTTTTTTTAGATAAATTTAAAGATGCTATTTCTAATGTGCCTAGTGATCCTGAAAGTTATTTAGATGTATTAAAATCTGCTAAAATTGTTATATATACTAGAGGTTTAGCTAATTCTCCAGCTTGGAAAATGCCTGAATATTTGTCTCAAGGAAAAATAATTATAGCAGAGCCTTTAACCACAGAATTACCTGTACCTTTAGAAAATAAAAAACATGTATTATATTTTCATTCAGATGAAGGGTTAATAGCTAATATCAAATTAGTTTTAGTTGATCAAGAATTAGGGTCGCTACTTTCTAAAAATGCAAAATCTTATTTTGAGAACTATATTTCTCCAGAAAAAAATATAAAACGAGTATTGAAGATTATGAGCGATTCAAAATTATTAGAAATTTGAAAAAAATTATTGTACATCATCGGTCACAACACCACGCAGGTTATTCAGGTTATGCTCGTCTTATTAATTTTTTAGAGCAATCTGATGTAATCCATGGAGAAACTAAACTTCCGTATCGTTTTGCAAAATGGCTAGGAGAAATGAGTACTACTAAAGCTGGTCTCTATGATTCACAAAGTGTTCAAAAAGAATTGGAGCTATTTTTTCATTTAAAAAAATCTTCTAGAAAAGAAAAAACAATTGTTCACTACCTAAATGGAGAACGAGATATTAGGTACTTATTAAAATATAAAAAAGAAAATAAACAACTAAAATTTTGTGCTACTTTTCATAAGCCTCCAGAAGTTTTAAGAAAGATTATAAAAGAAACAAGTTATCTAAAAAAACTAGATGGAGTTATATGTGTAGGACAAAATCAAGTGGATTTTCTTAGAAATTGGTTAGACCTAGAGCACGTTAGTTACATTCCCCATGGTGTTGATACAAGATTCTTTCATCCTTCGAATAAGGAAAAGCATTCTAAAAATATGCTGTTTGTAGGACAGCATTTGAGAGATTTTGAAATGTTGAATACAACATTACCGATCATATTAGCAAAAGATAAGAATGCTTCCATTGATATTATTTTAAAAAAGGAATATAAAGAAAAAATTAAGCTTCCAAACTCTAACCGAATAAATATTCATTCTGGGATTAGCGATAATCAACTTAAAACATTTTACCAAAAGGCTACTTTTTTATATCTCCCCCTATTGGATAGTACTGCTTGTAATTCTATTTTAGAAGCTTTGGCTTGTGGTTTACCTGTTTTGACATCAAGCGTAGGAGGAAATCAAGCTTACCTTAATAGTGGAGGTGGTTTTTTGTTGTCAGATAAAGATGAATTCATTCAATTAGCTTTGGAATTACTGGAAGATTCTGACAGATGTAACCTATTATCTAAAGAGGCAAGATTGCAAGCGCTAAAATATGATTGGAAAAATATTGCTGCAGATATAATTTCTTTTTATAAAAAAATAACTTAATAAAAAATAGAAGTTAATAGTTAGTGTTCTATGAAAAAAATTCTCGTTACAGGTGCTGCTGGTTTTATCGGTTTTCATCTATGTCAACAACTCATAAATTTGGGGTTTAAAATTGTAGGTCTAGATAACTTAAACAATTATTATGATGTAGGTCTAAAGTTTGATCGGTTACAGAAATTAGGTATTGAGAAACAAGACGCCTCGTATTATAATCACATCTGCTTTTCTCAAAAGTATTCTAACTTTGAGTTTATTCAATTAAAACTAGAAGATCGTGTCCATTTACCTAAGCTGTTTCAAAAATATCAATTTGATCAGGTTTGTAATTTAGCTGCACAAGCTGGAGTGCGGTATAGTATTGAAAATCCAGAGGTTTATGCAGATTCCAACATTAGCGGCTTTTTAAATGTGTTGGAATGTATGCGCCATCATCAAGTAAAAAAGTTGGTGTTTGCCAGTAGCTCTAGTGTTTATGGTAATAACGATAAGGTGCCATTTGCAGAAACCGATAACGTGAACGAGCCTATTAGTGTGTATGCAGCTACTAAAAAAGCTAATGAATTGTTAGCGCACACTTACAGTCATTTATATGGTATTCAGTGCATTGGCTTACGTTTTTTCACGGTGTATGGACCTTGGGGAAGACCTGATATGGCTATCTTTTTATTTACTGATGCGATCTTAAATAACCGACCTATCAAAGTATTTAATAGAGGAAACCTGTCTCGTGATTTTACTTATATAGATGATATTATTGAAGGAGTTGTCAAAACCATACAACACGATATGCCTAATTCTGCACGTTATGGTATTTATAATATGGGGAACTCTAAACCAGTAGCTTTAAAGAATTTTATCGAAGCTATAGAAAAGACAACGCAAAAGAAAGCAAGAAAAGAAATGCTTCCTATGCAACCCGGTGATGTATTGACCACTTGGGCAGATACGACTAAACTACAAAAAGACTTTAATTACCAAGCTACCACTTCTGTAGAAAAAGGAATTGAAAAGTTTGTAGCTTGGTATACCACCTATTATAAATTATAATGTGTAAAAGCAAACTCCATATTGTTATTTTTGATGGAACCTTCCAAACCACTGCGTTTATCAGAAGGCTGGTTTTGGGGTTACAAAAAGAACATCAAGTCTATGTCTTGGGTTTTAATGAAAAATTAAAAGACCCCATACCTCACGTCAAGTATATTTCTTTAGGTGATAACAGTTCAAAGTTAAAACTTATTCTTACAAGCATTCAGCTTGCATTAAAAACGCTTAATATTTCAATAATTTTAAATACGTTGACACGGATTTTATCAGGGAGAAGAAGAAAGCTTCAAGAACAAAACTTGCAACTTCAGTTAAAAAAAATAAACCCTGATGTCATTCACGCCCAATGGAATTCTGTTTTACCGTGGTTAGAACCTTATTTAATGCATAAAACTTATCCTATAATTCTAAGTCAGCGTGGTTTTCATACCAATGTACGTCCGTTTATAAACCTTGATAATAAAAATTACCTTCAACAATGGTATCCCAAGCTTAGTGGAATCCATTCAGTATCCAAAGCAATTTCTAAAAAAGGAAAAAAAATAGAGGTCCCTAGATCTCATATCAATCAAGTAGTATATACGGGATTAGATTTTTCTAAATTTCCTTGGGTACAATCATCTAAGAAAGTAGGTAAACTTAGAATTATCTCCGTAGGAAGGCCACATTGGATAAAAGGATACCCTTATGCGCTTGAGGCCATGAAAATTCTAGCAGAAGAACAATTGGATTTTGAATATATCATTGTAGGCGCTTTAGGAGATGAAGAACTCACTTATTTAATTCAGGAATTTAATCTACAAAATAAAGTAAAACTTACTCCGAAATTAGAGCAGGAAGAAGTTTTTAATAGGATAAAAAATGCTTCTTTATTTTTATTACCCAGTTTGGAAGAAGGAATTGCTAATGTAGCTGTAGAAGCCATGGCCTTAGGCATACCCGTAATTAGTACCAACTGTGGAGGAATGAAAGAATTGATTACAGATGGTCAAGAAGGTTTTATTTGTCCTACCCGTGATAAAGTTGCCTTAGCTAGTGCCATAAAGAATTTTATATATCTTGATGCAGCTATTGTTGAAGAAATAGAACTTGCAGCAAGAGCCAAAGTAGAAAACCAATTTAACGAACAACATATGATTTTGAAGATGCTGAATTTATATAAGGAGGTGGTACAATTTAATTATCGATAGTGATAGTCAATAGAATAGATTGGCTTTCCTCTATACCAAGCCCAGTTTAGTCTAAAATTTTATATATTTATTTTGTAATGTCTAGTGTTGTGAAAAAAATAACTACTCCAATCATCCCAGTTCAGTCTTATTTGGTTAAAAATAATCAAGCTAAAGAGATTGACTTTAAAGCGATCTGTTTATTCGCTGCAACGGGTTTTTTTTGGGAAAAAGATACTTATTGGAAGAATCAAAAAGTATTAAATCCTGCCAGTTTCCATCAATTAAGCGATACGGGAAAACTAATTTCATCTGCACCTTATTTTAATTGGCATTACCAGCCAGACCGTAACTTGAAATTTAATGATGCTTTAGAGGAATTTACGCATCTTTTTGAAACTATTATAGCAGAGCAGATTGGAAATCAACAAGCGATTTTACCCATTTCTGGCGGATTAGACAGCAGGTCACAAGCAGTAGCTTTAAGACATTTAGGGAAAGAAGTCACTTCTTATAGTTATTCTTTTTCAGGTGGCTATTCAGAAAGCGGTATAGCTAAGAAAATAGCCAAAGCGTGTAATTTTAAGTTTCAAGAGTTTTTTATTCCTAAAGGTTATTTATGGGATGTCATTGAAGACTTAGCTGAAATCAACGGCTGCTATTCTGAGTTTACTCATCCGCGTCAAATGGCAGTTTTGCCAGAATTTAATAAAATGAAAGGTGTGTTTTGTTTGGGCCATTGGGGAGATGTACTCTTTGATAAAGGGGCTTCAGAAAATTATACGGAAGAAGATTTGGTGCCACTGGTGGTTAAAAAAGTAGTGAAGAAAGGAGGATTAGAGTTTGCTAAGGCGCTGTGGAACAGTTGGGGTTTAGAAGGTAATTTTAAAAGTTATTTAGAAAGTAGAATTCAAGAGTTATTAAATCAAATAGATATTGACCACATAGGAGCAAAAATGCGCGCCTTTAAGTCTCAATTTTGGGCACCTCGCTGGACTTCGGTAAATCTTTCTATTTTTGAAAAGGCGCACCCAATTAGCGTTCCTTATTATGATAACCGTATGTGCGAGTTTATCTGTAAAGTACCTGAAAAATATTTAGCAGATCGTAGACTTCAAATTGCCTATATTCAAAAAAGAAATCCGGCAGTAGCTAAAATTACATGGGAAGATCAGCGACCCTTCAATTTAAATAATTACCAATATAACAAAATGCCTTATAATTTACCTTTTAAAGTAAGTAGGAAACTGAAAGCTGGGGTAAATAAGGTTCAGCAGAAAAAATTTATACAGCGCAATTGGGAACTTCAGTTTTTAGGTAAAGAAAATGAAAAACAACTTCAAAATTATTTATTTGAAAATGATTTACAAGATTTCATTCCAGAAAAAATAACGAAAAATTTCTATAAAAAATTTCAAGAAAAAGATTCGGTTAACTATTCTCATCCTATAAGCATGTTACTTACTTTTAGCATTTGGTATCAACAAAAAAATCTAAATATTTAATAATTCTTTTATTTAAATCATGGATATGTTAAGTGTGATTGTGCCTGTTCATAATGGTCAACATTATTTGGAATCCGTAGTACAGCAGCTATTAGCTGAACAGTTAGTTTCATTCGAAATTATTTTTGTAGATAATAATAGTACAGATAAAACTTGGGCTATTTTACTTAAGCTTGCGAATCAATATAACTTTGTGCAAATACTAAAAGAAGATAAACTAGGGGCGTCTGCCGCAAGAAATAGAGGTTATTTAGCTGCTAAGGGAGAATTTATCTATTTTTTTGATGTTGATGACTTATTGATTCAAGGCAGCCTTGTGAAGATGCAGAATTTGTTGGTCTTGCATCCAGAAGCAGCCTGTGTATATGGTAATAGAATCGTAGTTAAGAATCGGCATGAATGTCTCAAGATCGAAAAAGAGGTTAGTTATGCTCTAGAAAAACCACCTACTTGCGGTTTAATGTGGTTTAAAAACTTTTCACTCTTGTCTGGTCCACCGGCTTTTATGCATCGACGTTGTAAGCTAGAAAAGTGGGGTTTATTTCCAGAACATATGCGCATTGGGGAAGATGCTTTCTTTCATATACGTTTGGGATTAAATGAAAAAATGATTCATTTAAAAACTCCAGTTTATATGTATTATAGACATTTAGAATCTACCGTAACAAAAAATAATAAATTAAGCAGTAGAACATCAATTTATTGGAAACAATATATCAATACTTACCTACCCTATTATTTTCAAGAAAAGACACCGTTAGTATTTGATATGTTGTTATTTAGAAAAATACAAGGTAGTTATCTCAAACTACTACTTGAGCCCAATAAAATTAGAAACCGTTATCGTCTTTTTAAGCGCTTAGAAATGGAGATCTTGCCGCTAAGGGTATCCTTTTATTTTAAATGCTTAGCTGTGCTACTGATACTTACAGGGTCTACCAAGATGTACAAGCTTTGTGTATATTATTTATTATCTAAAAAGTCATTAAAAAATGAAAGTTAAAAATAAAGGTGAATATAAAGTTGTACTTTCGTTTCTTAATGCTAATTAATGCTAGTTTATGTGTGGTTTTTTAACCGAGGTAACTTATAGTACAGATTTATTACCAAAGGAAAAATTTATAGAAATTTTAAATCTGTCAAGAAAAAGAGGTCCAGATTCTCAAGGTTACCTTAGTAATAATTCCCAAGTACAATTTGGTTTTAATAGATTGGCTATACTTGACTTGAGCGCTAATGGAGCACAACCTAAATCGAGTTATACTCAAAGGTATATGTACGTTTTCAATGGTGAGATATACAATCATTTACAGCTCCGTGAAAAATTAAGCTTCCAGAAATTTAAGGGAAATAGCGATACAGAAACACTAGGTCATTGTTTTGATGAGTTGGGAATAGAGCGAACGATTAGATGTTTAAATGGGATGTTCGCTATATGTATATATGATCAAAAAACAAAAACAACTACTTTGGTGCGTGATTTTGCTGGTATAAAACCACTTTTTTACGGTTGGGATGGTAAAAAATTAGTAGCAGCTAGTCAATATGATCAAGTTCGATCGCATCCACATTTTAATGTTAAGCCACTTGATTTATCTGTACTTAAACTCTATTTTGAACAACATTTTATCCCTGCACCTTTTGGACTATATCAAGATACATTTCAAGTAAAACCGGGAGAGATAATAAGTTTTGATGAGCAAGGGAAGCTCACGGCCAAACGTTATTGGGAACTATCTAAGTCTAAGAAAGCCACATTTAAAGATGAAACCAAAGCAATAAATAAAATAAAGTCTTCTCTAGATAAGAGTGTCTATGACCAAACTTTGAGCGATGTTCCTTTAGGAGCATTCCTTTCAGGAGGAGTCGATTCCGCCCTAGTATGCTCAAGCTTAAAAAAAAATAACTTCAATTTTGATAGTTTTACAATAGGTTCCGAAAGCAAAACCCATGATGAAACGGAACGAGCTAATGCCTTTGCTAGCAATTTAGAAATTCAACATCATATATGGCATCTTGATGCTAAAGAATCTTTATCTTACTGGGATGAGGCTATGCAAAGCATCCACGAACCAATAGGGGATTTTAGTTTACTACCCACCTTTTTAGTTTCTAAACTAGCTAAAAATCATGTGAGTGTAGCTTTAAGTGGGGATGGAGGAGATGAGTTGTTTTTTGGGTATGAGCGATTTCAAAGTGTAGCTAAAAATATTAAATTTCAACATTACCCTAAATTGGCCAAAAAAATGATTTATGCGGCCGATCGATATACCTTAAATAAAAAATACGTTAATGAGGTGTTGTTAGCTAATAAACAATCCTTAGCACACCAAGGTTTGCATACTCGTTTTAGAAATGATGATATTTTAAAGTTAAATGCCGATTTAAAAGAAATTAATTTACCTTCTAATTTTGATGTATTTAATTATAATAACACTAAAAATAAAGAGGAACTTCTAGCAAATATGCGTTATGCTGAATTTTATGGTATGATGCAAAAAACTTTGCGCAAAGTGGATTTAGCGAGTATGGAAAATAGTCTTGAAGTACGAGTGCCTTTTTTGGATAAGCGATTAATTAATTTAGCATTAGAGATAAAGCCGCGACTGAATTTTTATAAAGGAACCCAAAAAATATTACTTAAAAAACTACTAAAACAGCGAGTGTCTGGAGTACCTATGGAAACCAAGAAAAAAGGCTTTTCTGTACCTTTATCTGGATGGTTAAGAACTTCTCTTTATGAAAAATTTTGTGATACTTTGCTTCAGGATAAAGCCGAAGACTTTGGGTTGGATGTACGTCACATCGAAAAAATGTTAAAAGAGCATCGAAGTGGAGAAGCCGATTATAAGTGGCCTCTGTTTACTTTATACACCTTATTGAAATGAAAAAGATAAAAATACTTTATACTATACCAAATTTTGACACCGCGGGTAGTGGAAAGGCTTTATTAAATATTGCCAAGAGACTTAATAAAAATCGCTTTGATGTCCATATTATGTGTTTACACAACCGGGGAAAATTCTACAAAGAAGTAGAACAATCTGGAATTCCTTTACATATCTATCCTTATATATCCCCATCACGACCATATACTGCTTTGGCCCTAAATGTGGTTAAAGTAGCTCGAAAATTTAGGACACTCCAGCCCCATATTATACATAGTTTTCATTATGCAGCGGATTACACTGAGGTTTTAGCCGCTAGATTAGCAGGAGTACAGTGGATATTTACCAAAAAAAATATGAATTGGGGAGGTGCTTCAAAAAACGCGTGGTGGTTACGCTCTAAGCTTGCCAACCGTATAGCGGTACAGAATACAGATATGATCTGTCAGTTTTATCCAAATTCTAAAAAAATTGAACTTATACCTAGAGGAGTAGATATTACATATTTTAATATACTGAGTAGCTATACAAGCGACCTAATACCTTCATTTCCCAATAAAAATTTGCGCTACGTTGTTTGTATTGCTAACATGGTACCTGTAAAAGGGATTGAATTTCTTATTAAAGCATTTAATCAACTGCATGAACAACATGTGAATTGGCGTTTGAATTTGGTGGGTGATATAAATAGTAGTTATGGAGAAGAATTAGAACAATTAGTCAGAAATTTAAAATTAGGCCATAAAATTGAGTTTAGTGGAAAAGTAATGGATGTTAGACCTTATCTTCATCGAGCTGAAATTTTTGTATTACCTACAAGGGACAAAGGTCGTAGGGAAGGTAGCCCTGTAGCTTTACTAGAAGCTATGGCTTCTGGAAAGGTAGTATTAGGAACTAATATTCCAGGCATACGAGATCAATTAAAAAATTTTCCTGATTACTTAGTAGCACCAGAAAATGTTAATGACTTGTGGTTTAAGTTGAATCTTTTAATGGAGAAAGGTACACAAGAGTTGGATTATCTAGGAAAAATATTTGCAAGTTATGTGCAATCCCATCATACCATCGAGATGGAGACAAAAAAGCATGAAGAAATGTATTTAGAAGTTGCTTTATGAAGATAGGAATTGTTTTATCGCAGCCTCCAGGCTATTCAGAAACATTTTTTAATTCCAAAATAGAAGGATTACAGAAAAATGGATTTGAGGTCACTCTATTTTGCCAAAATAATGGTGTTGGATTTAATACCTGTAAAGTGAAGCGATTTTCTAAAACCACTTCTAACCCTATTATTCAATTGTTGTATTTTTTTAAGGTGTATATGGTTTTACTTCCATATCTCAAAAAAGTGATGAATTGGTACTCATTGGAAAGCAAACATGGGGTAAGTAAATTAAAATTTTTAAAGAAAGTGTATATCAACGCTCCAATTTTAAAAGCAGATTTAGATTGGTTACATTTTGGTTTCGGAACTTTAGCTTTAGAGCGAGAAACCTTAGCAAAAGCGATAGTAGCAAAAATGGCAGTGAGTTTTAGAGGGTTCGATATTGGTATTTACCCATTGAAAAATCCCAATTGTTATCAGAAATTATGGAAGCATTTAGATAAGCTACATGTTATTTCAGAAGATATTCATTCTTTAGCTGCAAAGCAAGGTTTACCAGAAACCATTCCTGTAACTAAAATTACACCAGCCATAGATTTGGAGTTTTTTAATACAGAAAAAACCGAAAACCTTTCTACAATGCCAATCTGCAAAATGATAACTGTTGGAAGGTTGCATTGGAAAAAAGGTTATGAAGAAGCCCTTCTTGCTTTAAAAATTGTAAAGTATGCGGGTTACCAGTTTCAATATAAAATTATTGGAGAAGGAGACGAATATGAACGCATTGCCTATGCGGCTTATGAGTTGGGATTGAAAGATGAGGTTTTGTTTTTAGGAAAACTCAGTCGGGAAGAAGTAAAAAAAAACGTAGAAGAAGCTACTGTTTATTTACAATACAGTATTCAAGAAGGTTTTTGTAATTCTGTTTTAGAAGCACAAGCACTTGGTAAACTCTGTATAGTTTCTAACGCTGAAGGACTTTCTGAAAACGTGCTAAATAATAAATCTGGCTGGGTGGTGCCTAAATTACAGCATGAACAATTAGCCCAAAAAATTATAGAGGTTATAGAAATGCCAGCGGAACAAAAAAAGAATATTACCAGTTTTGCAAAAAGACGGATAATAGAAGAGTTTAATATTAAAAAACAGCAACAAGAATTTGTTGAGTTTTACAAAAATTAACTATGCAAATATTTTATCCCTTTGAGCATTATAAAAAAAACTGTAGGGGACAGCTTTTTCCTTTGCTCAAACCTTTCGTTAAAAATGAAAACTTTACCGATGAACAACGTATAAAACTCTACGGAGTTTCAGCAAAGGATTATGAGTTTACCAATTCTCTTTCCACAGCAGAGATTGTAATTTTACCCATGTCTTGGAATTATTATGTACAAAATAAGAAGCTTCATCTAGCGAAAGAATTAATTGAACGAGCTGCAGGTTATCATAAAACAGTATGGAGTTGGAATTCTGGTGATTTTGGGGTGAAGGTTCCAAGGTACAATAATCTGAAAGTTTTTAGAATGGGAGGATATATGTCTCGACAGCAAGCGGGTCATTATGGAATGCCTGTATTTATTAAGGACCGATTAACTGAATATCAAGAAGAGATACCTTTTACATTCCCCTATACACAAAAACCAGTCGTTGGTTTTTGTGGACAAGCTCGTTCATCTGTTTTAAACGCAATTAGCGAAAAGTTAAGAATTGTACTTCGAAATTTACAATCTAATCTTAATCTAAGTGTAAACGAACCTCAAGCTCTGATAGCATCCACTCATTTAAGGGCACAGTTACTAAATAACTTAATTAAAAGCCCACATATACAGGACAATTTTATTTTAAGAAAAAAGTATAGAGCAGGAGCAAGTACAAAATTGGAACTTAATAGAAGTACTAAAGAATTTTATCAAAATATAAATAACTCTGCTTATGTTTTGTGTGTTCGTGGAGCAGGGAATTTTTCAGTTCGATTTTATGAGACTCTTATGATGGGACGTATTCCAGTTTACCTAAATACAGATGGTTTTTTACCTCTTACAGATCAAATTGATTGGAAAAAACATGTAGTATGGGTGGAGTATGAAGAAAGAAATCAAATAAGTAATATTGTAAAGAGTTTTCATGAAAGCTTAACACGAGAGAATTTTTTTAAGCTTTCAAAATCGAATAGAGAACTTTGGTTAAATGAGCTTAGCTTAGGAGGGTTTTTTAGAAATCAAAAAATGTTATAACTAAAAAACGGAGCCATTGGAAATCTAGGCATAAAGTTATCTTTAAAAAATTGCAGGGCAAGAGTTGATAAATTTAAGTTATGAAAAAAACAATAATAGTTAAATGAATGGTCATAAAAATCAAAAAAAGTACATCTTTATTTCTACATCAAGACCAGGTAATGCAAGACCAGATTACTTTTTCAATCTTGCTAACAGTTTTGTAAACAGGAACTATAAAGTAGTTATGCTTATTGATAAAAATTCTCTTGTAAAGTTTGATAATCCTAATATATCTTGTATCAATTGGCCCAGTAGAAGGCCAACTTCTTTAAAAGATTTTTTCTTTATTTGTAAGAAAATCACGAAATATAAACCTACGATCTTAATATCTTCTTTTGGTTCTGTAAATCTTATGAATATTGCAGGTAGTTTGTTAATGGTTAAAAACCGTATAAATTACTTACTCTCTGTAGTTGAATTATTTGGCAGCTCTAATTCTGGTAAAGAAAAAGTGCTAAAATGGAGGAAGCGTTATATATATAATATGGCTTCACTTTTTGTCGCTAATTCAAATGGGACCAAAGAAGGAATATTTAAATATTATAACCTTAATAATAAAAATAATATATTACTGCCCAACCTTATAAAATCTTCAAAATTATCTTATTTTTCAAAAGCGGATAGAAAATACCAAATCTTGATTTTAGGCAATTTGATTGAGCTTAAAGGTCACAAATACTTAATACAACAATTTGTTAATGTAATTGAGGTTTTTCCTAACTTAAAATTGTTGATTGTTGGCAATGGTATGGAAAAATCAGCTCTTGAGAAACAAGTAAAAGATTTAAATTTAGAAAATGATATCCTTTTTAAGGATAAAGTAAGCCATGCTGAAGTAAATCAACTTTTTGCTGAATCCTTAGTGCACATTTCTGCAAGTTCTCACGAGGCTTTTGGATTTGTGAATATTGAAGCATTACGAGAAGGGACTCCGATTATCTGTACACGAAATGAAGGAGCGGTAGAAATTATTAAAAAAAATATAAATGGTGAATTTTTCGATAGAGAAGAGAACTTTTCATTAACTAATGCGCTCGAAAGAATTTTAAAAAATTGGGAAAGTTACTCTAAAGGTGCTTTAAATTCTTTTGAAGAAAAATATGATTTGGATAAAAATATTGATCAACACGCCTCATTAATTTTAGAAAATTGTTCATGATTTTTAACTTTCTAAAATATCTGCAACCCGCCCATTACTTTGCTTTAAAAAGAAGAGATGAATCGTATGTTTTTCCAAAGACTGAAAACTTACCCCAAAAAGTTTTACAACAACTGGAAGAGGATAATGGTTTTAAAAGTGATTTGGCTAAAGAATACGATCTTTCTTGGCAGGCTTTAAACAAAGGCTATATAGCCTCTGGAGAAAATTATACGTATTTTAAAAAGTTACCCTTGGTAGATGAATACCGGTTTATACATAAGTACTTTCATCCCGTTTGGTGTCTGTATGGATTGGTGCTAAGATTATTTACTTTTAAAAACCCTTTAAAAGAGATTCCCGCATACTTAAAAGGAAGGAAAGTAAAACGGAGTACTTATTTACAGCGTCCCATTGATTATACAAGTTATAAGGATTTTGAATCTACATTAGTTGAAGAAAAGCCTTTTATTTCTGTTATTATTCCCACACTTAACCGTTATCTTTATTTAAAAGATGTACTGAAAGATTTAGAGCTTCAAGATTATACTAATTTTGAAGTGATTGTGGTCGATCAATCAGAGCCTTATCAAGAAGATTTTTATAAAGGCTGGAATCTAGACTTGAAAGTTATACAGCAAACCGAAAAGGCTTTATGGTTGGCAAGAAACCGAGCCATTCAATTGGCCAAAGGAGAATATGTTTTGCTCTATGACGATGATAGTCGGGTAGAAACCGATTGGATCACGCAGCATATCAAAACCTTAGATTTCTTTAAAGCAGATATTTCTTCTGGCGTTTCTATTTCTACGGAAGGCGGAGAAGTACCCGCACATTATTCCTTTTTCCATATTTCCAGTCAGTTAGATACCGGAAATGTTTTATTGAAAAAGAAAGTGTTTAAAAAAATAGGGCTATTCGATCGGCAATTTGAGAAACAACGTATGGGGGATGGAGAATATGGCTTACGATCTTATCTAGAGGGTTTCTTAAACGTTTCTAATCCATATGCCAAACGTTTGCACCTTAAGGTAGGCTCTGGAGGATTACGTGAAATGGGTAGTTGGGATGCATTTAGAACAGAAAAGTGGTTTGCTCCGCGACCTATTCCTAGTGTATTGTACCTGTTTCGAAAATATCACGGCAATAAACGAGCAAGACTCGCTTTGTTAAAAACGGTACCACCGTCTATAATCCCCTATAAATTTAAAAGGAACAAACCTATGCTTTTAATTGGGGTGTTCCTATCTGTATTCTTACTGCCTGTCATCTTAATTCAAGTCTATAAATCGTGGAGGTTATCCACTCAAAAATTAAAAGAGGGAGCGAAAATTGAAAGGTGGTAGGGACCTATTAATTTTGAATTTTAAAAAGAAAGATTTTTAGCTTTGCCTTGCTCCGTTCTGAATAATAAATGATGAACGCTTTCTAAGGAAGAGATCCCTCACTACACTGCGTTTTGTTCTGACTGACAGGTTATTTGTCATTTCGAAGAAGGCACGACTGAGAAATCTTTTAAAATAGGAGTTGTTTTTTCATTTAAAAATGCTTCAATAAAAAGAATATTTAGAGTTTTTATTTAAAGATACTTCGACTCCGCTGCGCTACGCTCAGTATGACAGTGATTTTTTGATTTCTATTTATATTTTTACTTTTTCCCATGGCCGAAAAAAGACCTCTTCGATAGAAGATGCACGAGCTCCAATAAAATAGTAAAGTGTGAGCTAAATTTTACGAATTCACCCGATTGGCATCGGTATCAGACAGCCTAAATTTTAAGTCTAACTATTTACCAACCTGCCAGACGCACAGGCTGGTTTCACAAGTAATTTTCGGTATGCCGAAGGCTTCCTAAGGGTATTATCAAATTTTTAAGGAAGAGACTCCTCACCGCACTGCATTTTGTTCTGACTAACAGGTTATTTGTCATTTCGAAGAGGCACGACTGAGAAATCTTTTAAAATAGGAATTGGAGTTTTTATTTAAAAGACGCTCCATTAAAAAGAATATTTAGATTTTCTAAGTTAAAGATACTTCGACTCCGCTGCGCTACGCTCAGTATGACAGTAATTTTTTGATTTCTATTTATATTTTTACTTTTTCCCATTGCCGGAAAAAGACCTCTTCGCTAGAAGATGCACGAACTCCAATAAAATAGTAAAGTGTGAGCTAAATTTTAGGAACTCGCCGATTGCCATCGGTCTCAGACAGCCTAAAATTTTACGCTCACTGCACTGCCAATTTCACGAGTAATTTTCGATAGGCCGCAAGCTTTCAAAAGATTTTTTTTGTTGTTATTAAAATAATTTGAATTTTTCTTAGAAAGATAAGTGACCTACTTTTCATGAGCGTAGTAAAATCAAGAAAAAGCTTAGCGTTGGGTGAGGAGGATAGCCTAGCGAAGCGGTTTGCTATCCGCAGGATAAAGTTTTTTAGCAGATTTTCAAGTTCAGGAAAATCAGTCTAGATTTTTGCTTCTTTTTAGCAATGAAAAAGAAGAAGCAGCTTCTAGAATACTTAGGCAATAACAAAGTGAGTGAGTAAACTGAAGTGATTTTTTCTTAAAAAGAATATTAAGGTTTTCTAAACTAAAGATACTTCGACTCTGCTACACTCAGTATGACAGTAATTTTTGATTTATATTTTTACTTTTTCCCATTGCTGGAAAAAGAACCAAACCAGCCTGCGGTACGGGTAGGAAGGTCTAGGCTTACGAACCTTACTCTAAATTTATCGTTCGAGGTCTAAATTTTAAGAAATCACTCCGTTCAAACAGCTTAAAATTTTACGTCCTCTTCACTTCATACTCGCCAGTTGCACAGACTGGTTTTATGAGTAATTTTCGATAGGCCGCATTTGTTGATGGATAATCTATATTTATAGATTAAGAGTAGAGTCTTAAGCCCTATGTTTTATCAAGAGATTCACAAGGAGTGCCCCAATCTTCCCCCTTGCTATATAGATCCCCCATAGATAAGCCCTATCCAGTCCACACTGAAACTATAGTGCTCAGACACCCTAACTACAATACTCCACTATATAGTGTTTTGATAGTGGACTGAAATTAAATTGGATATGTTAAAAGGGTATAAAATAAGGGTAGGATAGGGGGAAATAAGGGTGTGAAACCTTTATAAAAAGGGTATGTTCTGTTTTCTTCCTATAATCCTTATCTCAATCGTGTTAAATATTATTTCATTTTTTGAAAATGAAAACTGGATTTAAAAACACTCGAAGCATCAATAAAACTAAGCTTGTCTCTTCGAGGGGTTTTTAAAAACGGTAGCGTTAAAAATTGTATCGAAAAGTACTTAGTAGTACTAAACTCTTTCTCGACTAGTAGTATTGATCTTTTGCTTTGTTTTATATCAAGATAAATCAACTTTTGGAGATTCACGCAAATTTAAGATATAGTGAGGTGAGTGAGTAAAATGAAGGTGTTATTCCTTAAAAAGAAGATTTCTAATTACGATTTATATTTTTATTTTTTCCCATGGCTGGAAAAAGACCTTTTCGCTAGAAGATGCACTAACTCAATAAAAATGTAAAGTGCGAGCTAAATTTTACGAATTCACCCGATTGACATCGGTATCAGACAGCCTAAATTTTAAGTCTAACTATTTACCAACCTGCCAGACGCACAGGCTGGTTTCACGAGTATTATTTGATAGGCCGAAGGCTTTCTAAGGGTACTTTATATCAATTGATAGATAAGGATTATATGTCGTACGTCCTATGTCCTAGCTTCATCATTAAAAGCTAAGTCTTAAGTCTCACCTCTTTTCTCTCATATCTTGGATATAAAATCTAGGCTTACGAATCTTACTCTAAATTGTAGGTTTGCAAGCTAGGTTTAAGGAACTCACTTCGCTTAAACAGCTCAAAATTTTACGCCCTTCTCACTTTAAACCTGCCAGACACACAGGCTGGTTTCACGAGTAATTTTCGATAGGCCGTGTGCTTTCTAAGAATATTTAGAGTTTCTAAGTTAAAGATACTTCGACTCTGCTGCGCTGCATTTTGTTCTGACTCGGGTTATTTGTCATTTCGAAGGAGGCACGACTGAGAAATCTTTTTAAATAGGAGTTGGAATTTTTAAAAGATACTTCGACTCCGCTGCGCTGCGCTCAGTATGACAGTAAGCGATTGTCATTTCGATCTACAGAGGACTGAGAAATCTGCTTAATTGAAAATTGTACGCTGTCATTTCGAAGAAGGTACGACTGAGAAATCTTTTTACACAGAAGTTAGAATTTTTAAAAGATACTTCGACTCCGCTGTGCTACGCTCAGTATGACAGTAAGCGATTGTCATTTCGATGTACAGAGGACTGAGAAATCTTTTTAAATAGGAGTTAGAATTTTTAAAAGATACTTCGACTCTGCTGCGCTGCGCTCAGTATGACAGTAAGCGATTGTCATTTCGATGTACAGAGGACTGAGAAATCTTTTTACACAGAAGTTAGAATTTTTATTTAAAGATACTTCGACTGCGCTCAGTATGACAGTAGTTTTTTGATTTCGTTATCATTGTTTTAAAAGTATTTTTTCTATTAAAATAAAGATCTCTGCACTCGGCAGGCAAGCTTGTTTTATTTTTCTAGCTTTTTAAAAGAAAAAGTAAAAAGAGCGTTAAATAGAAAACTTTTGCTTTTTTTTGATGAATAATCGTAGATAGCATTTCATTAGAAAACGAAGACCTTGAAACAATCTAGAAAATTTTTATTGATCACCTCAGAATTTCCCCCACAACCCGGCGGCATTGGAAATCACGCATTTCATTTGGCAAAATCTTTTCAGAATAAGGACATACAAGTACAGGTGATTTCTGATCAGCGTTCTGGGGAAGGAGAAGAGGAAAAGCAGTTTGATCAACAACAACTTTTCAAGACTATACGAATTAAACGTAGAAGCTTAATATTGATTAGTTACCTTCATCGAATTCTAAAAGCCTTTCAGCTGGCGAAAGAGCAAGATATAGTTTTACTTTCAGGGAAATTTTCAATTTGGGTAGGCGGGTTGTTAAGTCTGTTTATTCAAAAAGAATATGTGGCGGTGTTACACGGGAGTGAAGTTTTACTTCCGTCAAGTTTACAACGAAAATATACTCAATTCTGTCTTCAGCGCTTTGATAAAATTATAGCGGTTTCTCATTATACCAAAAGCTTGATTGCTCATTTGGAACTAAATCAGCTAAAGGTTATTCCCAATGGTTTTGATATTTCTTCTGTCGAGAGTGTTCCCAAAGATGATGTTTCAGTACCGTTGCAATTGGTGACCGTAGGGAATGTGACCCCTAGAAAAGGGCAACATAATATCATAAAAGCTTTGCCTTACATTTTAAAAAAATATCCTCAACTTACCTATCATATTGTAGGAATTCCTACCACTCAGCCGCAATTGTTACAATTGGCAGAGAGTTTAGGGGTAGAAAAACATCTTGTTTTTTACGGAAGGGTTACTGAGGAAGAGAAATTAAGAATTTTAAAGCAATCTACTTTATTCATGATGTTGAGTGAACATACTAATGAAGGGGATGTAGAAGGGTTTGGAATCGCCATTTTAGAAGCAAATGCATTAGGAGTCCCTGGTATTGGAGCGAAGGGCTGCGGAATAGAAGATGCTATAGATAATTATGCATCGGGTGTATTGGTGGATGCGAAAAATGCACGGGAGGTGGTGCAAGCTATTGATGAGATTATAGTTGATTATCCGCTGTACAGTCAAAGAGCACTCAAATGGACCCAAAACTTTACTTGGGATAAGATTATTCGGCAATATTTAGATTTTCTAAGCTAAAGATACTTCGACTCCGCTGTGCTACGCTCAATATAACAGTAGTTTTTTGATTTTAGTATAATTTATTTTAAAATTAATTTTGAGTTTTAAAATAAAGATTCTTTACTGCATTGCGTTTTGTTCTGGCTCAGGTTATTTGTCATTTCGAAGGAGTGACGACTGAGAAATCTATTTAATAAAAAAATACCCTGTCATTTCGAAGAAGGCCCGACTGAGAAATCTGTTTAAAGAGGAGTTAGAATTTTTAAAAGATATTTCGACTCCACTGCGCTGCACTCAATATGACAATAAGCGATTGCCATCAATGTGCTAAATACTTTTGAAGTATATTTTTTCAATTATTAAAATAATGCAAATTTTTCTTAGAAAGCGAAGTGACCTACTTTTCATGAGTGTAGTAAAATCAAGAAAAAGCTTAGCGTTGGACGGAGAGGATAGCCTAGCGAAGCGGTTTGCTATCCGCAGGATAAAGCTTTTTAGCTGATTTTCAAGTTCAGGAAAATCAGTCTAGATTTTTGCTTCTTTTAAGCAATGGAAATCGACTTTTTGGAGATTCACGAATACTTAAGCAATAGCAAAGGGAATGAGTAAAATGAAGGGATTTTTCCTTAAAAATAAAATTTCTAACTAATATTCATATTTTTACTTTTTCCCATCGCCGGAAAAAGTAACAAAAAGGTCTAGGCTTACGAAATTTACTCTAAATTGTAGGTTTGTAAGCTAAATTTTAGGAACTCACCCGATTGCCATCGGTCTCAGACAGCCTAAAATTTTGCGCTCACTGCACTGCCAATTTCACGAGTAATATTCGATAGGCCGGGTGCTTTCTATGGATAATCTATATTTATTGATAAAGAGTCTTAAGTCCTACATCTTATCCTTGTATTCTTGCATCTTCTGTAAAAGTTGACCTATCTGAAAATATATTGAAAATCAAGGAAGCAGCGAGGGCTAGAAAATGAAAAGCTGTTTGAGACCGACTGATAAGGAGGGTGAGTTCTTTTCATTTGTGGCTGTGGTTTCCGTAGTATTTTTTTATAGATTTTTAGTCAGTCTTGATCTTTTGCTTCGTTTTGTATCAAGACAAAATGAAGAAATCATTAATATAATTTCTATTTAAAAGATGAAAGTTCAACTTCTATTGGTATTTATTCTTTTTTGCATTGCTAGAATAAAACCTCTTCGCTAGAAGATGCACGAATTCCAATAAAATAGCAAAGCGTGAGCTAAACAAACCCGCCTGCGGGATGGGCAGGGAGGTTTAAGTTGATAAATGTTCCTTTCTTTTCTTTTGCATTGCCCAAAAGAAACAAAAGTCTAGGCTTACGAACCTTACTCTAAATTGTAGGTTTGCAAGCTAAATTTTAGGAACTCGTCCGATTGCCATCGGTCTCAGACAGCCTAAAATTTTGCGCTTACTGCACTGACAATTTCACGAGTAATTTTCGATATGCCGAATGCTTTCTAAGAATATTTATATTTTCTAAGCTAAAGATACTTCGACTCTGCTGCGCTACGCTCAGTATGACAGTAATTTTTTGATTTCTATTCATATTTTTACTTTTTCCCATTGCCGGAAAAATACCTCTTCGCTAGAAGATGCACGAACCCCTATAAAATAGCAAAGCGTGAGCTAAACAAACCCGCCCGACCGGTACGGGCAGGAAAGTCTAGGCTTACGAAACTTACCCTAAATTGTAGGTTTGCAAGCTAAATTTTAGGAACTCGTCCGATTGCCATCGGTCTCAGACAGCCTAAAATTTTGCGCTTACTGCACTGACAATTTCACGAGTAATTTTCGATATGCCGTGTGCTTTCTAAGAAGATTTAGATTTCTTAAGTTAAAGATACTTCGACTCCGCTGTGCTAGGCTCAGTATGACAGTAATTTTTGATAGGTCGTGTGCTTTCTATGGATATTTAGAGTTTTTATTTAAAGATACTTCGGCTTCGCGGCGCTACGCTCAGTATGACAGTAATTTTTTGATAGGTCGTGTGCTTTCTAAGGATATTTAGATTTTTTAAGCTAAAGATCCTTCGACTCTGCTGTGCTAGGCTCAGTATGACAGTAATTTTTGATTTATATTTTTACTTTTTCCCATTGCCGGAAAAAGTAACAAAAAAGTCTAGGCTTACGAACCTTACTCTAAATTGTAGGTTTGTAAGCTAAATTTTAGGAACTCACCCGATTGCCATCGGTCTCAGACAGCCTAAAATTTTACGCCCTTTTCACTTTAAATTTCACGAGTAATTTTCGATAGGCCGGTTGCTTTCTAAGGGTATTTAGATTTTTTAAGCTAAAGATACTTCGACTCTGCTGCGCTACGATCAGTATGACAGTAACTTTTGATTTCTTTTCATATTTTTTCTTTTGCATTGCCCAAAAGAAACAAAAGTCTAGGCTTACGAAACTTACTCTAAATTTATCGTTCGAGGACTAAATTTTAAGAACTCACTCCGTTCAAACAGCTTAAAATTTTACGCCCTTTTCACTTTAAATTTCACGAGTAACTTTCGATATGCCGTGTGCTTTCTAAGAATATTTAGAGTTTTTATTTAAAGATACTTCGGCTTCGCTGCTCTGCGCTCAGTATGACAGTAATTTTTGATAGGTCGTGTGCTTTCTATGGATATTTAGAGTTTTTATTTAAAGATACTTCGGCTTCGCGGCGCTACGCTCAGTATGACAGTAATTTTTTGATAGGTCGTGTGCTTTCTAAGGATATTTAGATTTTTTAAGCTAAAGATACTTCGACTCCGCTGCGCTGCGCTCAATATGACAGTAATTTTTAGATTTCGTTATAATTGTTTTAAATGTAATTTTGAGTTTTAAAATAAAGATTCTTCACTTCACCCTGCTCAACTCTGAATGACCGTAAGGAATTTATTAGTATTATTGCAACGGCCTTACAAGTTTTAATTTTTAGACCTCATTGATGGGTTTACTCTGCTTAAAAAGATTTCATGAAGTTAGCTATTATTTCACATACGGAGCATTATAAAGATGGTGATGGGAATATAGTGGGATGGGGACCGACGATAACAGAAATTAACCATCTGGCTAAAGATTTTGAAAAAATATACCACGTTGCTTTTTTTCATCCAGAGGATGCTCCGCCTAGTTCTTTGAGGTATACAGTACCAAATGTAGAGTTTGTTCCTTTACCTCCTTCAGGAGGAAGAGATTTTAGGAGTAAAATGACGGTTCTTACCCATTTGCCTCAAACCATTTCTGTGGTTCGGGAGGTGTTAAAAATGGTTGATGTTTTTCAGTTTCGTGCTCCCGTAGGTATCGGAGTTTATTTGATCCCTTACCTCACTTGGTTTTCATCTAAAAAAGGCTGGTTTAAGTATGCCGGGAATTGGAGTCAAGAGCATCCTCCTTTAGGTTACAAAATTCAGCGTTATTTACTGAAAAGGCAGAGGAGGAAGGTTACGATAAATGGAAAATGGCCTGATCAACCACAGCAGTGCCTTACTTTTGAAAATCCTTGTTTGACTTTAGCAGAGCGAGCCGCTGGACTGAAAATAGTAGAACAAAAACAATATGTACCTAAATTTACATTCTGTTTTGTAGGCCGATTAGAGGATGAAAAAGGGGTGCAACGAATATTAGATGCTTTTACACAAAATGTGTGTACACAATTTGTGAATAAAATTCACTTGATAGGAAACGGACCTAAACGGAATGATTATGAAGCGCAAGTGAAAGAGAAAAATATTCCCGTTCAATTTCATGGCTTTTTAAGTAGAGAGGAAGTATTTGCAGTTTATAAAAATTCTCACTTTCTTCTATTGCCTAGTACAGCTTCAGAAGGTTTTCCTAAGGTTATTGCTGAAGCTATGAATTATGGGTGTATTCCTATTGTATCTCAAGTTTCCAGTATAGGTCAGTATATTCATACTTCAAACGGCTATCTTGTACATCCTCCAACTGCTGATACTTTAAAACAAATATTAAATCATATCTTTAAAGAAGAAAAGGAGCAGGGGTTGAGTGAAAAAGCTCTTAAAGCTTATCAGGTAGCCACAGACTTTACTTTTGAGCATTATAGAAAGAGGATTCAATTAGAGATTATTCCACATGATAAGAAGGATTAAAAGAAAAAAAAAGCTTAATGATCTTAAGCCAATTTCTACCATTTTATTTCATGTAGTATTAGGTGTAGTAGCGATCATGTATAGGCCTATTATGCAGGTGTATGTTATTGGTTGTGTTTTTTACTTTTTATACCGCTTTTTAACCCGAAAAAACAAAGAGAAAGAAGTGCTGATAGCTTGCGCCTATATGGCGGGAGGAGAGGTGTTTTTTAGAATGACTAAAGCCATGGTGTTTTATGAAACCGGAAAATATGCCGTGATCCTATTTCTTTTATTTGGTATGTTTTATCAAGGTTTTAAGCGAAAAGCTTATCCTTATGCTATTTACCTTATTTTATTGTTGCCCGGTCTTATTGGGGCTTTAGATTATTTTGCAGGAGACCTTTTTCTCTATAGGAAAACGGTTCTTTTTAATTTAAGCGGACCGATTAGCTTATGTGCGGCAGCTTTGTATTGCTATGGAAGAACCTTGAAGATGAGTGAATTTCTTCAAATTTTAGATACAATAGTCTATCCTATTATTGCCATGACAGTTTATTTATATTTGTATAATCCTGCAATTAGAGATGTAGTGACCAATACCGCTTCTAATGCAGCAACCTCTGGGGGATATGGACCTAATCAAGTTTCAACCATGCTGGGTTTAGGGGTATTTATTCTTTTTACAAGATTACTGCTTCCGTACAAACATAAACTGGTGCAATTCACCATGATGTTTTTTTTAATCGCCATGGCGCATCGGGCTTTGCTAACCTTTTCTAGAGGAGGAGTGTATGTGGCGATCCTTATTGCTTTTGCTTTTGTGATTATGCTGTATTTTTCATCTGGTTTAAGAATGAAGGCTAAACTCAGCTATAAGATATTGGTTACCTTTGCGGTGACATTTGGAATCTGGTTGATAGCGGTGAGTCAAACTGGAGGTTTATTAAGCAATCGCTATGCGAATGAAGATTCTTTAGGAAGAGAAAAGGAAGACATTTCAACAGGGCGTGGAGATTTATTGAGTGCAGAGATAGATGCCTTTGCGGATGAACCTATTTTAGGAATAGGGATTGGTGCCACCAAAATCTATCACATCCAACACTTAGGAAGTGCCTTGCCTACGCATAATGAAATTAGTAGGATGTTAGCAGAGCACGGTCTATTTGGTATAATAGCTCTATTGATTTTAATATTTGCTCCTTTAAGCAGTAAATTGCAGGGGCAACAGAATATATATTTTTACTCTTTTTTAGGGTTTTGGTTTCTTACCGTGGCTCATAGCTCTATGCGTATTGCAGCCCCTGGATTTATCTACGGATTGGCTTTATTGAATTTAACTTATGGAAAAAAGAAAAAAAATACTTTACCTAGGCAACCAACTCTCCAAGCACGGAAAAAATGAAACGGGGGTTGAATTTTTAGGACGAAGGCTGATGAGTTGGGGATATGCTGTAAAGCAAGTTTCCTCTTATGAAAATTCCGTACTAAGGCTATTGCATATGCTATGGAGTGTGTTGTGTTTTCAACGTAAACATTCTGTGATCTTGATTGATACTTATAGCACTAAAAATTTTTGGTACGCATATCTTACTGCCCAGCTGGCACGAATAAAAGGAATGGTGTATATCTGTATTTTACATGGAGGAAATTTACCCACGAGATTAAAAAAATCACCTAAGGCTAGTCATAATTTATTTAATAAGGCCTTATATAATGTAGCTCCTTCGGGTTATTTAATAGATCAATTTCTTCAGCAGGGTTATAGGGATGTTCGGTTTATCCCTAATGGGTTTGATGTATCTGAATATTCTTTTAAAGAGAGAAAAGAGGTGGCTCCGCGGCTCTTATGGGTACGTTCTTTTGCGGAAATTTACCATCCTTTTTTAGCGATACAAGTTTTAGAACAACTTTTAGAAACCTATCCTGATGCTCAGCTTAGTATGGTGGGGCCTTTAGATAATGATGTGTTTCCTCGTTGTAAAGCTTACGTAGAAAAATATCAACTTCCAGTTCATTTTACAGGAAAACTTTCAAAAAAGGAATGGATAAGTCTTTCTACCAATTTTGATATGTTTTTAAATACCACCAATTTTGATAATACCCCGATGAGTCTTATGGAGGCGGCTGCGTTAGGATTGCCTATAGTTTCTACACGAGTAGGTGGAATTCCTTATTTATTAGAAGATCAAAAGCACGCATTATTGGTGAAGCCCAGGGATGTGACAGAGATGCTAGGAGCTATTAAAAACATTATTGAAAAGCCAATAGATGCTTACCAAAGAACCTTACATGCTAGACAATTAATAGAGGGGTTTGATTGGAGAAAAATAAAAGAAAAATGGATTCAAGTTTTAAACTCTTAGAAATTAATATATTTACCGATTGATAGCATAGGTATGAAACCAAAATCTAAAATACACTTCGAAATTTCTGAACGTAAGATTTTGTTGAGGATTTTTGATGTGCTTCTCGTCTTAGCGGGGCTTTATTTTGTGAGTTCGGTCTTTGACTTTGCCTATTTTAAAATTAGTACGACCAATTGGGCTTGGTCCATAGTTCTAGCCATTTACTTAACGGTTTTTGCTACTATTTTTGAATTGTATAATTTGCAAAAAACGAATGACATTGACAGAGTCTTTAAAAACATTGTCCTCACTACATCGGTAACGGTATTGTTTTACTTACTTACTCCGTTTTATACCCCCTCTCTACCCGCTAATCGTTTACAAATCTTATATTTCTTTTTGGCTATCTTAGGTTCGCTATTTATTTGGCGATTGGCATACATTACTTTTATTAGTTCTCCAAGATTTTATAAAAATGTTTTGGTAGTCGGAGATTCTTTTGAAATCGATAAAATTGTGTCTAACCTCCAAGCTGCTGATCCGCATTACGTAGTTGTGGGTTACCTTAATACTTCTAACCATAATCCTTCTAGTTCAATCCCGAAAGTAGAAATAGCAGAACTCCTGCAAGCAGTAAAACACATGCGCATAGGTGAAATTGTAGTTTCGAGCTCCCTACAAGAAGGAGTAGGAAAAGACTTATATACCAAATTGATGGTATTATTAAAACAAGGTTATCCTATTAAAGAATACTTTCACGTGTATGAGGATATTACGAGCAGATTACCAGTAGAACATATGGATAAGGATTTTTATAAATATTTTCCATTCAGTCGAAGCAATCAAAATAAACTTTACTTATTCTTTCATCGCTTATTTGATCTTATTTTTTCGGGAATAGGCTTAGGAGTGCTACTTCTTTTTATTCCTCTTGTTTGTTTATTGAATTTGGCCTGGAATAGAGGCGCTTTATTTTATCGACAAACCCGAGTGGGTAGAGGGGGGAAGAATTTGAAATCATCAAGTTTAGAACGATGGTTAAGGATGCCGAAAAGCACGGAGCTCAATTTGCCAGTAAAGATGATGCTCGAATTACTGTTTTTGGTAAATTTTTAAGGAAAACTCGTATTGATGAGATTCCACAATTTTTGAATGTGATAAGGGGGGAAATGAGTTTTATTGGTCCGCGACCAGAGCGACCGTATTTTGTAAGAGAATTATCAAAATCAATTTCATTTTATGAAATTAGACATAGTATAAAACCAGGATTAACAGGATGGGCACAAGTAAGTACGAAGTATGGCGAATGTGAAGAAGATAGCTTGACTAAACTTCAATATGATCTCTACTACATCAAACACCGTGGTATGTTTTTAGATTTAAGAATTATTTTAAAAACAATGAGTACGGTGATTTTCTTTAGAGGACAGTAAAATTAGGGTTTTACCATCGCATCTACCAACTTACTTACACCCCACCATCGTACGTGATTTCCTTTTCGGGTTTCTATGGCCGCATAAATGGTTGCGATAAATTCAATGGCATTGATACCTATTATAACTGCCATATATATAAAGTAAGCTGAGTTTGCTTCCGTAAAGGTATAGAAAACTCTGAACGTCCACCAAAAAGCAATAGAGTTAATAGGAAATACAATAAGTTGAGAGATAAGAGCCTGGGTACAGTGCCACCTAATAAAATAACTTTTACGGGTGTGGGCTGTATAAAATATAAAAGTGGCTAATAAGTTAAGAATAGGTAGTGGTAGTCCTGCCATGATAGCTATTAAGGACATTAGGTAACTGTTGGAAGCTTTTTCGGCTTCATATTCTTTTTCTAAAAAGGATTTAGAATTCATAAATCTTTATATACATTCCATCCCCAATTTAATAAAATGATAGCGATAAGACTTATCATAATTGGTTTTTTTACAATCCATTTTTCAAATAGAAGGTAAAATTTAAAGAAAGAATTTTTTTTTAAAACCACATCCCTTATGATCCAAAGCGGTAAAATAAATAATCCGGTTACCAATAGAAAACCTAACGGATTAAAATAAAAGGCTTGAGAAAGATCTCCTTGGAGGATAGCTAACACCGAACGTGTTGATCCGCAAGAAGGACAGGGCAAAGTTGTAGTTGCTTTAAACATACAAACTTGCCCTATACTGGAGTTTTGCTTTTCGGAATAGGTTTGATAACCTAACCATGCATAGCCCAACAAACTCAATACGCTGATGAAAGTATAGAGTTTATTTCGTGTCATTCTTTAATATAATACTTGCTGAAGCTTGGCGATGTTTTTGTCTTTAGCAGCTCCCATAATGATAAACCAGTCTACAATTGCCCAAATACCAAATCCGCCACAGGTAAGTAATTTTCCTACTCCCAATCCTGTATCTCCAATCATAAAACGGTCGATTCCTAGACCTCCTGCTAAAAGAGAAACGATAAGAATAGTAGTTGGGTCTTGAAATTGAAGGGTTTGAATTAGCCCCCATTTAGAGTCGTCTAAAGCCAATAACTGCTCTCTGATTTGTGGGAGGTGATGACTTTCAAAATACTTGCTATTGGACATGATAAACATGTCTACTTTTTGTGAATCCATGGATTTTTGTTAATTAGAGCTGCAATATTACAGTAATTAATTGAATGTATAAAGCGTTTTTTCTAGTGTTAAATGTTTAAGCTTGAATTTATACTTCATTTCTTCTTCGGGTAAATGCGAAAAGGAGTACAAAAATTAAGATAAAGAGAGAGATTCTAGCGATATAATCTCCGAATAAAACATAAAACGTCATTTTTTTAGAAATAGGCACGTGCGCCAAAATACTTCCTTGTTCTTCATAATCGAGACGTTTACTTACTTCTCCATTTGGTAAAATAGCCGCCGAAATTCCTGTATTGGCGCTTCTCACTACCGAGCGTCTGGTTTCTATGGCTCTTAATCTTGCATAGCTAAGGTGTTGTTGATGGCCTTGGGTATTTCCCCACCAAGCATCATTGGTGATAATCCCTAAGACTTCAGCTCCATTTCTCACGTAGCCCGTAACATATTCTCCGTATACAGATTCATAACAAATGATAGGAGCTATTTTGTGATTTTTAAGGGTGCTAAATACCTCTCTATCGTTTTGCGTGGTTTTCATAGCTACAGTTCCTCCCAAATCGATCATAGCATCTCCTAGTATAGGTTTTAAAACACTCTGATAAGGAAAGTTTTCTACACCCACCACGAGTTTTGATTTGTGGTAAATCTGCTCTAGATCATTTGTATTCACCATAAAGGCAGAATTATAATCATTATACCATAATCCTTCTCTAAGGTAATTGGTTTGTTTTTGAACTTGATCTTGAGAAGTGATTTTTTCAAAAAAGGAAATTCCTCCTAAAAAGCTGGTTTGGGAGTGATTTTTAATAGCGCTCAAACTCATATTCTTCGCAAAAGAATAATCCCACTGTGCTAGTTCTGTCCCATCGGCAAAAACAGTTTCGGGAGCTAATACCAAATCTGTATTGGAAGTAATTTTTTCTTGGGTGAGTTGCGTTAATAAATCACCTATACGTTTATCTGTAGTGTTGTACTTTTCGGTATAAGGATTAATATTGGGTTGTAAGATTAAAGCTTCTAGTTGAGGTTGATCCTCGTAAGTAAGCGAGTAAAATAAATAGTAAGAAAACGCAATGGGAATGCCTATCATTAAAACTGCTTTAAGGGCAGCTCTTTTAATAATTGCTGTGTCTTTGTATTTAAGGTATAAAAGAATACTTTTAAAAATACTAAAGTTAAGAATCCACACCCAAAGGCTACCACCAAAAGTTCCTGTAAACTCATACCATTGTATCCACTGGTAATATTCAGAAAAGGCATTTCCTAAATTAAGCCAAGGCCAAGAAAATTCCCACTGTAAGTGCAAGCTTTCAAAACTAATCCATAAGGTGGTTAAAAATATAGCAGAGAGATGAAAAGGAACTTTTTTTGCTAAAAAATGATAAAATAGAAAAACTAAACTCATTAAAAGCGTATTGACGCCTACTGCAAACCACATGCCAAAAGGGGTGGAGAAGTATAGCCAATAGGTGGTAATGATATTCCAGATAAAGAAACTGAGGTAAGTGTATAAAAAAACTTGAAGGGCTCCTTTCTTTTTTTCCGCTTGACGGATATCATATTCCAACCATAAAAGAGGAATAAAAGCGACAAACAACAATACAGGAAAACCGTAGGTGGGCCAAGCTAAAGCGAGTAATATTCCGCTAAGGCAAGAAGCGATAAGTTTTTTGATCATGGCATAGAAAATATACCCAAAGATACTATTATCACTTTAAAAAAAAACGAATTTATACATGTTCTAAGCATGAACTCAACTTGAAGCTTTCGCTGAAATATAACCACATTTAACGCATAGGTTTGATTACCTAAAGATACTCCAGTCTATTTTTAAGGAAAAAACATTAGAGTATAAAGCGACACTTTGGTCTCCAATATCGGTAAAGGCATAATCTACGTGAATCCCTTTGTATTTAAATCCTAGTCCGAAACCAGGTTGAAAACCTACTTTAGAAGATTGGTCTAGCTGTTCTACATTTTGAAAATTTCCCACACCTCCTCTTAAATATATCATATCTATATAACCCACCTCAAAGCCAAAAGCAGGGGTTATACTTACTGCAGAAGTAGAGATAATATCGTTGGTTTCTGCAAAGCGCATTTGTAAATCGAGCTCTGTCTTAATATCAAAGTCATAGCGAATAGTAAAGGTTTTAGCGACTCCTAATTGTAGTTTGGGTAAAGTAATTTCGGTAGTTTCGGGGAGTTCTTGGTTTTGTCCTTCTACCGCTTCTTGAACAGTGCTGTATTCTTCTTCATCTATCGTCCATGTATTATAAGTAGTTGTAATGTCTCTCGCCATAGCACCAAACTCCCAACCATTATCACTTTGGTATTGAACGCCAAGGTCTAAACCAAAGCCCCAAGAATTAGCAAAATCACCAATAATACGTCTAATTACTTTTGCGTTCACACCATACGACATGCCATCTAAGGGTAATTGTCTCGCATAAGAAAACGTAAAAGCATAATCGGCTGTAGAGAATAAACTTATTCGGTCATAATTAATTTCCCCTTGATCATCTATAAGTTGTGTAGTATTTAGAATATTATCTACCCCAAATCTAATCACATTTATAGCTACCGCACTGCGATCGTCTAGAGGCATAGCGCCTCCTATATAGTCGTAGTTGGCAATATTGGCAAAATAACTGGCGTGCATTAAAGCAATTTCATTATCCTCTAAGCGTGTAAGTCCGGCCGGATTCCAATAGCTAGCATTCACATCAGCAGTCGTGGCGGTTACCGCATTGGCCATCCCAAAAGCCGCAGCATCCACACCAATATTCATAAACTCGTTAGAATATTTTCTAACGCTTTGCGCGGAAGTGGCTAGAGTAACTAAAAATATAAGTGGTAGAAGTTGTATTTTCACTTCACAATTTTTTTTGCAAATATCTTATTAATTTATAATATATAAACTTTAATTTACCTTAGTTATTGTACTTTGTGTTTTACAAAGGCTTTCTTTTGTATTTTTGATAAAAATTATTGGCATGTTAAAAAAGCAAATTCCTAATCTTATTACGTTATTAAATCTGTTAAGTGGTAGTATAGCCGTTATTCTAGCTTTACAGAATCAACTTTTAATGGCTACCGTTTTTGTAGGTTTAGGTATTTTCTTTGACTTTTTTGACGGACTAGCAGCTAGAAGTCTGAACGTACAAAGTGAATTGGGTTTACAACTCGACTCCCTTGCCGATATGGTTACTAGCGGGTTAGTGCCTGGTATAGTTATGTTTCAACTATTATGCCAAGCCTTAGGAGCCGATGTTCTTGCTCCATTAGCCTGGGGAGCTTCTACTTTTGAAATCAATTTTCCGCTTATTGCTTTATTCGGGCTGCTAATTACTTTGGGTTCTGCCTACCGATTAGCTAAGTTTAATATTGATGACCGCCAAACGAGTTCGTTTATAGGTTTGCCAACACCTGCCAATGCTATACTCATTTTAAGTTTACCATTAATTCTTCATTTCCACGAAAGTGAAATGGTTACTACTTTTATACTCAACCCTTACTTTCTGATTGGTTTAAGTATTTTGAGTTGTATTTTGCTGAATGCGGAAGTGGCCTTGTTTGCTCTGAAATTTAAAAACCTATCCCTTAAGGATAATTGGTATAGATATCTTTTTCTACTTATGAGCTTGGTTGGAATTGTTGCATTTCACTTTATCGCTCTACCTTTTATTATTTTAGGTTATATTCTATTATCTGTTTTGGTCCAGAATAAAGCTTAAAATCTTTTTAAGTGGTTTGATGAATAGCAAGAATATCCAGAGACTCTTCTCGTATCCTTTTGTTTTTAAATGTGAATTTACCCATATATAGCAAAGTAATGCTTCGTATTTTAACTCTTGTTCCCAATTTACAGTTATTCTTTTAATTTTTTAAGATAAATGGTGTTAATCATCGACTTATCAACACTTTGCTCGTCTGTGTTTATTTAAACGAAAATAAGCACCGTTTAACGAGTTTATTTGTCTAGCCTGTTTTTAAGTACTCTTACACACTAATTTTGCACCCTGAAAAATAATGTTCTACTGATTATCAGTGTTTAAGAGTTTTTGTTATGATCTATGGTATTAGAATTTTAGTAATGTTTTTAGTGTTTACCACGGGAAGTGTAATGTCGCAAAATACAACATGGAATGGTGCTCAAAGTAGCGACTGGACACTAGCCAGTAATTGGACTAATGGTGTTCCTACGCCTAACTCAAACGTAAAGATTGGTTATATACACTCTTCCAATCACCAACCAATTTTATCTTCTCAGGCAGTTATAAAAAAATTGACTTTAGGGAGTAATAACCAAACCTTAGAATTTGATGACCAAGCACAGCTTCAGGTAAATGGAACCTTGAGCATAGGTAATAGCGGAAAAATTAATTTAGGAGATGGTTCTTTAACTGTGGAGAAAAATTCTACTATTGGAGGAGAGATAGAAATAGCTAGTGGACATCTTACCTTTTTAAAAGATATGACCTTGAATGGAAATGGAAAGATAGACAATCAGTCTGGAGTCATTACCGTAGGAAGCATAAATAACTCTAATGTGAACTTATTACTAGCTGGGAATGGAGAGTTTCAATTAGGATCGGGTGATCTTATATGTTTTGGATCCTTTAAGTTTTCTGGTTCTCATATGTTTTATGGAGATACAGGAACTATAGAATTAAAAGAAGATGCTCAATTTAATGGTGGTGCAGGTTTTTATTTAGGAAATGCTACAATGGTTATTGAGGAGGATGTAGTATTTACACAAGGGGATAATTTCAAAGCTCAGTATGGAAATATTTCTATTTTAGGAGATGCAGAGTTTAGTGGTGGGGTAGATTTCTATTTAGATAACTCCAACTTAGATATTTCAGGAAAAACCCAATTTACAGGAGGAGCCTATTTTTATGGAGGAAATGGAACGGTGACTTTTAATGATGACATCTTGTTTTCTGGAGGTCCAAGTTTTACTCCGCAAGAAAGCTTAACTATTTTAAATGGGAGTTTTTCAATCGATCAGCAAAGTAATAATTCGGTTACTTTTAATGATGTAGAGGTAACTAGTGGTTCTAACATAAACTCTAATTTAAACACCACGATGAATGGGTGGTTAGATAATAATGGAAATTATACTCAAAACTCAAATACCACTTTGAATGTTGTAGAACAGGTGTATGGTTATCAACAAGTTATTTCAGAAAAGCCTTATGCAATCTCGATGGAATATATAAATGCAAACCAATTTAAAGTAGTCTTCAATGAAGTTTTAGATGGAAATGTGACCAATGGTTCTTGGATGTATACCTTAAGAAATGGGTTAGATTGGTCCTCTACGATTAATGATCAATTAAGCTCGAGCCCTATTTTAAGTCCTAACGGAAAAGAACTTATTTTTACTACTAGCAGTACAATTACTACAAACAGTACAGATATTGTTTGGATGAATAATATTTTAGATATCGATGGTGATCATGCTAATTCTCCACATAAGAAAAGATTTACAGAAGAAGACCTAGGCATTAACTATGTTTGGGTTGGAACGACAGATGATCAATGGACAACTTCAAGTAACTGGTTGAATATGACTACTGGTTTTCCAAATCCTAACGGAAACATTAATTTAATTTTTGATGATAATGCTATACATGATTTAAGACTTCCAGTAAATGTAAAAATTCATAATTACCAAAATAATGGATCGGCTAACTTGGATGTTAATGGAAAAGAATTAAAAATTAGTGGTCAATTTATCACCAACGGAAGCAATTATATTAAAGCGTCAGATTTAAGTTCCGTTATATACTTTAATGGAGAAGCAGCACAAAACATTCCTGCAAATGTATTTGAGGGTGATTATATGAGTAATTTGGTAATTGACAATCCAGTTTCTGTAAGTGTAGATACTCCTATTTCGGTTTCAGGAGTGGTAACATTAAAACAAGGTGATTTTAATACCAATGATCAGCTAACTTTTAAAAGTTTTCAAAGCCATACTGCTGTTTTAGCGCCAATAGAGGGAGGCCAGGTTGTAGGAGAGGTAATTACAGAGAGATACCTTCCTGCTAAGAGAGCTTTTAGGTTTATTTCTCCTTCGGTAACTTCAACAGGAAGTATAAAAGACAACTGGCAAGAAGGAGTTAATAATACCACATTGAGTAGCAATCTAAATCCTTATCCAGGTTATGGAACACATATAACAGGTTCTACTACAGGACAAAACGGCTTCGATGCAACTGCATCAGGTAGCCCTTCACTTTATACTTTTGATGATTCTACACAAAGTTGGAATGTGGTAAATAATACCAATCAAAATATAGTTGAAGCAGGAAAGGCTTATCGTTTAATGGTACGTGGTGATAGAAGTATAAACGTGACGAGTAATGCTGCAGTTCCTACTAACACCGTTATCAGGACTAAAGGTAACTTAGCTCAAGGAGATCTTCAATTTTCTGGAGATGCTCCAAACGCAGGTTTTATATTCCTAGGAAACCCCTATCAAGCCATTGTAGATATGGAAGAAGTTTTAGCAAATTCTAATAATGTGAATGGTCAATTTGTATATCTATGGGATCCTACAATTAATGAAAGAGGAGCTTTTGTTACAGTAGATGCTAATTTAAACGCAAATAGTAACTCAGGTTCTACAGCTACAAAGTATCTGCAACCAGGGCAAGCTGTATTTATAAAAAAAGTAGGAGGAGGAAATAACCCTGCAACGATAAATTTTACTGAAAATAATAAATTATATTCTAACGTCACGCAAAGTGTTTATAGACCACAGTTTTCTCATACGGCTTCTATAAAAGTGAATATGCTTAGAGAGGATAGCCAAAGTAACTTAAGTAATTCTATTGATGGAGTAATTATAAATTTTAATTCCAATTTCGAAAATACAGTCGATGCTGGAGATGCTGCAAAACTTTTCAATTTAGATGAGAATTTAGCTGTTAAAAATGGAAACGATTTATTGAGTATAGAGAATAAGGAGTTACCAGTTGCTGGAGATGAGCTTCAGCTGGCGAACTACACTTATAGAGGGAAAGATTATCAATTTAAAATTCATGTTAGTGAATTCAATATGCTAAACGCTTCTTTGTACGATGCTTATTTAGATATTTATACTCCGCTTCAAAATAATAATTCTACGTGGGTGTCATTTTCGGTAGATGAGAATTTACCTGCTAGCATTGATCCCAACCGATTTAAAATTGTGTTTGATGAAAATAGTTTAGATGCTACAAGCGATCATTGGGTAAGTAATTTTCAATTGTATCCTAATCCGTCTATGGGGGATGTGGTATATATCAAAGGGGAGAATTTTTTAGGAAATAAAGTTAGTATTGAAATTTATGATGTTGTAGGAAATAGAGTTTCGGAAAAGAAATATTCTGATTCTTCATCAGATACTCTTGCTATAAATGTGTCTTCCCTTGCGGATGGTATATATATCGTGAAAGTAAATTCTCAAGGGAAGAGTTTTAGTAAAAAACTCCTTAGAAAATAGATTTTTAATTGCTTTTAGAAAAGAAAAAAAATCCCGTTTTATTATTATAAAACGGGATAAAATAATTTTACTCGAAAATTCTCTTTTTACGGAGTTCGAAATTCTGTCCTAGATATACTTTTCTAACCATTTCATCGGAAGCTAATTCTTCGGGTTGACCGTGTTTAAGAATATTTCCTTCGAACATAAGATAGGTTCTATCGGTAATCGCTAGAGTTTCTTGTACATTATGGTCGGTAATTAAAATACCAATATTTTTATTTTTTAACTGGGCTACAATGCGTTGAATATCTTCAACTGCCACGGGATCTACACCCGCAAAGGGTTCATCTAATAAAATAAATTTAGGATCTGTAGCTAAAGCTCTTGCAATTTCTGTTCTTCTACGTTCCCCTCCAGAAAGTAAATCACCTCGATTGGTTCTTATATGACCCAAACTAAATTCATCGATGAGGCTTTCCATTTTTGCTTCTCGTTCCTTTTTAGAAAGCTTAGTGAGCTCTAGTACACTCATGATATTATCTTCAATACTTAATTTTCTAAAAACAGAAGCTTCTTGTGCTAAATAGCCAATGCCATGTTGAGCCCTTTTATACATGGGGTATTTAGTAATATCAGTTTTATCTAAATAAATATTACCGCTATTTGGTTTAATAAGTCCGACTATCATATAGAAAGAGGTGGTTTTTCCAGCACCATTTGGACCTAATAAACCAACAATTTCACCTTGATTAACCTCTACTGAAATGCCTTTTACAACCTCTCGGCCTTTATAGGCTTTCATTAGATGATCTGCTCTTAGTTTCATATTTTTTAATTTTTTTTACTGGATTTTTTTAGCTTCTAAGGTCTCCCAGTAATCGTAAGCTCTTCTTAAATGTGGAATTACAATGGTACCACCAATTAGTGTACCAATACTTAAGGTTTCCATAATTTGATCTTTAGACATTCCGCTACTGTGACTAGATTCTAGATGATACTTTACACAGTCATCACAACGCAATACTAAAGAAGCTACTAAGCCTAATAATTCTTTTGTTTGTTTATCTAGAGCACCTTCCGTAAAAGCATTAGTGTCTAGATTAAAAATTCTTTTTAACACCTTATTATTTTCTCCAAGAATCTTATCATTCATCTTTTGGCGATAAGCATTAAACTCATCTACTTGATCACTCATTTCTTATTTTTTAGCAATTGATTTTTCTTTTTTTCTTTCTTTTCTTATCACAAAAGCAGAGATATAAATGCTCACTTCATATAAAATCATCACAGGAATAGCTACTATAATTTGGCTTGCAATATCTGGAGGAGTAATTAAAGCTGAGATAATTAATATACCTACCAAGGCAAATTTTCTGTATTTCCTAAGTATCTCTGGCGTTACCAATCCTATTTTAGTCAGTAAAAACATAATGATAGGAAGTTCAAAAATTACCCCACAAGCTAATGAAGAGGCTCTCACTAAACCAAAATAACTGCTTAAATCAATATCATTAAAAACCTCTTCACTCACTTGATAAGTTCCTAAGAAGTTAATAGATAATGGGGAAATTACATAATAACCAAAAAGCACTCCTAAAAAGAATAGAAAAGAGGCTATAAAAATAAAACCTTTAGAAGCTTTCTTTTCATTTGCGTGTAGTGCGGGAGATATAAAACGCCAAAATTCATACAGTACATAAGGAAAAGCTACAATAAACCCAGCGGTAATAGACGTCCAAATATGCGCGCTAAACTGCCCTGCCATTTGCCTACTTTGTATTCTAAAAGGAATTTCAGTAAAACAAAAACTTTCATCCATCCCCATAGAAGAAGCGATATTACATAGCACTCTATAGGTAATAAAATTAGGATCTTTGGGGCCAAAAAGAATTCCGAATATAAAGTCTTTAGCGATAAAAGCAACTGCACCAGCAATTACAATAGCTAAGGTTGATCTAATTAAATGCCATCTTAAATCTTCTAGATGGTCTAGAAAAGACATTTCTTCAGGGTTTTTAACTTCTCTCTTTGCCATAGGCTTATATAATTCCTTCTTTTATAAGATTGTGCAAATGTACAATACCTGCATACTTTCCTTTATTGTCTTTAGCAATTAATTGTGATATACCGTTGTCTTCTAAAATATCCATCGCATCTACCGCCATCGCATGATTATCGATAATTTTGGGAGAAGCTCCCATAATATCTTTAGCTTTTAGCTGAGAAAAATCTTCATTCTTTGTGAGCATTCTACGAATATCACCATCGGTTATGATCCCAACTATTTCTTCATTTTCAATCACAGCAGTAACACCCAGCATTTTTTCTGAAATCTCTATAATTACTTTATTGATAGAAGTGTTAGGAGTCACCTGTGGCTTTTGATTTTCTGAAGTAATATCACTTATTCTTAAATATAATTTTTTTCCTAAAGCACCTCCTGGGTGATATTTAGCAAAATCTTTGCTAGAAAAACCCCTTAAGTGCAATAAGCAAACTGCAAGAGCATCACCTAATACCAATTGCGCCGTCGTACTGGTTGTAGGAGCAAGGTTATTAGGACATGCTTCTTTATCGATATACGCATTTAAAACATAATCAGATTGCTTTCCTAAAAAAGAATCTTTATTTCCTGTGATTCCAATCAAGGTGTTTTTAAAATTCTTAATGAGAGGGACTAAGACTTTAATTTCGGGAGTGTTTCCACTTTTAGAAATACATATTACTGTATCATCTTCTAAAATTGTTCCTAAGTCTCCGTGAATAGCATCTGCCGCGTGCATAAAAATAGCAGGAGTGCCTGTACTGTTTAAAGTAGCTACAATTTTGGTAGCAATAATAGCACTTTTGCCAATTCCTGTAATAATTACCCTACCTTTGGAGTTATAGATATGTTGAACCGCATGCGCAAATTCATCATTTAAATAATCTTGAAGTTTTTCAACGGCTTTTGCTTCATTAGAAATTGTATCTCTAGCGACAGAAAGTATGTTGGATGCTTGCATTTAAAATTTTAAATTTGAATTTGTAGGTACTAAAGAAAAACGTATCTTTAGTGTAACAAAGGTATGTAAAATTGTAACATTAAATAATCAGTTTGTCAGAAATCGATTTACATCAAGAATTAAAGAAATATTTTGGCTTTAGCCAATTTAAGGGATTACAAGAAGAAGTAATTAAGAGTATAGTAGCTAAGGAACACACATTTGTCATTATGCCTACGGGTGGTGGAAAATCGTTGTGTTATCAATTACCTGCGTTGATTAATGAAGGTACTGCTATTGTAGTTTCTCCTTTAATTGCTCTTATGAAAAATCAAGTAGATGCTTTACGCGGAATTTCTTCCGAACACGGTATAGCCCATGTACTCAACAGCTCTTTAAACAAGACTGAAGTGAAGCAGGTTAAGAAAGATATCTCTGAAGGAATCACTAAATTGCTTTATGTAGCGCCCGAATCTCTTACCAAGGAGGAGAATGTGGAGTTTTTACGCGGAGAAAAAATCTCTTTTCTAGCCATAGACGAAGCGCATTGTATTAGTGAATGGGGTCATGATTTTAGACCAGAATATAGAAACTTAAGAAGCATCATAAAGCGAATAGGAGATAATATACCTATTATCGCGCTTACTGCCACAGCAACCCCTAAAGTTCAAGAAGACATTCTTAAAAATTTAGGAGTTACGGATGCTAATACTTTTAAAGCTTCCTTTAATAGACCCAATCTTTACTATGAAGTAAGGCCAAAAACAGCCAATGTAGATGCCGATATCATTCGTTTTGTGAAGCAAAATGAAGGAAAAAGCGGGATTGTCTACTGTTTAAGTCGGAAAAAAGTAGAAGAATTGGCACAGACCTTACAAGTAAATGGAGTTTCGGCCGTTCCCTATCATGCAGGTTTAGACGCTAAAACTAGAGCCAAGCATCAAGACATGTTCTTAATGGAAGATGTAGATGTCGTAGTGGCAACCATTGCTTTTGGGATGGGAATCGATAAACCCGATGTTCGTTTTGTGATCCATCACGATATTCCAAAAAGTATAGAAAGCTATTACCAAGAGACCGGTAGAGCAGGACGAGATGGAGGCGAAGGACATTGTTTAGCTTTTTACGCTTATAAAGACATTGAGAAACTCGAGAAATTTATGAGCGGTAAACCCGTGGCCGAACAAGAAATAGGTCATGCGTTATTGCAAGAAGTAGTGGCTTATGCAGAGACATCGATGTCGCGTAGAAAATTTATACTTCATTATTTCGGCGAAGAATTTAACGGCGGAAAAGAAGATGGTGTAGATATGGATGATAACGTTCAGAATCCTAAAAAGCAAATTGAAGCTCAACCTGAGGTAGAATTACTCTTAAAAACTGTAAAAACGACCAACCAACTCTACAAATCTAAGGAAGTAGTCAATACCCTTATCGGAAAATCAAATGCGCTCATAAAATCACATAAAACAGATGAGATTGCTCTTTTCGGAAAAGGAAAATATAAACAAGCCCCTTTTTGGATGGCTCTAATCCGCCAAGCATTAGTTGCGGGTTACCTGAAAAAAGATATAGAAACCTACGGGGTTGTAAAAATCACCGAAAAAGGAAAAGAGTATATTAAAAATCCTGTCTCTTTTATGATGACAGAAGATCATAGTTACGATAGTCAAACCGATACTAAAAATATAATCTCCACAAAATCTGGAGGAGCGACAGATGAGCGACTCATGAAGATGCTTAAAGATTTAAGAAAAAAAGTAGCTAAGAAAAAAGAAGTTCCACCATTTGTGGTTTTTCAAGATCCTTCTTTAGAAGATATGGCTACAAAATACCCTATTACATTAGCAGAATTGAGTAATATTCATGGGGTAGGAGATGGGAAAGCTAAAAAATTCGGTAAAGAATTCATTCAGCTTATCTCTAATTATGTTGAAGAAAATGATATTCTTCGTCCAGATGATATGATTGTTAAATCTACTGGAGCTAACAGCGGATTAAAACTATACATCATTCAAAATGTGGATAGAAAACTTCCTTTACCCGATATCGCTTCTTCTAAGGGTATGGAAATGAAAAACTTTATAAAAGAAGTTGAAGCCATTGTTTATAGTGGTACCAAACTAAATATTTCGTATTGGATAGACGAACTTTTTGATGAAGAACAACAAGAAGAATTACACGATTACTTTTTAGAAGCTGAAACTGATGGTATCGAGGAGGCTATGGAAGAATTTGATGGCGATTACGAAGATGAAGATCTACGTTTGTATCGCATTAAATTTATGAGCGAAGTAGCCAACTAGAAAAAATAATATTGAATACAAAAACCTGATTTCTAATAGTTTTAGAAGTCAGGTTTTTCTTTTTAGGAAAAGCCCTAAGAACAACTTATCTTTGCACTTTTAATAAAACAATTACTATGGAAAACGGATTATACGCTAAATTTACGACCAATAAAGGAGACATCTTAGTCAAATTAACCCATGATAAAACTCCCGGTACTGTGGGGAATTTTGTGGGACTTGCTGAAGGAAAAATCAAAAATGACGCTAAAGCGGAAGGAACACCGTATTACGACGGACTTAAATTTCACCGTGTGATAGAAGATTTTATGATTCAAGGAGGAGATCCTAAAGGTAGCGGAGCAGGAGGACCTGGTTACCAATTTGAGGATGAAATTCACGCAGATCTAAAACATGATGAGCCAGGGATTTTATCTATGGCAAATGCAGGACCAGGAACTAACGGAAGTCAGTTTTTTATCACTCACGTACCTACGCCTTGGTTAGACGGTAAACATACTGTTTTTGGGAAAGTAGTAGAAGGAAAAGAAATTGTAGATAAAATTCAGCAGGGAGATAAAATTGAAAAATTAAGTATAGAAAGAGTAGGGGAAGAAGCTGAGAGCTTTGACGCAAAAGCTGCTTTTGAAAAATTTAATGCTTCTAAGGCAGAAAGAGAAGCTGAAGCGAAAAAACAAGAAGAAGAAAAAATGAAGTCACTAACCGAAGGGATGACAAAAACCGATAGCGGCTTACATTATAAAATTACGCAAGAAGGTAAAGGATCAAAACCAAATAAAGGAAGCAACGTTTCTGTACATTATAAAGGTATGTTAACCGACGGAACTGTATTTGATTCATCTTTTAAAAGAAATCAGCCAATACAATTTCCAGTAGGAATGGGTCATGTAATCGCAGGATGGGATGAAGGTGTGATGTTATTAAACGAAGGAGATAAAGCTACGTTTGTAATTCCGTCTCATTTAGGATATGGAGCGCAAGGAGCTGGTGGTGTAATTCCTCCAAATGCAACTTTAATCTTTGATGTAGAGTTGGTGAAAGCTTAATTCACTATTTAAAATACAATTACCTTATTAAAAAAGCTATTCTTCTAGAGTAGCTTTTTTATTTCCATTTTATACTACAGCCTACACTAGGCTTTTGAAGCTGAGGTATAGGTCTGCTATTAAAAAGAGCATCTAATACTTCTCGCACACTTCTTCCATTGACAGCAATACCATTTTGGGGTCTAGAATCATCGAGCTGTCCGTGATAAACCAATTCCGCGGAAGCGTTATAGACATAAAAATCTGGGGTACAAACCGCCTCATATTTTTTTGCTACACGCTGGCTTTCATCATACAGATATGGAAATGTAAAATGATGTTTTCTGGCGAATAACCACATATGTTCTAAGCCATCTGCTGGATATTGTTTGGCGTCGTTACTAGAAATCGCTACAAAACCAAAACCTAAAACTCGGTAATCATTAGCTAGTCTTACCAATTCATCTGCCACATGTTTTACGAACGGACAGTGGTTACAAATAAACATGATGACCGTTCCTTTTTCTCCCTGTATATCGGCTAAGCTATAGAGGTTATTGGTGCTGGCATCTAAGAGAGAAAAATCGGGTGCTTTTTCACCTAATTTTATTTGAGAAGACTCTAGTTTCATATCTTTTCTTTAATTTTAAATTTAATAAAAATTAAAACTATTTGGGCATTCCTGCTTAAAAAAAAGCAGGTCGGGCTTTCCGCTGTATTTTCTATCTCGCAAAAAAAAGCTAGAAAGAAAGATGCCGCAGCGATCCCTAATGCAAAACTTAAAAAAGATGAAAGAAATAACTTGGAGTGATTTTGAAAAAGTAGATATGCGTGTGGGTACTATTATAGAGGTAAACGATTTTCCTAAAGCTAGAAAACCAGCCTACCAACTTAAAATAGATTTTGGAGCAAAAATTGGGATTAGAAAAACTTCGGCTCAAATTACTAAACGTTACACAAAAGAAGATTTATTAGGTAATCAAACCATCGCGGTGGTTAATTTTCCTAAAAAACAAATCGCCAATTTTATGAGCGAATGTTTAGTGTTGGGAGCAGTTGATGGAGATGATATTACTTTAATACAGCCCGAAGCTCAAATTGCAAATGGTTTGAGAATAGGATAGAAAACAAAAAGCTCGTCTTGAAGAAGACGAGCTTTAAATATTTTTTCTTTAATGATTAAATATCATCAAAACTTACATCAGTGAAATCACCTGTAGAAGTTCCATTAGAGGAAATATCTTCGGTGGTTTCGTATTCTTTTTTGAAATCTTTTTGGTGACGTTCACTAATTACTTCTTCTCCTTTTTCATTGATGATGTAATTTGTCATTTCTTTTAAAATCTCTTCAAAACCTTCAAAATCCTCTTTATATAAGTAGATTTTGTGCTTTTTGTAGAAAAATGAACCATCATCGTTAGTGAATTTTTTACTTTCTGTAATGGTTAAATAGTAATCATCAGCTTTAGTCGCTCTTACATCAAAGAAATACGTACGTCTTCCAGCTCTTAAAACTTTAGAAAATATTTCTTCTTTCTGCATCGTTCCGTTGTCGCTCATAGTCAAAAATATTAGTGTTTATTTTTAGTTGCTGTCAAAAATCATAAAAATATTAACATATAGCAAGAAAAATCAATTTTCTTTTTCACTCAGTTGCTTTAAATAAAGCTCTTTGTAATAGCCTTCTTTAGTGATAAGTTGATTGTGAGTACCTTGTTGTAAAATTTCTCCATCTTCTAAGACAATGATTTTGTCTGCATTTTTAGCAGAAGAGACTCTGTGACTTACAATTACTGTAGTTTTCTTGCTGGAGATGGCGTGTAGGTTATTAAGAATTTCTTCTTCCGTCTCCGTATCTACAGCAGAGAGACAATCATCAAATAATAGAATTTGAGGGTCTTGAATAATAGCTCGTGCAATAGAAACCCTTTGTTTTTGTCCGCCAGAAAGAGTGATTCCTCTTTCTCCTAAAACAGTATCGTAACCTTTGGAGAAGTTGGTAATGTTTTTATGAACGGCGGCATTTTTAGCTGCGGTCATAACTTCTTCTTCCGAGGCATCGTTTTTACCAAATTTAATATTGTTTTTTATAGAGTCGCTAAACAAAAATGCATCTTGAGGTACATAACCTATAGCTTTTCTTAAGCTAGATAAATGGAGCTGCTTTATCTCTTTTTTATCAATTAATAATTCTCCGTTTTGGACATCGTAGAGTCTGCTTATAAGTTCTAGAATAGTAGATTTGCCCGAACCTGTTTTTCCTATAATAGCTAAGGTTTCTCCAGGATGAATATTGAAAGAAACATTTTTTAAGGCTGTTATACCTGTGTCTTCGTAAGTAAAAGTGATGTTTTTAAATTCGATATCTCCATTAATTTCTGTTTCTTCATCAGAATGATTGTTGATTTCGGGTTTTTCACTTAGAAACTCATTAATTCTTTTTTGTGAAGCTTCTGCACGTTGAACCATATCGGCCACCCAGCCTACGGTAGCTACTGGCCAAGTAAGCATATTCACATATAAGAGAAATTCAACAATAATTCCAAAATTGTCAATTTCACCGCTAATGACTTGTTTACCTCCAATGTAAATTACCAAAATATTACTGATTCCGATAAGCAAAACCATTAAGGGAAAGAAAAAAGCTTGCACTTTTACAAGGTCAATGTTCTTTTCTTTATTCATATTGGAGAGTTCAACAAACTCTTTATTAATTTGCTGTTCTAAACCGTAGGATTTAATCACTGTAATTCCGCTAAAGCTTTCTTGAGTATAAGTATTAAGCTTAGATAGGTACTGCTGAACGATAGTACTTTTTTTGTTGATTTCCCGACTTAATTTGTAAATCGCAAAAGATAAAAAAGGTAAGGGAGCAACGGTATAAAGAGTTAACATAGGAGCTGTACTTATCATATAAGCCAGAACCACCACAAATAAGGTAATGGTTGTAGCGCTATACATTAAAGCAGGTCCCGTATACATTCTTACTTTAGAAACATCATCACTTATACGGTTCATTAAGTCTCCTGTTCTGTTTTTCTTATAAAAATTTAAAGACAGGGCTTGGTATTGGCGATATACTTCATTTTTAAGATCAAATTCAATGTGTCTAGAAACTACGATAAAAGTTTGTCGCATTAAGAAAGTTAGAAATGCTGAAATTAAAGTAGCTCCTAAAATGATAAGTATATTATCGATTAAGGTAGATTTTACATAGCTAGCATCGGTAATTTCATCATTGATGTATTGTTCGATGACGTGGGTAGAGTCTCCAATAAACTGGGGAACATATAAAGCAAAAATTCGTGCAGCTATGGTAATTATGAGTCCTAAAAATAAGCGTCCTTTATATTTTGCGAAGTACTTATTGATATGCTGAAGTTCTTTCATAAAACTAAATCAGTAAATATTTATTGATGATTATTCAATTTAACACCAAGATCGTTCATTATCTTTCAAACAATGTTTACTTTTGCGGTTCGATATTAAGAAATACATAAATTAAAAAGTTTTACCTATGAACGCTGAAATTTTAAAAGCAAACGAATTAAAAAAAGTAGCGCCAGTATTTGGGCAACTTTCTTTTGATGAACATGAACAAGTTGTTTTTTGTAACGACAAAGATACAGGTTTAAAAGCAATAATAGGAATACATAATACAACTTTAGGACCTGCTTTAGGAGGAACTCGAATGTGGGATTATGCTAGTGAATGGGAAGCATTAAATGATGTGTTGAGATTATCTCGCGGGATGACCTTTAAAAGTGCAGTGACTGGTTTAAACCTTGGAGGAGGAAAAGCGGTTATTATAGGAGATGCTAAAACTCAAAAAACACCTGAATTAATGAGGAAGTTTGGAGAGTATGTAGATTCATTAGGTGGAAAATATATTACTGCGGAAGATGTAGGGATGGATACTGCCGATATGGACACGGTAAGAGAGGTAACTAAACACGTAACAGGTATTTCTGAACATTTAGGAGGTTCTGGAAACCCTTCTCCAATTACTGCTTACGGTGTGTATATGGGAATGAAGGCTGCAGCAAAATATAAATATGGAAAAGATTCTTTAGCTGGTAAAAAAGTATTGGTACAAGGGATTGGACATGTAGGAGAAACTTTAGTTAAATACATTGCTGAAGAGGGAGGAGAAGTACTTATTGCAGATATTAACCAAGAGCGTTTAGAGCAAATAAGAGATAAATATGGAGCTGTGATTTTTGGAGGCGAAGATTTATATACTGCCGATGTGGATATTTATGCACCTTGTGCTTTAGGAGCTACGGTAAATGATGAGACTATTCATAAGTTAAATGTTGATATTGTTGCAGGAGCAGCGAACAATCAATTAGCCGATGAAAAAGTTCATGGAAAAATGCTACAAGAAAAAGGTATCGTTTACGCTCCAGACTTCTTAATCAATGCAGGAGGGATTATTAATGTTTATGCAGAATTAGAAGGTTATGATAAGCCAGAGATTATGCGTAAAACTGAAAATATCTACCATACTACTTTAGAGATTTTAAATTCTGCGGAAGCGAATCAAATCACTACGCATCAATCTGCTTTAAAAGTTGCTCAAGATAGAATTGAAAAAAGAAAAGCAGAAAAGAAGCAGTAAGCATTAGAAAAACATAATTTAATTATATTTTTGCAGGGCGAAATAACTATTTCGCCCTTTTTTAATTTAAAGTTCTTTAAAATACGCTATGTTAACAAGAAGACATATTCGAGTAAAAGTAATGCAGTCTATGTACGCATTTACACAATCGGCTAACGATAACTTAATTGCTGAGCAAAAATTTCTTCAGAAGAGTATGGGAGAAATGTATGATTTATTTTTACTCAACTTAGATTTACTGGTTCAAGTAAAAAATAAAGCTCAAGATTACTTAGAGAAATCACAGAAGAAACATCTTGCTACAAATGAGGATAAAAATCCTAATCTTAAATTCATTCAGAATAAATTAATTTACAAGATTGAACATAGCGAAAATCTTAGTGAGTTATTGGATGATAAAAAATTGACCAATTGGCAACAGGATGACGAATATGTGAATATTATTTGGGAGGAAGTAAAACAAAGCGAAACTTATAAAGATTACTTAACATCAGACCTATCTTCGTTTCAAGAAGATAAAGAATTTATCATAACTATATTTAAGGAAATCATAGCTCCTAATGATAAGCTTTATGATTACTTAGAAGATAAAAAACTGACTTGGTTGGATGATTTACCTATTGTTAATACCAGCATCCTTAAGTTTTTGAAAAAAGAAAAGGAAGCCAATCCAGAGGTAAAAGTCCCTAAACTATTTAAGAATAGGGAGGATGAGGAATTTGCAATAGAATTGTTTAGAAAAACACTTTTAAATCAAGAAGCTTACGTAGAAGATATTCAAGAAAAAACTCCTAATTGGGATAAAGATAGAATAGCTGGCGTAGATAGCATATTGCTTAAAATGGCAATTTGTGAATTTATGAAGTTTCCTTCGATTCCTGTCAAGGTTACTATTAATGAATATTTGGAGATTGCAAAAGAGTATAGTACTCCAAAAAGTAGCGTGTTTATTAATGGAATTTTAGATAAGTTATCTAAGGAGTATAAAAGTTCAGAAAAAATCAATAAAATTGGTCGCGGATTAATGTAATCCATTAAATTTTATTATTTTTAGCACTTGAAAAATCAATTACAAACAATTAAAATAAGTTAAAATGAAAAAAGGATTTTTAATGTTAGCTGCTGTAGCGGCAATGGTTTTTACATCATGTAAAGAAAATGCAGCAGATAAGGTAAATGCAGAAAACGAGAAAGAAGTTGCTGAACGTGATGCTAACACTTCTGGAGCTCCAGCAATGAAGTTTGAAGAAGACATGCATGATTTTGGAACTATCAATGAAGGAGATGTTGTAGAGCATACGTTTACATTTGAAAATACCGGAGATGCGCCTTTAGTTGTTTCTAATGCAAAAGGAAGCTGTGGTTGTACTGTTCCTACTTGGTCTAAAGAACCAATCGCTCCAGGTGAAAAAGGAGAGATGGTAGTTAAGTTTAACTCTAATGGTAAGCCTAATAACCAAATGAAGACTGTTAGAATTACTGCTAACACAGAGTCTGGTCAAGAAACTATCAAAATTAAAGCTTTCGTAACTCCTAAAGCAGGTGGTGCAGCAACTGGAAATCCTGTTAATAATACAGCAGTACAGCCAGGACACGAAGGACATAACCACTAATTTTTTTTAATGGAAAACTTAACCAGTTTTTTACCTTTTATTGCGATTATAATCATATTTTACTTCTTTATGATTAGACCGCAGCAAAAGCGTCAAAAGGAAGAAAAGAATTTTTCTGAAAATTTAAAAAAAGGTGATAGAGTTATTACCAAGAGTGGAATGCACGGTAAAATTGTAGATTTTAGTGAAAAACTAAATACTGTAATTATAGAAACGGGTGCAGGAAAAATCACTTTTGAAAGATCTTCTATATCATCGGAGTTGAGTAAGCAATTAAATACAACTACTCCAAAAGAAAATTAATTCTACTATTTAGATAATAAAATAAAAAGGATTCCTTAACGGAATCCTTTTTTTATTTATACTTATTATATAAACCCACCTGATTTATGATCATAGGTTTAATTTTTTCTAATCGTTTATCTTTTGTATTTGATCTTTTGGCTTCCCTTATATAATCAGCATACTCTCTTTGTTTGCCTTTTGTTAGGTTGTGAAATGAAGTTTCCATTTCAGGGTTTTTTTGAAAATATTGAGTTAACTCTGTGGGGATAAGTAATTCCTTATTTTTTTGAATAGGGACAGACTTACCCTCTTTTTGTAATTCGATTGCTTCCTCTATATAAGTTTTTAGCGTAGGAGAGTCAATTTTATCTTCCTTGGTAAATCTAATTTGCCTGAGGGCTTTTGTTTTTCCTTCTTGAGCATTTACCAACAAACTGGTATTCTTTTTCAATAAGGCTCCGTTAAAAAACCATAGTGCATAGTGATTTTTAAAACCACCGAGACTTACTACATTTTTATTGTTTAAGGTGTATGTAGGAGCTCCCCATTTAATGGTTTCCTTTAAGTCTGTTGACAAAATGACTTCTCTAAGTTGTATAAGTTCATGTTCCCATTGGGGGTGTTTTTCTATATAGTCTTCAAAATTCTTAACTGGCATTTTTTTTAGATTTATTGGTAATTAATTATTTAAGATAAAAAGGTATAAAAAAAAGCCCAAGTAAAACTTGAGCTTTTGAGTAATTAATAGCTTTATCTAAGCTTGGTATTTTTTCGCTGTAAGTTCAGCTACTTTAACAATAACTTCTGTAGCTTTAATCATACTTTCTACAGGAACATATTCGTACCTTCCATGAAAATTATGACCTCCAGCAAATATATTAGGACAAGGTAGCCCCATAAAAGAAAGTTGAGAACCATCGGTGCCGCCTCTAATTGGTTTAATTAAAGGTTCAATGTTCACCTCTCTCATCGCTTCTTCTGCAATATCTACAATATGCATTACAGGCTCTAGTTTTTCACGCATATTAAAGTATTGATCTTTGATTTCTATTTCAATAACTTCTTTATCATGCTGAGAGTTAATTTCGCTTACTAGATCTAACATCATTTTTTTTCGAGCTTCAAAGTGAATTTTGTCGTGATCTCTAATAATGTAGTTCAATTTGGTTTCTTCTACTTTACCATTAATTTCTGTTAAATGGAAAAAACCTTGAGTTCCTTCGGTATGTTCTGGAGTCTCAAGGCGAGGTAGGGAATTGATAAAATCTTGAGCAATATACATGCTATTTACCATTTTTCCCTTCGCATAGCCAGGGTGAACGATCTTTCCTTTTACTTTTATTTTTGCTCCTGCAGCGTTAAAATTTTCATATTCTAACTCACCAATTTGACTTCCATCCATGGTATAGGCCCATTCTGCACCAAATTTGGCAACATCAAATTTATGTGCTCCCCTTCCAATTTCTTCATCTGGTGTAAAACAAACTTTTATAGGACCGTGTTTTATTTCTGGATGTTGAATTAGATATTCCATCGCAGACATAATTTCTGTGATTCCTGCTTTATCATCTGCTCCTAACAATGTAGTTCCGTCGGTGGTGATAAGCGTCTGCCCTTTATATTGCAATAGATCTTCAAAATAATCTGGAGAAAGAATGATCCCTTCCTCTTCATTTAAGATAATATCTTTCCCATCATAATTCTCTACAATCTGAGGTTTTATATTCGCTCCGGTGAAATCTGGTGAGGTATCAAAATGAGAAACAAACCCTATGGCAGGTACTTCGTGATCTACATTACTAGGTAGAGTAGCCATAACATAAGCATTATCATCTATATTTACATCGCTCATTCCTATAGCTTTTAACTCTTCAGTTAATTGCTTTGCTAAATCCCATTGTTTGTTGGTGCTTGGTGTGGTACTGCTTTCTGGGTCACTTTCGGTATCTACAGTTACGTAACTTACAAAGCGATTTATAATAAGTTGTTTTTCTATCATGGTTTACTTTTTTGGTAAAAATAATTAATCGTTAGGGGAGTACAAAGACTTTTAAGAATATGCTTTTAGATTTTTTAAAATAAAGTATTTTTGCCAAAACTTTCCCATTATGTATAAGTCTATTATTCGTCCGATTTTATTTAAGTTTGATCCAGAAAAGGTTCATCACTTTACTTTTTCAACTCTAAAAAACAGCTTAAAAATTCCTGGAGTTTCTTCCGCTTTAGCGAAAACCTATTTAGTTGAGGATAAAAAATTAGAGAGAAATGTATTCGGACTTAACTTTAAAAACCCGGTAGGCTTAGCAGCAGGCTTTGATAAAGATGCTAAACTTTACAAAGAATTAAGTCAATTAGGATTTGGTTTTATAGAGATAGGAACGGTAACTCCTAAAGCTCAAGGCGGAAACCCTAAGCAAAGATTATTCCGTCTAAAAGAAGATCAGGCGATTATTAATAGAATGGGATTTAATAATGAAGGAGTTGAAGCTGCGGTTAAAAGACTAAAAAAGAATAATCACGAGGTTTTAATTGGAGGAAATATTGGGAAGAACAAAATTACTCCAAACGAAAATGCAGTTGATGATTATAAAATTTGCTTTGAAGCCTTATTTCCTTACGTAGATTATTTTGTAGTCAATGTGAGTTCTCCTAACACCCCAAATTTAAGAGCGCTACAAGATAAAGAGCCTCTTACTAGATTGTTAAATACTTTGCAATCGCTTAACGCGGAAAAGGAAAACAGAAAGCCCATTTTACTAAAAATAGCACCAGATTTAACTGATGATCAACTTTTAGATATTATTGAGATTGTAAATACCACTAAAATTGCTGGAGTCATCGCTACCAATACAACAATTTCTAGAGAAGGTTTAGAATCTGAGCATAAAGAAGAAATGGGAGGTTTAAGTGGGAAGCCATTAACTTCTCGTTCTACAGAAGTAATTCGATTTTTATCTGAAAAAAGTAATCAGGCTTTTCCTATTATTGGAGTAGGAGGAATTCATTCTGCTCAAGATGCTTTAGAAAAACTACAGGCGGGAGCAAGCTTGGTACAACTCTACACAGGGTTTATATATGAAGGTCCTCAATTGATTAAAGAAATTAATCAAGCGATTTTGAAAGAAAACGCTTGAATATAGAAATTCTCATATCGTTTGTGGTAGCTGTTTTTGCTTTGGCAATTTCACCAGGGCCCGATAATATTTTTGTACTAGTACAAAGTATTCGCTTTGGTAAAAAGTACGCCTTGGCAGTGGTATTAGGTTTAATGGCGGGCTGCTTAGTTCACACCTCTCTCGTCGCTTTTGGAGTTTCATTATTTATAGCAAAAAATGAAATTTTATTTACTTTACTTAAATTTTTTGGAGCTGCCTATTTATTATACCTAGCTTTTAAAGTATATAAATCTTCTGATGAGATAGATTTTAATACTGAAAATATACCAGCTAAGCCCGTGACAAAATTATTCCGTCAAGGCTTTATGATGAATGTACTCAATCCTAAAGTTTCCTTATTTTTTTTAGCTTTATTTCCTGGATTTTTATTTTCTGAAACCTTATCAGAAACGCTTCAGTTTTTCATTTTAGGAGGAGTGTTTATCGCTGTTTCTTTTCTTGTTTTTGGAAGCATAGCTATGCTTGCGGGCTCGTTAAAAACCTATATAGAAAGACACCCAAATTCTGGAGCTTTTTTAAAATGGTTGCAAATAGTTGTATTTATAGGTATTGCAATTTTTATCTGCATCTAAGCCTATAATACTTATATATTTTAAAGCTAATGAGTATCTTTGAGCTATGAACAAGATTAAGCTAATAGAATGTCCTAGAGATGCCATGCAAGGTATTAAGGACTTTATACCTACTGAAAAAAAAATTCAATACATTCAGTCTTTGCTACGTTGTGGTTTTGATACCATAGATTTTGGAAGTTTTGTATCTCCCAAAGCCATCCCGCAAATGGTAGATACCAAAGAGGTATTGGCAAATTTAGATTTATCAAAAACCAGTAGCAAATTATTGTCTATTGTAGCTAATGTTCGTGGTGCACAAGATGCCGTACAACATCCAGAAATAGATTATTTAGGTTATCCTTTCTCTATATCAGAAAACTTTCAAATGCGAAATACGCATAAAACCATAGAACAATCTGTAGAGACCTTACGAGAGATTTTAAACATTGCCCATAAACACGGGAAACAAGTAGTAGCTTATTTATCTATGGGATTTGGAAATCCTTATGGGGATCCTTGGAGTGTAGAAATTGTAGGAGAGTGGACACAGCGTTTATCTTCTTATGGTGTAAATATTTTATCCTTATCGGATACTGTGGGGACTTCAGATGCAGAAACTATAGATTATCTTTTTTCTAATTTGATTCCTGCCTATCCAAATATTGAATTTGGAGCGCACCTGCATACTACACCAACTTCCTGGCACGAAAAAATAGACGCAGCTTACAAAGCTGGGTGTGAGAGATTTGACGGAGCTATACAAGGTTTTGGTGGATGTCCTATGGCTAAAGATGACTTAACTGGAAATATGCCTACCGAAAAAATGCTAAGCTACTTTAATGCGGCTAAAGCAGATTCTAATGTAAAAATGGGTAGTTTTGAATCTTCTTATAATGAAGCTACCAAAATTTTTAATCTTTATCATTAATCTTATTTAAATTAAATATAAATAAAATTTGTTTGCAGACTTAAATAATATATTTTTGCAGCCGAATTAAAATTATTTTTAAAAAATCTAAATAAAGGTATAATGAAGAAAATTTTTATCCCCGCGTTAATTTGTACTACTATATTTTTTACCTCTTGTTCTAGTGATGACGATAATAATATTATCGGAGGAGAAGATCAAATAAACGTTCCTGCCAATTATGAATTTGAAAGAGAAGGTGTTTCTACTGTAAGTTATGGTGGTCAAACAACTAGAATTTTAATGGCAAAAGAATTAAGTGATGCTTTTACAGACTTTGATAATTTAACGGCCGATCGTTTAACAAATATGTTTTCAAATGAAAACGCACCATTTTCTGAAGGAGATTTAAACAGTTCTTCAAAAAGTATAAAAAGTAAAGTTGCAGCTTCTAACGATTATTTTTCATTAAATTCAACTGGTTCTGCAGCTGTAAAAGAAGATTTTGAATCTTGGATGAATGCTCAATTTGATGAGGTTCTAGCTAATCAAAATGTAGGGGCAACCGCAGGAGTTGCTGGACAAATTGCACAAGGTGATAAGACTAGGTATGTAAGTGCAAAAGGATTAGAATACAATCAAATGTATGCTAAAAGTTTAATGGGAGCTTTATTAGCAGACCAAATGTTAAACAATTATTTATCGCCAGCTGTTTTAGATGAAGGAGATAATATTGTCAACAACGAGAACGGAGTTACCGAAGAAGGGAAATCATATACTACTATGGAGCATAAATGGGATGAAGCTTATGGATACTTATATGGAGATACAAGTATATCAACTTCTAACCCTATGAGCGTATTAGAAAATAATTCAGATAAATTTTTATTCAACTATATAAGACAAGTTGCTGCCGATGATGATTTTGAAAATGTAGCGCAAGCAACTTTTGATGCATTTAAAAAAGGAAGAGCGGCAATTACTGTAGGTAATTATGAGGTAAGAGATGCACAAGCTGACATTATTAAAGAAAACATCTCTTTAATTTTTGCGGTAAGAGCAATTCACTATTTCCAAGCAGGAAAAGAATCTATTGCTGCTGGTGAAATGGGAGCTGCTTTTCATGAGTTATCTGAAGGATTAGGATTTATGTACAGCATACGTTTTTCTCAAAATCCAGATACTGAAGCACCTTATATGAGTGCATCAGAATTAGAAACTTATAAAAACGAATTGTTGGAAGGTAACGGATTTTGGTCTGTTTCTGCAGAAAAGTTAGATGAAGTTTCTGAAGCTATTGCAAATGCATACAGTATTTCTGTAAGTCAAGTTGATTAAGCTAATCAGTTAGAATTCAAATAACAAGGTCTTTTGCGAAAGGCCTTGTTGTAATTTTAAGAATATGAAAAAGTTAATTTTATTATTTATTTCCCTTAGTTTATTTGTAGTGAGCTGTAGCGATGATGATTCATCCTCTACTACTGCTGGCGATGATGCTTTTGATAGAAAAGAAATGCTCACACATTGGGCAGATCATATAATTGTACCTGCTTATACTAATTTTGTAGCTTCTTCTACTGCTTTAGATGCAAGTACCCAGACGTTTATAGAAACTCCTAATGAAGCAAATTTAGTTCAGCTTCGTGAAGATTATCAAAAAGCTTATTTAGATTTTCAAACCATATCTATATTTGAAATTGGCCCAGCTGAAACTATTGGGTTTAGAGGCTTTGTAAATACATATCCTACCAATGCCATTGCGATTACAAAACTTATAGAAAATTATGAAACTCCTAATTTAGAATTACCTTCAAGCAGAGCGGCACAAGGTTTTCCTGCTTTAGATTATTTTTTATACGGTGTAGCCGATAATGACAATAGTATTATTGAAACTTATAGCACAGGTAATTTTGCTAATGGTTATAAAACTTATTTAGGTTTAGTAAGTAAACGTATAAAAGATTTAAGTACTCTTATTCTTAATGATTGGAATAACGAATATAGAGATAATTTTGTAGCGAACACCAGTTCTTCTTCAACAGGATCTGTAGATATGTTAGCAAATGATTTTATCATTCATTTTGAAAAATTTATCCGTAGCGGAAAAGTGGGTATTCCTGCTGGAGTGTTTTCGGGTAATGTAGAGCCTCAAACCATTGAGTCTTATTACCAACCTTCATTTTCAAAAAGTTTGTTAGAAAAATCTCTTAATTCAAGTAAAAACTTTTTTAAAGGATTATCTTTTGATCAGAGTACTACGGGCTTGAGTTTTGAATCTTATTTGGATTATCTAAATTCAATTAAAGAGGGAGAAGATTTATCGACTTTAATTCTTAATCAATATGAAGATAGCGCTTCTAAAATTGGTTTACTGAATGATAATTTATTACAAGAAGTTGAAAATAACAATTCTAAAATGCTTACTGCATATGATAGTATGCAAGCCAATGTTATTTTATTAAAAATAGATATGTTGCAAGCACTTTCAATAAGCGTAGATTATGTAGATACCGATGGAGATTAATCTATAGAAAAAAAAATAGATGTTAATTAAGATTAAACATTATTTTAAAAAAAATACGGATGCAGCTCCTTTAGCAGTATTCCGTATTTTTTTTGGTTTAATGATGAGCTTAAGTATCGTTCGGTTTTGGGCAAATGGTTGGATAGATAAGCTTTACGTGCAACCTAAATTTTTCTTTTCTTATTACGGGTTTGAATGGGTGAAGCCTTTAGGGATTTATACTTATTTTATTTTTTTAATAGCACTAATTTCTGCTATTGCCATTATGATAGGCTATCGTTATAAATGGTCTATACTTATATTCTTTTTAAGTTTTACGTATATAGAACTGATGGATAAGACGACTTATCTTAACCATTATTACTTTATAAGTATTCTTAGTTTTTTAATGATTTTCTTACCGGCTTCAGCTCATTATTCTATAGATGCTTATTTAAATCCGCGTAAAGCGTATCAAAAAATACCCAAGTGGTGTATTCACAGTATTCAGCTTTTAATGAGTATTGTGTATGTGTATGCAGGTTTAGCTAAGCTTAATTCTGATTGGCTTTTGGAGGCCATGCCTTTAAAGATTTGGTTACCTTCAAAATATGATATACCTCTGTTAGGAGATTTTTTACAACAAACTTGGGTGCATTATGGGTTTAGTTGGTTGGGGATGATGTACGATTTAAGCATTCCTTTTTTATTACTCTATCGTCCTACTCGAAAAGTCGCCTTTTTTATGGTCATCGTTTTTCATGTATTGACGCGGGTATTGTTTCCTATTGGTATGTTTCCCTTCATTATGATTGTGAGCGCTACGATTTTTTTTGATGCTAAAGTGCATCGGCAAATTCTTAAAATCATTAGTAAAGTTTTTAAAATCTCTTACCATCGTTTTCAAAACCATAAAACTTTAGTTTTTTCCGCAAAAAAAAATAGCTTATTAACATTTGTACTTGTTTTGTTTTTTACAATTCAGCTATTTTTGCCGTGGCGTTACTTAGCTTATCCTAATGAGTTATTTTGGACAGAAGAAGGTTTTAGGTTTTCTTGGCGGGTTATGCTTATGGAGAAAGCGGGTTATGCGCAATTTAAAATTGTAGATGCTCAGACACAAAAGCGTTTTTATGTTGATAATTCAGATTTTTTAACGCCATACCAAGAAAAACAAATGTCTTTTCAACCCGATTTTATATTAGAATATGCGCATTTTCTGGGGAGTCATTTTGAGAAACAAGGTCATAAAAATGTAGAGGTTTATGTAGAAAGTTATGTGGCATTGAATGGGCGTAGGAGTCAGCCTTATATAGACCCGACTGTAGATTTATTACAAATAAAGGAATCATTTATTCCTAAAACATTTATACTTCCTTTTTATGATCAGATTAAAGGTCTTTAATTTTATCGCACTTTTCTTTTTGCTAAGCGTTTCTTTACATGCGCAATTTAGTTTTAAAGGAAGGGTAACTTCCGCTACGACGGGAAAAAATATACCAGAAGCAGAAGTGTTTCACGTATTGACAGGTGCTGTAGAAAAAACCAATGCCAACGGAGAATTTAGTTTCGATAATTTAAAAGAGGGTACCTATACTTTCGTAATTTTTGCAGAATCTTTTGAAGTGTATGAAACGCAGCTTAGTCTTAGTGAAGATGTTGAAAAAACTTTTGTTTTGACAGAACTTTCTGAAGAGTTATCTGAAGTAGTTATCATTCAACGAAAAGAAAGAATTTTTGCTTTACGGAATTTAAAACCCGTTGAAGGAACCGCTATTTATGCAGGTAAAAAAACCGAAGTTGTTCTCTTAGATAAAGTTACAGGAAACCTTGCCGCTAATAATGCTAGACAAATTTATAGCCAAGTAGTAGGTTTAAATATTTATGATAATGGAGATGCAGGTTTACAGTTAAATATTGGAGGACGAGGTTTAGATCCTAATCGCACGCAAAACTTTAATACGCGGCAAAACGGTTATGATATTTCTGCCGATGTTTTGGGTTATCCTGAAAGTTATTATACGCCACCTCCAGAAGCGTTGGAGGAAATACAAGTGATACGCGGTGCTGCTTCTTTGCAATATGGAACGCAGTTTGGTGGATTGATCAATTTTAAGTTCAAAAAACCAAATAGGTATAAAAAAATAGAATTGGTTTCAAGGCAAAGTTTAGGTTCAAATCAATTATTTACCAGTTTTAATAGTTTAAGCGGGACGGTAGGTAAGTTGAGTTACTACACATACTACCACTATAAAGGCGGAAATGGTTTTAGGGACAATTCTGGATTTGATTCTCATCAAGCATTTGCACATTTAGGTTACCAAATTTCTGAGCAAACCAAATTAGAATTTGAATATACATTTTTAGATTATTTAGCTCAGCAACCTGGCGGAATTACCGATGCTCAATTTTATGAAAACCCAGATTATAGCAATCGTGAACGAAACTGGTTTAAAGTAAATTGGAATTTATTTTCGGCTAAATTAAAGCATCAATTTTCTAAAAAAACAGATTTTAGTCTTAACCTTTTTGGCTTGTCTGCTTCGAGAAAAGCTTTAGGATTTAGAGATAATCGAGTTTCAAGTGTAGATGATCCTAGTTTGCCTCGAGAATTATTAGTAGATCATTTTGAAAACTGGGGAGCCGAAGCTCGTCTTCTTACAAGATATCAGTTATTAGATCAAGAATCTGTTTTTTTGATAGGAAGCAAATTTTACAAGGCGCATAATACACAAATGCAAGGAGCTGGTAATGCTGGGAGTGAAGCTAATTTTAATTTCGCCACGAGAGAATTTCCCAATTATGAACGTCAGGCAGATTTTACATTTCCCAATCAGAATTTAGCTTTTTTTGGAGAAAACATTTTTAGGTTAAACTCGCGTCTTTCAGTAACTCCTGGTTTTCGTTTGGAGTTTATAGATACCCAAAGTAAGGGATCGTATCAAAACATTGTGAGTGATAATGCAGGAAATGTTTTGGTAAATGAAACTTTAGAAGACAATAGAAATTTAGAACGTTCTTTTGTATTATTAGGAATAGGAGCTAACTATCAACTCTCTTCTCAAGTAGAATTACTCGCTAATTTTTCTCAAAATTACCGTTCAGTTACCTTTAATGATATACGTGTAATTAATCCAGTTTTTGTGATCGATCCTAATATTAATGATGAAGAAGGCTTTACAGCCGATATCGGCATGCGTGGAAAATTATCTCGAAAATTACGATATGAATTAGGGGTTTTCGGACTTCAATATAAAGATAGAATAGGAGAGATATTACAAAACCAGGGGAGAATTGTAAGGTATAAAAGTAATATAGGAGATGCTTTTATTTACGGAATCGAAACTTTCGCAGAATTTGATCTTAAAAATCAATTTTTCAATTCTAACAAAAATTTACAGTGGAGTATTTTTAATAATTTTACATTTACCCAATCCGAATATACTCAATCTCAGCAGACGAATGTAGAAGGAAATAAAGTAGAATTTATACCAGAGTATAATCTTAAAACAGGAATGCGTTTTGGTTATAAAAATTTAATGGGTAGTTTGCAATACTCTTATTTATCTAAACAGTTTACAGATGCTACTAATGCTCCACAAGTAAAAACAGATAGTCAACGAGGTATTGAAGGGGAAATACCAGCCTACGGGATTTTAGACTTTTCTCTATCTTATGTGTATAAACGATTTAGATTAGAAACGGGAATTAATAATCTTTTAAATAATGATTATTTTACCCGAAGAGCTACGGGGTATCCAGGTCCTGGAATAATACCAGCTCAACCTATTAATTGGTATACCACCTTGCAAGTGAAGATTTAAATTAAGAATTATCGTCAAAAATTAAATTAAAAGTAGTATCTTTTTAAATGAAATTTTCAAACTTTCTTAATTAAGAATATACAAGTATCAATATGTGTTTATGGTTTAAATACAGAAATTATATACGTGTTTAAAAAAATACTTACTTTCTTTTTTTTGCTGACTATAATTTCAACTTATGGTCAAAATATAGACTCTATTAGGTATTTTAACAAAAAAGCAATAGATACTTATAGAAATAATTCTGAGGAAGCACTAAACTATCTAAATGAGGCAGAATTACTATTACAAGAATTTCCTAACGATTCTTTAAAAGCAAAAGTCAATCAGATTTATGCCTTTACATATTATTTGAAAGGTAATTATAAGGAATCCTTATCTTATTATTTAAGTGCCCTTAACGGATTTAAAAGACTACAAGATGAACATAATATGGCTAGGTGCTATAATGGTTTAGGTCTTATTCAGCAAGGCATTGGTAGACACAATCAAGCTATTCAATATTTTGAAAAATATTTAGAATTTGTAGATGATAAAGATCCATCTGCAGCTTACCTCAATTTAGGAATTTCTTATTTGGCTTTAAATCAAATCGATAAGGCTAGTCAGTATTTTGATGAGTCGTTTAAATTTTCTATTACTTCCGAAAATAAATCTATAAAATTAGCGGCAAAAAATAGAATAGCACAAGTATATTATTTAGAAGAAAACTTAGAGGAAGCTATTTTGACCTACAACCAAGTAATCAATGAATCTAAGAATGATAATTGGGAGTTAACCTTTGCGTATGGAGGATTAGCGGAAATTTACATAAAATTAAACGAGCAGGAGAAAGCTCTTTCTGCAGCACAAAAATCATATCAAGCCGCTATTGAAATTGATGCACTTTGGGATCTTGAACGAAGTACAGCATTATTAGCTAAAATCCAAGTCTTAAAGGAGGATTACAAAACTGCTTATCGTTTTTCAAGGGACAATAGAAAGTATAAAGATTCTCTTTTTAATAAAGAACAAGCACAGATTATAGCAGTAATGCAGTTAGATAAAAAAGAAGCAGAAAATGAAATTTTGACAACTAAAAATCAACAGTCTGAGAATAAAATCTTTTTTAATCAATTAGTTACAGCCCTTATTGCTTTAATATTGGTTATCACTTTATTCTTTGCATTTAAATATAAAAAAATAATTAATGAAAAAGAGGAGTTGAATACAGCCTTAGCTCATAAAAATAGACAGCTTGTAAAACTAGATAAAGGAAAAAATAAACTTTTTTCGATCATATCTCATGATTTAAGATCGCCTATTGCAGCTGTTTCTCAGGTAATGGACTTACTGCTTCAAAATGCCTTTACGGAAGAAGAAAAAATTGAAGTTTACTCTTCTATGCGTTTGCAATTAGACGAAACTTCTAGAATGCTTAATAACCTATTAATTTGGGCAAGTACACAATTAAATGGAACGAAAATAAACTTTACGAAAATTAATATTGTATCAGAAATGATAGAAATTTTAAATGTATATAAAATTTCGAGTCAGAGTAAAGGGGTGACGATCATTCATAACATTTATAAAGAAGCTATTATGATTACGGTAGATACTGTCCAATTGCACGTAATCTTACATAACTTATTATCAAATGCATTAAAATATACTCCCAAAGAGAAAAGTATAAAAATATCTTATCAAATTAAGCCGGAACATATCGAAATACATATTTTTAATGAAGGAACACCTATTTCTAAAGATCAATTAGATAAAATTTTCTCAGAAAATAATTCTTCCATCACTTCTTTAAAAGGGACAGATGGCGAATTTGGAACTGGCTTAGGCTTGTTTTTAATTAAAAAATATGTAGAGCTTAACAAGGCTGAGTTTGCGATCCAACCCATTGAAAACAAAGGAACTCTTGTTGTACTTTGTTTTGATAAAAGCTAACGCTTATTTTTTGTCTTTGTATTGTTAAAGCTATCAAGGGATACAAAAAAATGCATACCTATGTGGGTATGCATTTTATATTTTAAAAGTTAATTATTTTTAAGCTGTAACTTGAGGCGCCCAATAAGAACATAACATATCGGGTGCTGCTTTTTTAGGGTGGGCACAAGTAGGGCTCATATATCTTGAACAAGTGGTACAGTTTTCCTTGTCCAAAAATCTATTTTTCATGGTAAAACTATCACACGTATGCCTATCACTAACAGAGGTATCATGTTTCATACAAAAATCATTTTCAAATTTTTTACAGTTTACACAGCTATTTCCTAATCTAATACTCATAACACTCAGTTTTTTAATTAATTACTTAAATATAAAATTTAGATAAGGAAGAAGCAATATAAATAACTGAATTTGAGTATTTTGTAATTGGATTGATTAAATATAAAAAGCTACTCTGTGCAGAGTAGCTTTAAAATAATTTGGTTGGTATTGGCTAATTAATTTAGAATCAACTTTTGAGTTGTACTATGACTTCCTGCTTGATATTTAACAATATAAGTACCGTTTGCTAATTGCGACAAGTTTAATGTTTGATTAGTAAACCCAGCATTTTGCAATTGAGAAGTGAATACTTTTTTACCCAAAAGATTATAGATTTCTACGGTTTGATTAGCATCTTCGCTTTCAACTAAAACATTAATTTGTTTGTCTGAAGATGGGTTAGGGTAGATACTAAATGAATTTTCAGCATCAAAAGCCACCGTGTTTAACTGGCTTGTTACATCTTCATAGTTAAACTGAATGTCTCCTGTAGAACTTCCTCCAAAATCAATAAAATTTAATTTGTAAACTGTTCCGTCAAGGTATTTTACGTAAAAATAAAGATCTGGTTCTATATCATAAGTATAACTTGCATTTAATGTTTTCCAGTCGTAACCAATTGTATTGATTTCATCTGAATAATTAAGATTACTAGTATCTCCATTTCCGTTAGGCTCTATGTTCTCTGCTACGACTACGTCTGGATGTTGTAAAGCTCCTGTTACTACATACTTCATAGTTCCTCCGCTATAAGCATAATCTGTAGTGAATTTTGTAAATTTTAGATCCCAGTCTGTACTTGCAGGTTCAGCAACTACTTCGGTAGCGGTAGTGAAATTGTAGTAGTTGAACATGTTGTTAGGATTGCTGGTGTTAGAAACAGTTTCGGTAGTATCTGCACTCCAAGTAGAAGTGGTTTCGTCCCAAGTAGCATATTTAAATGTATATCCACCAAAATAATCTTCAATGAATAATTTTTTGAAGCTCCCGTCAGCATATTTTAATAAAAAGGTAACGGTTCCTTCTACGTGGTGGTTTGCTGGATTATATTCTCCAAAACCATAAGAAGCCGAACCTGTATTAAAAGCTCCTTCAAACCAACTGATGTCACTGTTGTATAACTGTGTGAAGTTGGCAACATTGTTAACATCTACGGTAGCATAATCTGCAGGAGTATTAGCTGCTTCAAAAACTTCTAAACCAATTCCGTCATTAATTCTAATGGCAAAATTCATATTGTTATTTCTCAAAAAAGCAATTTCCCAATCGGTTGCCGTATGGTCGTAACTTTGATTGGTAGAAAACTTATAATAAACTTCGTTTGCATAAGAAGGATCTAAGCTAAGATTTACGGTAGTTTGTGCCGTTGCGATTAAGCAAAAGCTAAAAAACGCTAAGAAAGATAGTTTTAAATTCATGAGGTGTAATTTTTAGTTATGATTGTATATTTAATTAAGGATTTGATATTCAAATTTTGGATAACCGCGTACTCCATTTTCATTCACCATCGAAGTAAACTTTAACTTATAAGTATTTCCGTCAGTATCTTGAATGATGTAAAAACGCTCGTTAAATAGTCCGTTAAAAACATCTCTCCAATTGGCTCCAATTACTCTTTGATCGATTTCATATAATGAATTATCGATATTTGAGGAAGTGAAATCTTGATAGGCAATATCTTCAGTCATTACTTGATAAGCTCTGGTGTTAGAAAGAGTGTTAGTAGCTACATAATCAGAAAAACCATAAGCAGATTCTCCACCTTCTGGAAGATCTAATACTTCCGTGAAAACAGTGAAATTCAGATCCCATTTCCCTTTTGTTGGAGCAACATCTACCACATTTTCATTTACCATACTGAAATAGTTGAAATCGTAACTGTTATCCTTAGCAATAGTGATTTCTTGGTGAGTAGTTGCATCTAAATCGGCATAAAGCAATTTATAAGCACCGCTTTCTTGTACAATTCTTATCTTTTTCCAACCTCTATCGGCTCCAGCAACGGCAACGCTTCCAGTTTCTGGAGTGTCGGTTCCAATTTCGTTCCCCATTTTAATGAGGTAAACTTTATTCTCTTCAAGGTTGATAGAAATTTCTTCGATCACCGTTTCGTTTAAATTTCCGCTAGGAGCATCTACAAATTCATTAGATCCTTGTACTAAGAAAGCCATTTGTGACTGTAAACTAGCAACATCAGCTTCGGCAACTGCATCAATATTCGTAGTTTCTAATGGAGCAGCCATCATAAATAAAGAGCTATTTAGCTTAACGCGGAATTGATCTCCGTTATAAAAAGCTAAATCCCATTTATCTCTACTGACAACGGTTTCTTGTTGTGTACTTAAATCTAAATACACTTGATTTCCTTCATTAGGCCCTCCTAAATTGGGAGAAATACTTCCGCCAAGAGAAGCAGTATCAGAGAAACTTACGAGATTGGTAGTGTTTCCTTGAGTAAAACCATTAGCAATATTCACTTCTGTTATGGAGAACTCAATAGATTTATCAGTGTCATTTTGAGCAGGATTTGAGTTTAATCTTTCCAGACTGAATGAGGTTTGATGGGTTCCCATCACAATAGGAATTTCAATAATTCCGCTTTGCGCGGATGGAGTAGTGCTATAATCCTCACCGTAACTTAAGTTGATTTCGGTATAGGTAATAACGAGCATTCCGTCTTGTGGCGCTTCATTAGAAAAAACAAGGTCTATTTCTTTTTCATTATCAGTTTCCGCGAAAGCTGTAGAAGGATTTTTAAAAGCCACGACAAATTCAGAATCATTGGCTGTGGAATCATCATCTTTATTACAAGCCGTAAAGAAAATAATGACGAGAGAAAAAAGTACTAAATAGTTAGATTTCATAATTAAAAATTTAGATGGTATAAAAGTTTTACAAAGAAAGACCTGCCATATCCTAATAACTGAGATGAAGATGCTGCAGTGTGCGTGCCACCTTGGCCTGTACTAGAGTTTACTTCTGTAATATCTAATACATTTCTTGCGCCTATAGTAATATCTAAATCTTTGTAAAATGTTTTTTTGATAGATGTATTTAACCACCCATAACCGTCAATTTTTCCACGGGTAATAATTGTTTCTCCACTATCGTTTATGCTAGAAACAAATTGGTATTGAGGACCATTTAACTTGAAAAATGTAGAAAAAACGGTATTCCATTTAGGAATTTGGTAAGATAGATTAGAGTTAAATTGAAGCGCATATAAATAGTCATCATTATATGTTTCACTACTGTTCAATATTTTAGACTCTCCAGAGAAAGCAAGTCCTAAGGTAGCAGAAAGGTTTTTGTATTTAAGGGTATTTCTTAAAGAAAGCCCCCAGGTTTTGTGTAAATCTATATTGTTGTATTGGTAGGCGAGGGGAGAAGTACTCGTAATAATTAAATCTATTTTATCTTCTACATCTAGATACCAAGTCGATAGTTTTGGGGTGTATTTTACTTGGTAATCCTTAAACCAAAAGGTTTTTTTAAAATGAAAAAATATAGACTTCCCATATTCCGGATTTAAATTTTCGTTTCCTTGTACATTATGGTTGCTATCTACCATATAAAAGTAGAGCTGCTCAAAAGTAGGTGTTTTTGGCGCCGCTCCAACAATTGTTCTAAGTTGATAACCTCCCTTAAAGCTATATTTTCCGCTAAGGGAAAGCGCATATTGCGGCGAGAATTGTGTAGAGCTTATGATTCTAGCGCCTGGTCTTAGAGATAATCTGTTGGTAGGTTTAATTTCCGAAGAAACAAAAAAGCTATAGGAGTTAAGCGTGTTGTTTTGGGTTCTTTTTGTAATATCTTGAGAAGAAAGTCCACTAGCAGAACCATTATCCAGTGTAGTTTCATAACCTAATTCTAATTTAAACTTCTCTTTATTAAAAAAGTTATTGAAAGTTCCTCTAGAGAAAAAGCCTTTGCGAGTATTGTAATCATAATTTTCAATATTAGACTTCTCTTCAGCTTTTATGGTGTAAGTAAAAGTTTCAATATTCTTAGTTTGTTCTTGGTAAGATGCAGAAATATTGAAGTTGATTTGGTCTCTAATTTTCCCTGTGGCATTTAAATGATGATAAAACCTGTCTGAATTAAAGATCTCATCATTGGCTGTGGGGTTATTAGTTTGTGTAGAACTATTATGATTTAATAAAACATTGGTATTGTACTTATTAGTTTCTTCCGTGAAGTATTCCAACTTGTAAAAAACGGTAAAGTTTTTAAAACGATAATTAATTAAAGTTTTAATACTATTTTGTTCTTTAGGAAGCCATTCATAACCTCTTAAACCATCATTTTCATCCTCAGGATTAAAATAATTTTTCCCTTGGTTTTGATTAAGAAATCCTTGAAAATCATTTCTGGTAAACAACACATTCGCGTAGAGTTTATCCGTAAAATTATGGCCCACTTTTAAAGACTGTATATGTCTGCCTTCATCAAATAATCCATATTCGCTGCTAATGGTTTCTTCTTGAATATATGGCGTGATTTGCCATTTCGCTTTCGCGGATTTTTTAGTGATAATGTTCACTACACCGGTTACTGCATTAGAACCGTATTGTACACCCATAGCACCTTCAATAATTTCTATTTGCTGAATGTCATCTAAGTTAATTTGAGAAATATCTATAGCATTCCCGAAACCTTCATCCCCTACAATGGGTACATTATCTACTAAAATTTTTACATATTCTGAGTTAAATCCAAACTGTTGAATTCCCGATCTGCCTTCACCGGCTTGCGGAATAATATTCATATTTAATGTTTGGGTAAGAACATCGGCAAGGTTATTTCCTGCCATCAACTGAATGTCTTTTTCTGTAATTACCTGTACTTCAAAAACTGATTTTTTTACAGATTGGGAGTTGTACTGTCCTGTGAGAATGACTTCCTCTAGATCATTCACTTTTATGCTGTCTTTTTTCTTGTCATTCGTTTCTTTCTTAACCTCAGTCTCTTGAGCTTGAATGTTAAAAAAGTTTAAAAGTAAAATGATGAGTAGAAATCTATTTTTCATTATTTAGACTAAGTCTTAATTAAAATATTTCGACAAATATATATATTATTTTAATCCAATCTAAATAAATTTAATATTTTTGTTCCAGAAATCAATCTATAAAAAACTAATAAAAATGAATTTCAAGAACTTATTATTGACAAGTGTTTTGATGGCAGCCACTAGCGTTGGTTTTGCCCAAAAAAATCTAAAAGAAGATAAACAAGCTATAAAAGATATGTGCGGCTGTTTTGAAGTTACCTTTAAGTATACCGAGACATTTTCTCCAGAAATTGATTATGAAAAGCATTATGATTATACAGCTACAGCATTAGAATGGGCAGAATTGATAAAAGATGAAAAAGATGAAATTTCTATTCAGCACCTTTTAGTACTTAATGATACCATGGTCATTAAGCACTGGAGACAAGATTGGTTATATGAAAATACAAAGCGTTATGACTTTAACCACGATAACCAATGGACTTTTGTAAATATGAATAAGAAAGATGTAAAAGGACAATGGACACAAAATGTATATCAGGTAGATGATAGTCCGCGTTACTCAGGTTCTGCAACTTGGATTCATGCAGATGGAAGGCATTATTGGAATAATACTACAAGTTCTCCTTTGCCGCGTAGAGAATATTCTAAACGAAGTGATTATAATGTAATGATGCGTGGTAATCAAGTTGAAATTACAAAAGAAGGGTGGTTACACGAGCAGGATAATGAAAAAGTAATTCGTGAAGATGATAAAGAAGATGTGCTTTTAGTAGAAGAAAAAGGATATAATGTATATCGTAAAGTAGCCGATGAAAAATGTAAAGCTGCAAAAAACTGGTGGGCTACCAATAAAGATTTTTGGAGTAGAGTAAGAAATAAGTGGAGTGATGTTTATGGTCGCGATAAAGATTTAGCTTTAGAGAAAGCGGTAAATGGTCAGGCTTTATTTATGCAATTATTCCCAATGGATATTGAAACAGAACAATCAAAAATTGGTAGTACCGTAGAAGAATACGTAAAAAAATAAATGATGATTAAAAGGTTATTAATATTTTGTGGCCTATTAAGTTGTTTTGCTTTTACGATTACAACAACCCAAGATAGGCTTCAAGAAAAATTTGATAAGGCGATAAAAAGCACTTACGAAGTAAAGGATTATCAGTTAGAATCTATTACGGCTTTAGGAAATATAGAAGAAAAAATTCCGGCGAAGACCGCAGCCAAAAACCTTTCAAGAATTTCTGTACAAGGAGAACTTATAGGTTATACCTATTTGGGAACTGCTCCAAGTAAAAAGAAGAAGTTTGAATATGTGGTGTTGTTTGATAAAGATTTGAAGATTAAAAAATCTAAAGTTCTTATCTACAGAGAAGATTACGGACTTCAAATAGGTTCTCAGCGTTGGCTTAAGCAGTTTATAGGTATGACGCCAGATTCTAAGGTTGAGTATGGAGGGAATATAGCTGCCATTAGTGGAGCGACTATTTCAGCCTCATCTATGGCGAGAGCTGTAAATAATGTATTAAAAACAATGCATATTTTAAAACAGGAAAATCAATTATGATCAACCTTAACGGATTTATTTTTAGGTTACCCAAAGAAGTAAAATTATTAATCGGCGCTTTTCTTGTAGTGTTAAGCGTCGGTTATTTTACGGGTTTGACTTTTGTAAATGATACTACTGAAAATCATCCTCAAGGTATTCAAGAAAACTATTTAGGTAACGAAGAAGACCTGGAAGCAGAAGTGATGAAGTTTAAAAAACCAGAAAGAGAAATGCTTACCATCATTCATACGCACATTCTTTCTATGTCAGTTATATTTTTTCTTCTTGGCGGATTGGTTTCCATAACCAAGTCTAACAAAAACTTAAAGAAAGCTTTGATGATAGAGCCGTTATTGTCGGTCTTGTTAACCTTTGGCGGAATTTATTTAATGTGGACTGGTTTACATTGGATGCGTTATGTGGTGGTGGTTTCTGGAATACTTATGACTACATCTTTTGTTATATCTGTACTTCTGGTTTTCTCACAATTGTTTAGAAAATAAATAATAACTTTATTACAAGTTTCTTAGCATAAAAGCTTACTTTTGCATGCAATTAAATCTTTAATTGCGATGACTGCACACGATAATAAAATTGTAGGAGAAGGATTAACATATGATGATGTTCTTTTAGTTCCTGCATTTTCCGAAGTTCTTCCTAGAGAAGTTAACATTCAAACCAAATTTACCAAAAACATAACCATCAACGTTCCTATTGTTTCGGCAGCTATGGATACGGTGACAGAATCTCGCATGGCTATTGCTATGGCTCGAGAAGGAGGTATTGGTGTTTTGCATAAAAACATGACTATCGAGCAGCAAGCACTTAAAGTCCGTAAAGTAAAAAGAGCAGAAAGTGGAATGATTATCGACCCTGTTACTTTACCTATAGAAGCAAAAGTAAAAGATGCCAAAGAATTGATGCGAGAGCATAGTATTGGTGGAATCCCCATTGTAGATCAAGAAGGAAAATTAATTGGGATTGTTACCAATCGTGATTTGCGTTTTGAGAAAAACAACGAAAGACCTATTGAAGAAGTAATGACTTCTAAAAATTTGGTAACCGTGGCAGAAGGGACTTCTTTAGAAGATGCAGAAGAAATCTTACAAGAGAATAAAATTGAGAAATTACCTGTTATTAATAAGGATAACAAGCTAGTAGGTTTAATCACGTTTAGAGATATTACTAAACTAACTCAAAAGCCTATCGCTAACAAAGATCAATACGGTAGATTACGTGTGGCAGCAGCTTTAGGTGTCACTGCAGATGCTGTTGATAGAGCAGAAGCTTTGGTAAATGCAGGGGTAGATGCTGTAATTATAGATACAGCTCACGGCCATACTAAAGGCGTGGTTCATGTATTGAAAGAAGTGAAAAAGAAATTCCCAGATTTAGAAGTAGTAGTAGGGAATATCGCTACTGCGGAAGCTGCGCAATATTTAGCTGACGCTGGAGCTGATGCCGTAAAAGTAGGAATAGGTCCGGGTTCTATTTGTACCACACGAGTAGTAGCGGGAGTAGGTTTTCCACAATTTTCTGCTGTAATAGAAGTAGCTGCAGCTTTAAAAGGAAGCGGAGTGCCAGTGATTGCAGATGGAGGTATACGTTATACGGGAGATATTCCTAAAGCCATAGCAGCAGGAGCAGACTGTGTGATGCTAGGTTCTTTACTGGCAGGTACTAAGGAATCTCCAGGAGAAACTATTATTTACGAAGGAAGAAAATTTAAATCTTATCGAGGGATGGGATCTGTAGAGGCGATGCAAAAAGGCTCTAAAGATCGTTATTTTCAAGATGTAGAGGACGATATTAAGAAGCTTGTTCCAGAAGGGATTGTAGGACGTGTACCTTATAAAGGAGAATTATTTGAAAGCATGAATCAATTTATTGGAGGTTTACGTGCAGGAATGGGATATTGCGGAGCAAAAGATATTGAAGCTTTAAAGAACGATGCTAAATTTGTGAAGATAACATCGTCGGGAATTCATGAGAGTCATCCTCACGATGTAACCATTACCAAAGAAGCACCTAATTATTCTAGATAGTTTTAAGTATAAACTTATAAAATTGAAGAAAGCTCTAATTGTATTAGGGCTTTTTTTTTAGGTTAGATTTTTTCTGCAAGCCATAAAAAAATATACTTCCTAGAAAATACATTACTACATCCCACCCATCAGAAGTGTAGCGAGGGTTTATTTGAGGTTGATAATATTCAAAATAAATAGCATAATAGATAGTCAAAGAGATAATTGTAAATAGAGATAGTCTTATGGAATCATCCTTTTTAATCTTTTGCACAGCTATTAGGCAAATAGTAAGTACAATTGGCATACATAACAAATCGTTAGTATACGAATTGATTATGGTGGGCAGTTGGATATGGAGTAAATGTTTTGTAGCTAATAAACACAGAAATAAAGTAAGAAGAGAATATAGAACTTTATAGATGAGGGTCATAATAAAAGCAAGGAAGTAATAAATGCTAAAATTCCTCCTATGACCATGACAATCATCCATACCGAGTAGCCCATTTTAGAAAAAAATAAGCTCAATTTACTTTTTGGTTTTTCTGATGTAGATTTATTTTCGCTTTCTTTTTTCATCCTTATTTAAATAGTATAAAGTTGTCCTCGATGCGGTTTTAGCGCATCTCTAATAGGTTTCATTTCATCTTTGGAGACAATCATAAATGCCAGAGAATGCATATCTGATAGGTTTTCAACTCCTGTAATATTTAGCTGAGTTTTTTCAAACTTGATAAAATCTTTAAGATGAATTTCATGATGCTCAGCAGTTTTTTGAGCGTGAGTACCTCTAAAATCCCATATAAGTTTAATATGTTCCATTACGTATTTTTTACACTTGTACCATCTTCCGCGAAAGCTTTAAAATCTTTCATATATTTTAAAGATTGTTTCTTAAATAGATTTGGCATAATCCATCCTAAAAACTTAAGACTTAAATTAGAAAATTTAAATTCACTCTCACTTATCCAAGTGGTTTGGTTCTCACCTGTTACTTTAAAATAATTGTGTTGAATATTATGAACACCTTTGGTGTCGTAGGTAGCGTGAAATTCTTCTGGGAAATCATTTTCAATAATGGTTTCAATCATTTCCATTTCTCGCTTCCCCATTTTATAACTAAGCTTCATTTGAGAACCTTCTTTACCAGGCTCTCCTGTCAGGAGACTAGCTTCTAATAAACCTTTTTGCCAGTGCTGTAAATTTTCCATAGAATCCATTTTCGCAATGACTTCTGTTCTGGGTAATTCGATAACAATTTGGCTGGTGTATTTCATAAAGAAGTAATTAAAAAGTTGAATTCAAATATAATTAATAATTTATTGAAGCGTTACTTTTCCTAGTGTCTTTATGCAGATTGAAAATTTGATTTTAGCAGAATAATAGAATTTTATTTTTACAACTTTATTTAGATGTAGGATCTTAATTTAAATACTTGTATAACCTTTTATATTTCTTATTTTTGAGCACTTTTAAAAATTATAAAATGAAAAATCTACTTTTACTTGTTTTCTTTGCGACAAGTTGTTTTGCAATTGCACAAAAAGACGAACAAAAAGTATTATTGACCATTAATAATCAACCCGTTTATGCCGATGAGTTTAAACGTGTGTTTTCTAAGAATTTAAATCTTCTACAAGACGATCAAAAAGATGTAGAAGAGTATATGGATCTTTTTGTAGATTATAAATTAAAGGTTTTAGAAGCCGAAGAGCAAGGCTTTGATACGCTTCCTTCTTTTATGGGGGAATATAATATCTATAAAAAGCAGTTGGCAGATAAGTATATGAAGGATTCTGAAATTACAGAGAACCTTTTAAAAGAAGCTTACAGTAGAAAAACTGAAGAAGTAAATGCCAGTCATATCTTAATTAAACTTTCGGCCAGTGCAACAGATACTTTAAAGGCATATCAAAAAGCAATGAAGGCAAGAAAAGAAATCCTTAGCGGAAAATCTTTTCAAGAAGTGGCACAAGCTTATTCAGAAGATCCTTCCGTAAAGCAAAACAATGGAGATTTAGGTTGGTTTTCTGTGTTTTCTATGGTTTATCCATTTGAATCGGCTGCTTATAAAACCAAGAAGGGTGGTATTTCAATGCCAGCAAGATCGCAGTTTGGTTATCATATTGTAAAAGTAAATGATAGACGAAAAGCAGAGGGTACCGTAAAGGTGGCTCATATTATGATAGAAAATAAAAAAGGAAATTCTGATGCTAAAACTCAAATTTTTGAAGTCAAAGAGAAGTTAGATAGCGGCAATGGTTTTTCTGAAATGGCTAAGCAATATAGCGACGATAAAAATACAGCCATAAATGGAGGTGTAATTAATACTTTTTCTAGAGGTAAATTAAACTCTAAAGAATTTGAAAATGTAGCTTTTGGTTTAACTGAAGTAAATGAAATCTCTCAGCCTTTTAAAACAGAATATGGTTGGCATATTGTAAAACTTTTAGAGAAAAATCCTATTAAAAGTTTTGAGGATGAGAAAGTAGAGCTTTCTAGAAGAATGAAGGGAGATATAAGAGCACAGCTTATAAGGGAAGATGTTTTAAAAGACATAAAAGAAACCTACAATGTTAAAGAAGATGAAGAAGCTTTAGCTTATTTTACTCAAAATGTTTCTGATGATATATTATCTTCAAGATGGGATATAGCAGATTTAAAAGATATTCCGCAAAAGAATATAATAGAAATAAAAGGAGAAGGGAAAAGCTATGAGGATTTTGCAAAGCTTATGAGTAATGCTCAACGCCAAATAGGTAATGTAGATTCTAAAGAAAGCTTAATTGCAAATTGGTTAGAGATGTTTAAAGAAAACTTTCTTATTTCTTACCATAAAGATCATTTAGAAGAAACCAATAAGGAGTACGCTTACATTATTGAAGAATACCGTAATGGATTGCTGTTGTTTGAGCTAATGGAAGATAATATTTGGCAAGCTGCTAAAGAAGATTCTATTGCTTTAAAGCGTTATTATGATCAGCATAAAAAAAGCTTTGTCAAAGAAAAACAATATACTTTGACAATGGTATCGACCGATACTAAAGATATGGCGAAGCAAGTGAGAAAATGGATGAAAGATGAGGTAGCTAAAGAAGAAATTGAAAAGAACGCTAAAGAAATGGGACACACCATATTATTTAAGTCGGGTGAATTCAAAGAGAATAATGAAGCGTTGCCTACTAAAATAAAAGATAGAAAAGGTGTTTCTAAAGTTTATGAAAATAATGGCGTATTTCTTGTGTTAGATATTAAAAATATTGAAAAAGAGGGAATAAAAACCTACGAAGAAGCAAGAGGTGAAGTGGTAAGTAAATATCAGCAGCAGCTAGAAAAAGAATGGATAGAGAATATTAGATCAAAGAATAATGTGACTATCCATCAAGAGGTATTAAAAAGTTTAGAGAAAGAATTTGAATAAAACTCCCTATTACATATTTATATTAAGTTGTTTCTTGCTAATGAGTTGTGATTTCTTTCAGCCTAAAGATGAAAGAGTTCCATTAGCAAAAGTACATGATAATTACCTCTATCAAGAAGATGTAAAAGGATTAATTCCCGATGGAGCTTCTTCAGAAGATAGTGCTTTATTTATGTCTAACTATATTAATCGTTGGGCTCAGGATGAATTGTTTATGTATCAAGCAAAAATAAATTTATCAGAAAAAAAACAGCAAGACTTTAAGGAACTTATTGAAAATTATAGAAGTGAGTTATATACAGAGGCTTATAAAGATGTTATAATTTCTAAAAAGATAGATACTACATTTCAAGATACGGTTATTCACAGTTACTTTGAAGCTAATAAAATAAATTTTAAGCTGAATCAAGACCTCATAAAACTAAGGTATGTTGATGTAAGTAAAGATTACCCTGATGTAAAAGAACTCAAGGAGAAAATTACAAGGTTTAATCAAGAAGATAAAATAGAGCTAGAGGAAGAGTCTTTAAAGTTTAGAAATTATTATTTAAATGATTCGGTATGGGTAAAGCCTATAGAAATCTATAATAAAATAGGACCTTTAGATACTTCTAAAAACGAAGAGTTTTTAAAAAAGGAAAACTTCTTGCAACTTGAGGATTCTTTAGGAGTATATTTGGTATACATAAAGGATGTCTTAAAAAGAAACGATCAAGCGCCTTTGGAGTATGTAAAACCAACGATTAAGCAAATTCTTCTTAATAGAAGGAAACTAGAACTATCAAAAGAATTAGAAAAAGAAATAATAAAAGATGCAATTAAAAATAAAAAGTTTGAAATATATAATTAATATCTGCTGTATAGCCTTATTCTCAATAACCGCGTTAAATGCCCAAACTAAAGCTGTAGATAGCAGTTTGGTTGTTACTGGTGAAGAAGAAATGGTAAAAACAGAGATCAAGAAAAAAGATTCTGTTCAGCCATTTAAGCGTTTCAAAGCAGATGGTGTTGCTGCAGTAATAGGTGATTATCTTATTTTAGAAACAGATATCATTAAAATGCGTGAAGACATTAAAAATCAAGGAATAGCTTCTGAAGAAATTTCTGACTGTCAATTAGCGGGTAGATTAATGGAAAATAAACTGTATGCGCACCATGCGTTGCAAGACAGTACCATTACGGTTTCTGAAGATGAGGTGAATAATATGATCGATCAGCAGATGGATAGAATGGTTCAGCAAATAGGAAGTATGGAAAAACTGCTGGAGTTTTATAGAAAAGAAAGCGAGAAAGATTTAAAAGAAGAGCTTTTCATAATCAATAAAGAAAGAACTTTAAGTGATCGTATGCAAAGTAAAATTGTAAGCGAAATTGAAGTTACTCCAGAAGAAGTAAGACAGTTTTTTGATCGTATTCCAGAAGATGAACGTCCGCAGTTTGGTGACGAAGTAGAAATTTCTCAATTGGTAATTGAGCCAGAAGTTCCGCAAGAGGAGGAGCAAAAAGTAATCGATCAGTTAACTGAAATGCGTAATGATATTGTAGATAATGGAGCGAGTTTTGCCACTAAAGCTGTTTTGTATTCTCAAGATGCAACCAGCACCAAAGGAGGACAAATGACCATTACTAGAAAAGATCCTCTAGATAAAGATTTTAAACAAGTAGCTTTTAGTTTACAAGAAGGAGAAGTGAGCAAGCCCTTTAAATCATCTTTCGGGTACCATATTATTCAGTTAGATAAAATAAGAGGTCAGAAATTAGATATTAGACATATAATCATCATGCCTAAAGTAACCGATGCAACTATTAAAATAGCAAGAGAGAAATTAGATACTATAAGAAATAGCATTGTTAACAATAAAATTTCTTTTGATGAAGCGGCTAGAAGATATTCAGACGAAGAAGAAACTCGTGGTGATGGGGGTAAATTAATTAACCCTAAAACAGGAGACACTCGTTTTGAATTAACAGATATAGATCCTATTATTTATGAGAAAGTAAATAGTTTAAATGAAGGAGAGACTTCTTTAATTTTAATAGATCAAACCCGAACAGGTACTAAGTTCTTTAAAATAATTACCGTTAATAAAAAGTATAAAGAGCACATTGCAAATTATTCTCAAGATTATACCAAAATAAAAGAATTAGCTTTGAGGGAAAAGCAAATCAAAGCCATCGAGAAATGGCAAAAAGAAAATATTAGCGATACTTACGTAAAAGTGGGAGAGGAATATAAAGATTGTGCTTTTAGTGGTAACTGGTTAAAACAATAAATTATGTCTGGAGATGTGCGTGCCATCGAAAATTTTGTAGAAAAATATAAACAACTTCAATTAGAAATAGGAAAAGTCATTATAGGACAAGAAAAAGTCGTTAATGAAATTTTACTATCTGTATTTGCAGGAGGACACGCACTATTAATCGGAGTGCCAGGACTAGCTAAAACCTTAATGGTTAATACTATATCTCAGGCTTTAGGTTTAGATTTTAAAAGAATTCAGTTTACACCAGATTTAATGCCGAGTGATATTTTGGGTTCAGAAATTTTAGATGAATCTAGAAATTTTAAGTTTATAAAAGGACCTATTTTTGCTAACATTGTTTTAGCCGATGAGATCAATAGGACACCGCCTAAAACACAGGCAGCTCTCTTAGAAGCAATGCAAGAAAAAATTGTTACCGTTGCCGGAAAACGTTATCCTTTAGAGCAACCTTATTTTGTATTGGCTACACAAAACCCTATTGAGCAAGAAGGAACATATCCTTTACCTGAAGCGCAATTAGACCGATTTATGTTTTCAATTTTTCTAGAATATCCTAGTTACGAAGAAGAAGTAAATGTGGTAAAAAGTACAACTTCTACTAGCAAAGTAACCATTAATGCGCTTTTTAATGCACAAGAAATTATCGACTTCCAGCAGTTAATTCGTAGAATTCCTGTAGCAGATAATGTAGTGGAATATGCTGTTAAACTTGTCGGAAAAACCAGGCCACAAGGTGAGTTTGCCCCACAGTTAGTAAAAGACTATATAGATTGGGGGGCAGGACCAAGAGCTTCTCAAAACCTTATTTTAGCTGCAAAAGCTAATGCAGCTACCAAAGGAAAATTCTCTCCAGACATTGAAGATGTAAAAGCTGTAGCTAACGGAATTTTAAGACACCGTATCATCAAAAATTATAAAGCAGAAGCGGAAGGCTATTCTGAAGAACAGGTTATTAAGGAATTACTTTAAGTAAAATGCTAAACCATTCAATTTAACTTAGCTTGATAGGTGCTCTAATTTTAAAACCAAGGAGAGCAGAAATTCATTATCTGGTAAAATTAGTTTTTCAAGTAGTCTTATAGTTGTAATCCTAGCTTGTAAAATATTCGAAAAGTTCTCGAGCGATTAATTTTAAAATAAATTTTAGTTAAATTACTATCTCTTTAGAATAGAATATTCATTCTGCTTTGCATTAAATTTTATTTTTAGAGTTGTAATAAAAATTCAAAATAATTACAATCTTTAAATAAATTCACTTTTTTTTTATTAAATCGTCAATTCAAATCGTTTAAATTATCAATCCGTTAATTATTCTTCAAAATAACCTTATTTTGATTCACTATAATTAAGGTTTTTGCTATTTCACTGAATTATCTTCCGCTAAATTGATGTTTTGATAGTTATTTTTTAATTTCATTAAATTTCATTACTTTCGCAGGACTAAAAAAACAGACCTATGGCATACGATATTGATATGATTAAGAAGGTTTATACTCAAATTGCTGAGCGTGTAGATAAAGCCCGCGAAGTAGTAGGTAAACCATTAACACTTTCAGAAAAAATCCTTTATTCTCATTTATGGGATGGTGAAGCTACACAAGCTTATACCAGAGCTGCAGATTATGTAAACTTTTCACCAGATAGAATTGCTTGTCAAGATGCAACCGCACAAATGGCATTATTGCAATTTATGCAAGCAGGAAAAAAGAAGGTAGAAGTTCCTACTACGGTTCACTGTGACCACTTAATCCAAGCTAAGCAAGGAGCTAAAAAAGATTTAAAAAGAGCTAATGAAACCAGTAATGAGGTTTTTGACTTTTTAGGTTCAGTTTCTAATAAATATGGTATCGGATTTTGGAAGCCAGGAGCAGGAATTATTCACCAAGTAGTTTTAGAAAACTATGCATTCCCTGGAGGGATGATGATTGGTACCGATTCTCATACTGTAAATGCTGGTGGTTTAGGAATGGTAGCTGTTGGTGTTGGAGGTGCAGATGCTGTAGATGTAATGGCTGGAATGCCTTGGGAGTTAAAATTTCCTAAACTGATTGGAGTAAAGTTAACTGGAGAATTAAACGGGTGGACTGCTTCTAAAGATGTAATTTTAAAGGTAGCTGGTATTCTTACGGTAAAAGGAGGAACTGGAGCTATTATAGAATATTTTGGAGAAGGTGCTAGAAACCTTTCTTGTACTGGTAAAGGTACGATTTGTAATATGGGAGCAGAAGTTGGTGCTACAACTTCTACTTTTGGTTATGATGATTCTATGGAGCGTTTCTTACGTGCTACCAACCGTGATGATGTTGCTGATGCTGCAAACGGAGTTCGTGAGTACCTAACAGGAGATGATGAGGTTTACGAAAACCCAGAACAATATTTTGATGAGGTAATCGAGATTAACTTATCTGAATTAAGACCACATTTAAACGGACCTTTTACGCCAGATTTAGCAACACCTATTTCTGAAATGAGTGTAAAAGCAAAAGAAAATGATTGGCCAATTAATGTGGATTGGGGATTAATTGGTTCTTGTACAAACTCTTCTTACGAAGATTTAACAAGAGCTGCCTCTATTGCAAAACAAGCAGTAGATAAGAAAATTAAAGCAAAATCAGACTTCGGGATTAACCCAGGATCAGAGCAAATTCGTTACACAGCAGAGCGTGATGGATTGTTACAGATTTTTGAAGATTTAGATGCGACAATATTTACTAATGCTTGCGGACCTTGTATTGGTCAGTGGGATAGAAGCGACCGTAAGGGAGAAGAAAAGAATACTATTGTTCATTCTTTTAACAGAAACTTCTCTAAGCGTGCCGATGGTAATCCAAATACTCACGCTTTTGTAGGTTCTCCAGAAATGGTAGCTGCAATCGCGATTTCTGGTCGTTTAGATTTTGATCCTACTCGTGATAAATTAATCAATGAAGATGGAGAAGAGGTAATGTTAGAAGAGCCTAAAGGAATTGAACTTCCTACAAGAGGTTTTGAGGTTGAAGATGCTGGTTATGTAGCGCCGATGAAAGATGGAAGTGGTGTAGATATTAAAGTAGCTAACGATAGTGAGCGTCTAGAGTTACTAACTCCATTTAAACCTTGGGATGGTAAAAATTTATTAGATGCAAAACTATTAATTAAGGCTCACGGTAAATGTACTACAGATCATATCTCTATGGCAGGACCTTGGTTGCGTTATAGAGGTCACTTAGATAACATTTCAAATAACTGTCTTATTGGTGCGGTAAACGCGTTTAATATGAAAACTAACTTTGTAAAAAGTCAGTTAACAGGAGAATATGGTGGTGTGCCAGATACACAAAGAGAATATAAAGCTAAGGGAATTCCAACTGTAGTGGTGGGTGATCATAACTACGGGGAAGGTTCTTCTAGAGAACACGCGGCAATGGAGCCTCGTCATTTAGGAGTTCATGTAGTATTAGTAAAATCTTTTGCTCGTATTCACGAAACTAACTTGAAAAAGCAGGGTATGTTAGGAATTACTTTTGATAATGAAAGTGATTACGAATTAATTAAAGAAGATGATACCTTTAACTTTATTGATTTAGAAAATTTTGCTCCAAATCAACCTTTAACTATCGAAATAGTTCACGCTGATGGTTCTAAAGATACGATCAAAGCAAATCATACCTATAATGAAAATCAAATTGAATGGTATAAAGAAGGATCTGCGTTAAATTTAATTAAAAAATTAAACGCTTAATCAGTCCCTTTTTATAGTATAAAAATAAAACTCCTGCATTTTGCAGGAGTTTTTTTATGAATATACTTAGTATTGGGTATTTCAGAAGAATGCTAAAGGTCTTAATTTAGATTAATAATTCTTTAAAGCAAAGATGATGAGAGCGATAGAAATTGAAAACGAGACTAGCGAAATAAATGTAGAATCAAATACTTGGGAGCACGAATATTGGGAAATAAACGATCACGTACCTTTAATTTAAGCTTTTAAAGAAAGCTTTGATAAATGCTGAAGAATATAAAGTTCCCATGATTTTTAAATCTTCTGAGAATTTTGTTTCTTCATCTAAGTATTTAAATATGTCTTGAATGCTGTTTTCACTATAAAACTGATCAAACAACCATTCTCCCTTTTCATTTTCTTTCTCTAAGACTTTTAAAAATACTTTATCGTAGTAATAAAACTTTTTATTGAAAGTTCCATTAGAAGGAGATTTCTTTTCCTTAAGATTTTGGAGAATATGTTGTACTTTCTTTTTGGTATGTTTAAACGAATAACCTGTTGAAGGTTTAACCCATCCGCCGCCTGTTCCTATTTTTGTAATTTTGTTGGAATGATATTTATGAAATGGAAAATTGGTCATAGGTATATTTCCCATTTCAGTTTCGGTAATACGGTAATCTTTTAGCTTTAGATATTTTTTAATATATCTTTTCAATTGTTCATCGTACACACCTTCCTCGGTAGTGAAAGGGGTAAAAAAAGTATATTCTACGAAAGCTTTGGTCGGTGATATAGGCAAAACGTAAGTGAAACTAGTAGAGTTTTTCCATTTAAGTCTATAATCCATCATAATAAATTGCTTTGGATTAAATTGCGGTGTACTTGTTTCTATCATCCAACCTTTAAAATGTTGATGAATCTTAGTTATTTTTTTATCTTCTTTATGATAATCATTAGGAATACGACTATCAAAAACATGAGTAGCAGTATAAATTTGTTGCTCTCCTATAACTTGAACCTCGGTTTCGTTTTCTTCCATGGAAGTGACACAATCCTGAATAAATTTAATAGAGTTATGCGCTTTTAATTGAGATTTAGCATCGCTATAAAAGTCGATAGCCCTTAGCATTTTATAAGTGTAGGGGCTAAGTTTTAATGATAAGTTTTTATGATTAGAAATAAAAGCACCTTTATCCCAAGAGGCGTATATAAGGTGATCCCAATTTCCTTTTCCTTTTTCCCAATAACACCAGGTTTTATCGTTTTTAGATTTTGATGATTTATCTATAAGAGCAATGCTTTTGTCTTTAAAAAAATTATCCTTTGAAAAAGCAAGCGCAAGCTGTAAACCTGCTAAACCACTTCCAACAATGATAAAATCATAGTGGTGATTTTGCATGTTATTTTTGTTTAAAATATTTAAAAGGAACCATAAGCATACCAAAATTCTCACCTTCTTCTTTACCCAGATGTTTATGATGAATTTTATGTGCTCTTCTTATACCTTTAGCATACCAATTGTCGGCATTTCTAAACATTTTAAAGCGTTGGTGTATAAAAATATCATGCACTGTAAAATAAGCTATTCCATAAGCTAAGATGCCTAAACCTATAGGAAGTGTAAACCAGATATTTTCATATTGCCAAAGCAAAAAGCAGCCTATGCTAACGAGTGCATAAAAGATAAAAAATAGGTCATTTCGTTCCCACCAACTGCCATGATCTTTGTGGTGATGGTCTTTATGTAAAGACCATAAAAACCCGTGCATGACATATTTGTGCGTGAACCAAGCCATAAATTCCATAAAGAAAAAGGTGGAAAAGAATATAAGTACCCAATAAACTGTTTGCATTACTAAATAAGGTTTAATCTACAAGAAATATATGATTTTGCTAAGAGTCCGGCTTTTTGGTAATTAGGAACTCTTATGCGTTGCTCCTTGATTTGTAGGGAAGGAGTTTTTTTAAGTTTGTTTAATAATTTATAAAAGTAAATATAAGCAGTGTAAACTCCTAATTTTGCTTCGACTGGTAACTTTGAGATTCCACGTAAAGCTTGAGTAAAATCGTCTTCAATTTCTTGAATGATTTCTTTTTTAGTCAATTCATCTAATTGCTCAAGATTTGCGTTGGGAAAGTAAGAGCGATTTAAATTTTCAAAATCGGCTTTTAGATCACGTAAGAAATTTACTTTTTGAAAAGCAGATCCTAGTTTCATAGCATCCTCTTTTAGTTCCTTATATTTTTCTTCATTTCCTTTTACAAATACTTTTAAACACATAAGCCCCACAACATCTGCGCTACCGTAAATATATTGCTGGTATTCTTCTTGAGATAAATAAGTGGTTTTATGTAAGTCTGTTCGCATGCTTTTTAAAAAAGCAACGTATAATTCTTTTGGAATTCGATATTTATGAACTGTTTCTTGAAAGGAGTTTAAAATAGGATTCAGACTTATCTTGTGTTCTAAAGCTAAATATAAATCTTCTTCAAACTTATTAAATAAAAACTCTTTATCGTAATCATGAAAGGTATCTACAATTTCATCGGCAAAGCGAACAAAACCGTAAATATTATAAATATCCTGCCTTATTGATGGGGCTAAAAGCTTGGTAGCAATTGAAAAGGAGGTACTGTAAGATTGAGTAACTTCTTTACTGCAAAGCTTTGAGACAAGGTCAAAAGTTGCTTTCATAGAGGTTGTTAGTTATGTTTTTTTATAAGTTCTGCTACTAATTTACCTGAAATTAACGAAGGAGGAACTCCGGGTCCTGGCACGGTTAGTTGTCCGGTAAAATAGAGACTTTTTACTTTTTTGCTTTTCAATTTGGGACGTAAAAAAGCCGTTTGAAAAAGTGTATTTGCAAGTCCGTATGCGTTTCCTTTATACGAGTTATAGTCTTTAACAAAATCATTTACACAAAAGGACTCTTTAAATATAACGTAATCTGAAACATTTTGGTTGGTAATTTCCTCAAAGCGTTTAATTATTTTTTTAAAATAACGTTCTCTTAAGGATTGTTCATCTCTTAATCCTGGTGCAAGCGGAATGAGAAATATGGCTGCTTCTTTCCCTTGCGGAGCTATGTTATCATCTGTTTTAGAAGGGAAACTAGCATAAAATAAAGGCTCTTCAGGCCATTCTGCATTATCGTAGATGGCTTTTGCATGGGCTTTAAAATCGACATCAAAAAATAAGGTGTGATGTTCTACGTTTTCAATCTTCTTATCAAAACCTACGTAAAAGAGAAGGGAAGAGGGAGCAAAAGTTTTCTTGTCCCAATAGGTTTCTGAATACTGACGAAGTTCTGGTTGTAGTAAAGTTTCGGTATGGTGATAATCGGCACCACTCAAAACGATATCTGCTTGGTGTTCTTTTCCGTTCGAAATGATCCCTGTAGCTTTGTTATGATTATCGACTAGAATTTTTTCCGCGGAAGCGTTTAAATTAATTTTTACGCCAAGGCTTTTTGCCAATTCACTCAAACCTAAAATTACTTGATACATTCCTCCTTTAGGATGCCAAGTTCCTAAGCCAAAATCTGCAAAATTCATAAAACTATAAAAAGCCGGAGTGTCGCTAGGTTTCGCACCTAAAAATAATACAGGGAACTCGAGTACTTGTATAAGTTGGTCATTTTTAAACTCTCTTCTCACTTCTTTGGCTATAGTGCTAAAAAACTGATTGAGTTTGGTTGCAGTTTGAGGCGTGATAAGTTCTAAGGGAGAAACTCCAGGTCTATAAACCAAATCTTTAATAGCAATATCATAATTGCTTCTGGCTTTTTCTATAAATTTTTCTAATTTTTGAGAACTTCCTTTTTCAATGCTTTCAAAAGCAGCATATATTTTGTCTAAAGTATCACCTATAGTGATACTTTCTTCTTTACTGAAGTAAACTTTATATGCCGGACTGAGTTTTATAAGGTTATAATAGGCTTGGGGAGTGGTATTAAAATCTGCAAAAAAACGTTCAAATACATCGGGCATCCAATACCAAGTGGGGCCAATATCAAAGGTGAAGCCTTCTTTTTTTAATTGTCTGGCTCTGCCTCCTATGCTGCTATTTTTTTCAAATATTTCTACCTCATAACCTTGCTGTGCTAAATAACAGGATGCACTTAGCGAGGAAAATCCTGAACCTATAATTATAATTTTCTTTTTCATGGTTATAATTTTAGAGTTAGTTCAGAAATATTTTTGAAAGTAGAGATATTTTCATTCAATAGGCTTTTATCGATTTCAGATTTTTTGTGTCCCAAGATCCAAAGCTTAAGTTGATGTTCTTCGCTAATTAATTCTTTTTTAAATTCTTTAATATAAGAAGTGGGATCTTCTGGTTGTATGGTAAAGTAAGATATAAAAAATATTTCTTTCGCCATGTGAGTAAAAGTCTTTAAGTTTTCTAGCGGAATGGTATGTCCTAAGAAAATTACCTTATAACCTAAAGATAAAAGTTCATAATTAATAAAAAGTATGCCTAAATCGTGGATTTCATTTTCAGGTAAAAAGAGAATAAACAACTTCTCTTCGCAAAAAGGTTTTTCATATTGAAGCTTCTCAATATTGCTATAAACTTTTTGCCGTATAAGATTAGAGATAAAATGCTCGTGAGATGGGGTAATGGTATTGGTTTGCCATAATAAACCTATATGCTCTAAAAAAGGTATAAAAACGTCTTTAAAAACTTCTGAGAAGGTTCTCTTTTTTAGAAGTTCATCGTAGGTATTTAAAAACAGAACAGCATCGTAATTAAACATAGCTACCAAAAAGGACTTTATAGCTCTGTTTTCATAATTGTTTGAGGAGGATGTAGATTGTACTAAATCACTAATTTCCTTATCGGAAAGATTTGATATTCTTGAAATCTTATATCCATTTTCATTGAGAAAGGCAATATTGAGTAATTTTTGAAGGGACGTAGTGTCGTAAACTCTAATATTGGTATCGGTTCTATTAGGCTCTAAAATATGATATCTCTTTTCCCAAATTCTTATGGTGTGAGCCTTTACTCCGCTAAGAACTTCGAGGTCCTTAATACTAAATTCTTTTTTGATATACTGCATAGGTCTATATTCAACACTTCAAAACTAAACTATAAAAAATAATTTTGTTTAAAGAATAAGTTAAAATATTAAACAAAATGTTTTACGATACTTCAAATGGCCTTGAAGGTTGAGTTTATAATATCAAAAGTGTACTAAGAATGATTGGAAAAAGGTGAGCTAAACTTATGTTATTGATTTCTTGCCTAACGATAGAAGAAGAAATAAGTTTTACTTATTATTAATTTTCTTAAGTAGTCTAAAAGCTTTGTTCGCTTAATCTTCCTTTATAAGAATGTAATAAAGTTATTGTGTTAAATAGAGTATAGTGTTCTTATATCTTTAATAAACACATCGAGATTACTAAAAAGAGGAGTTAAAAGGGATGTAATATAAAATTATAAAGAAAAAATATTGAAGTAAAGTGCCCAGAATGGGAGTCGAACCCACACGCCCTAATGGACACATGGCCCTCAACCATGCCTGTCTACCAATTCCAGCACCTGGGCCGAGGATTTTGAAGAGAATTAAAAAGTGATCTGGCTGGGGCTCGAACCCAGGACCCTCTCCTTAAAAGGGAGATGCTCTACCAACTGAGCTACCAGATCATTTTTAAAAAGTATATTTAAGAACTAAAATCTTTGTGATCTGGCTGGGGCTCGAACCCAGGACCCTCTCCTTAAAAGGGAGATGCTCTACCAACTGAGCTACCAGATCTAAATAACATTCTTTCCTTGAACGCGGGTGCAAATATAAGATGTATTATTAATTTATCAAGTAAATCATCAAACAATTTTTAATATCTTTAAAAAAAAATAATTTCTCATTAATTTAAGCTTATGAAAATTGTCTTGTGTGGATATATGGGTTCGGGGAAATCTCAAGTTGGAAAGTTGTTAGCCAGTAAATTAGGTTTGGTTTTTTTTGATCTGGATGATCAAATTGAAATAAATCAGCAAAAATCAATAAAAAAAATATTTTCAGAAAAAGGTGAAATTTTTTTTAGAAAAAAGGAAAATGAAGTATTAAAAGAGCTTTTAAATGCTCCTGAAAATTTCATTTTATCGCTAGGAGGGGGAACGCCATGTTATGCAGACAATCTAGAAATTTTAAAAAACAATAAGGAAGTACGACTTATTTATTTAAAAGTAGAGCTAAACGAACTCACTAAGCGGTTATTTAATGAAAAGGAGAAGAGACCTCTTATTAGTGGACAAGAAAGTCGAGAAAGCTTAAATGATTTTATAAGAAAACATTTATTTGAACGTCAGTATTACTATTTGCAAAGTGATATAATTTTAGATGTTTCTGAATTAAGTATAGAAGAGACTGTTAATTCACTAGTAAAACAGTTATAATAGTTCTGCCTTATATTCTTTGCCTAAAGACACTTTTACATTTTCACTTAATGAAGTAGAAAGAGATATTCCTTTAAAGTCGGCTTTAATAGGAAACCTTTTGTGACTTCTATCTACTAACACTGCAGTTTGTAGTTTTTTTAACGGAACGTTTAAAAAATACTTGATACCATAAATTAAGGTAGCTCCAGAGTTTAAAACATCATCTACCATAACAATAGATTTATTGGTGTAAAGATCTTCACTTAGTGAGGTTGTTACTTTGTTGAGAGGCTCTTTCTTATTTACTCTAACTTCACAAAGATTAATCTTAATAGGGGAAATATCTTCTAAACAATCTTTTAATTTTTGAGCAAAAAGATATCCACTATTAGCAATTCCAGCCAAGAAAATTTCATCTTCATCAATGTTGTTTTCATAAATTTGGAATGCTATTCTTCTTATCTTATGCTCTATTTGAGTGTGGTTTAAGATTAATGTGGCTTCTTTTTTCATAGATTATTCTTTAATTTCTTTGTCTGTTGCTGGGGTTTCAAACCAATCATCGATATCTCTACGATCTTTTTTAGTGGGTCTTCCAGTTCCTTTTTTTCGATAGTAATCTTTGGAATATTTTAAAAGATCTAATTTTTCTAAATTCTCTTTAGGAGTAATATCAGTAATATAAATGCTTACCAACTTAGCACCTACCCGAGATGGAGGTAAATCTAAAACTTCAATTTTATAATTAATTTGATTTTTTCTTACTTCAATTTTATCTGAAGGAAAAACATCACGAGAAGGCTTAACACTATCTCCATTTATTTTTACGTGTCCTTTTTTACAAGCATTAGTAGCAATACTCCTAGTTTTAAAATAACGAACACACCATAAAAACTTATCTACCCGCATAGTTGTTTAATTTTAAACTTTAAGTCAAAACAAAAATATAAGAAAATTGTATCTTGCACGCTTAAAAAGCATAAATGATGAAATATAAACTGATTTTTACATTAATGATTGCCGCAATTACTCTTGTGTCTTGTAATGATGATGATGGAGGAAATGGAGTTACTTACCGAGATAGAGCAGAAGTTGCAGCGGAGAATCAACAAGAAATTTTAACTTTCTTAGAAACTCATTTTTACCGATTAGAAGATAACCCTGCAAATACTAACTACCAAGTTATGGTTTTTGATACCATTGCTGGAGAAAATGCAGATGAAACACCATTGATTGATTCTGAATTTTTAAAATCTAAATCCGTTTCTGATGGAGTGGTAGATTACACGTTGTACTATCTTCAGGTTAGAAAAGGAAATGAACAAGAATATCAGCCTACTTTTGCGGATAATGTAATACTTACTTACAAAGGTGAGTTGTTAGATGGAGAACTTTTTGATCAAAGTATAAATTATACTAACTTCCAATTACCAAATTTAGGAGATGGAGGTTTAATAAAGGGGTTTGTAGAGGGTGTAAATGAATTTAAAGGCGCATCTGGCTTTGTGACTAATGAAGATGGCACAGTTTCTTATAATGATGACTTTGGAATCGGAGCGGTGTTTATTCCTTCTGGATTGGGGTATTTTGCAGAACCACCAATAAGTACTCCAATTGTAGCGTACGAATCTTTAATCTTCAGCTTTCAGATTTATAAAGGAATTCAAAATGATCATGATAGTGATGGGATTCCATCTTATATGGAAGACTTATCAAATGATTCTTATCTACTAAATGACGATTCTGATGAAGACGGGGTGGTTGATGCGTCAGATATTGATGACGACAATGATGGAGTCTTAACCATAGATGAAATAGAGGTAAATGATGCTAATGAAGACGGTTGGATTTCTCCAGATGAAATTATTTTAACAGATTCTAATAATGATGGAACTCCAGATTATTTGGATCCTGATGTATTTTAAATACAACTTTTAAAAAGCCTCAATTTTTAATTGAGGCTTTTTTTATCTTCTTTTCTTGAAAATAAAAACCTTGGTATTTCGTTTCCTATCATAAATGGTTACTTTTGCCGCTATGCAAAAAATAGGGTTATTACTCTTTATATTCTTATGTTCGTTCGATTTGTCAGCTCAAATTGGAGGGCAATCGACTTACCAATTCCTTAATTTGGTAGCTTCTCCAAGGCAAGCTGCATTAGGAGGAAAGAATATTACAGCCTACGACTATGATCCTACCGCAGCTATTTACAATCCTTCATTGATAAATTATAGAATGGATAATCAGCTATCGGTTAACTATGTTAACTATTTAGGTGATGTTAACTATGGAACAGCTTCGTATGCTTATTTGTTTGATAGGAGAACTCAGGTTTTTCATACAGGGATTACTTATGTAAATTACGGGACGTTTGATGGATATAATGAATTTGGAGAGGCTACAGGAGAATTTAGTGGTGGGGAAGCTGCACTTTCATTTGGTTATGCTTATAATATACCGTGGTCAGATTTTTATGTAGGCGCTAATGTTAAATTAATTTCTTCCAAGTTGGAACAGTATTCTTCTTTTGGAGGTGCAGTAGATTTAGGAGTAACTTACTTTTATGAAGACTGGGACTTGGTAGTTGCAGGAGTAATAAGAAATATTGGTACTCAATTTACTCCTTATAATGAAATTTACGAAAAAATCCCGTTAGAAGTCAATTTGGGGATTTCACAAAAAGCTAAAAATATACCCATTCGTTGGCATGTTACATTAGAGAATTTACAAGAATGGAATATTGCGTTTAGTAATTCGGCGAGAAACGAGACCGATTTAGAAGGAAATGTAGAAGAAGATGATCCTAGTTTCTTTAATAACGTACTAAGACACACTATACTTGGTGCAGAAATTTTTCCTGAAGGAGGTTTTAATTTAAGACTTGGTTACAGTTTTAGACGCGGCGAAGAACTAAGAATAGTAGATCAGCGTTCTTTTGCAGGAATTAGTGGTGGTTTGTCGGTTAAATTTAATAAAATCCGCCTAAGCTACAGTTATGCAAGATACAGCAGTGCGGCAAGTTCTAGCTTTTTTGGAATGCAGATTAACTTACAGTAATTAGTCAAAAACTGATAAGTCTTTTTAGTCTGGAGAAGTGATTTTTTGCTTTCTGCCGATAGAAAAATAAAGCAAAGTTCCTATTAAGTTTAAAAAGAGTACGACAAGTACCCAAATGATTTTATCATTTCCTTTAAATTCACTTTTTAAAATATCGATTAAAGCTATTACAGGTAATAAAAAACCTACAATAAGCAAAACGATTAAAATTGTCTGCCATATTCCAATAATTTCCATCCTTATATAAATCATTTAGTTAGTGTATAATTTTTGCAATATATTAAAATAATATAGTTGTGGAGACTAGTTAAAACTAAATCCGAGACCTATTTTAAAAGCAAAATTATCATCAAAACTGTCGAGATGATACGCTCCGTAGCGATAAAAAACTCCGGCGTTGAGGCTAAAATATCCCATATTAAAGTAATTGATCTTTATTAATCTTCCAAGTTGTAAACCTGCTTCTAAGTATATATTTTTTTTAGTTTTGAAATTTAGAGTATGATCGTCTAGATTTCCCCAACCAAAATTATGATGTATAATAATTTCTGGATTAAAATCTCCTTTCTTAAAAAGTAAGGATCCAAAATTATGAGAAAGAAAAAGATCTACATATTCTTGAGATAAAAACTCATACAGAGTTTGAGTTTGGAACGTGTTTTCAATTAAAAATAATATATCTGGATCATAGCTGCCTTCTCCCGTAAACATAAGTCCGTTTGGTAAAACTTTATTGATGTACCCTCCTTGTAGTCGGTAAGAGGTTTCTCCGAAATTGCGAAGAAAAAAATCTTGTTCCGCTCTAAATTCAATTTTTTGGTAATCAAGCTCTCCCTCCAAAATATTATCAAAACCTTTGGTGTAATTGAGCGTAAAAACGGGGTAAGAAGTTCCTAAACTTACATTTTGATGTGGAGTTTGAACCAATTTCTCTCTAAAAGCATATCTCAATCTCACACTAGCGGCAGTATGTTGATATTCGTTGGGAATAAGTTCTGGGGTTTCAAAACCATAATTTTCTAACGGAGAAATTTTATCATGCTGGCTCGAAACATTTACTTTTAAATATTTAAAAATTCTAAAACCAGTTTCTACTTTATATTGCTGTAAATGATCCATTTTTGAAGCCATAAAATCCCTTAAACCACCAAAAATTTGATTAGATATTGGTAACCCATAACTTCCAATTTCTTTTACATTGTTTTGGTAAGAGGTTTTTATAAAAAACTCATTTTCTCTATTTATAATATGTTTTGCTTCTACACCGTATTTCCAACGATTATCTTGTAATCCGTATCCAAAAAAGCCTCCAAGACTCGAGTCTTTAAATAGTTTTTCATTCGTATAAAGTCCGGTTCCTAATCGATAACCTTCAAACTGATTGTAAATAAATGTTTTGCTAAGATCGATATCTATAAATTTCACGGGAATTCTACCTTGTGGTAGTTTTTCCATATAAGAAAGAATACGATCAAATTTATATTTTTCTCCCAAGCTATCCATTACTTGGTAGGTGATTGCTTCTCTATTCCGTAAAGGGTCTACACGATATTGAGTCCAAAATAAGCTATCTCTTTTTGCGGCTTGCTCTTCAATTTTTACGCTTAACGCGGAAAACTCTTTCTTCTTGATTTCTGAGTTAAAATCAACCTCATTAATATAGCTTTTCCCATTTACTTTTAAAATATCTCCATCTTCAGAAACTGTATGGACTTGAAGCTCGTAATTCAACTGTTCGGGAAACCAATATTTGTTTTCTAAAAATTGATATTGTTGCTGAATTTTTAAATCCATTTTAAGTCCATTTGCAGGTTCTGCAATTACGTTTTGTAAGGCATAATTATTTGTATTAATGTAAAGAACACCTTTTAAACCTTCAAAGTTTTTATTGGGAATTGGTTTAAATAAAATCAAGTGAATTTTATCTTCTCCTTTATATAGAGTTTCCGTTAAACGGAATTCATATTTCTTCAACGCACCATTACTAATAGGGTTAAGGAAAGGAATTTCTAAAAGCTTAATGTTTTCATCATAAAATGAAAAGGGTTGCATATCGGTAGCTAAAGTTGCGAAATAGGGATTCTTAAAACCAGAAACCTTATTACCAATTACAGTTTCTTCACTTAAATTGGGGGCAATAAATTTTTTCTGGGTAACCGATTCCATCACAGTAAGATGTCCTCCTTTAAAAACACTGTTCATAACAGAGTCTGTCTTCTTATCTTTGGCGACATAATCGAAAATAGTTTTATTGTAAGATGTGTATTGAAAAGACTTAATGTTATTAGGATTGTTTTCTTCTCGTTTAGCAATCACTTTTTCTATAATCGCGTGAGCAGGATTTTTGGCAGAGAGAATTACTTCTTCTAATTGATCTTCTTTAGGAGAAAGAGAAATTCTTAAATAATTATGACCGCTTATTTGTAAGGTTTTAGTTTCAAAACCTAGATAACTACACGTAATCGTATTAATTTTTTCATTCTGTTTTATGGTAAACATCCCGTCAATGTCTGTAATAACCCCTGTTTTTGTATTGTGGTTAATGATGATGTTTACAAAAGCTAAAGGCTCTCTGGTTTCTTCATTAATAATAATTCCGCTAAGGTCAGCTTGTGCACTTAAAGAAGAAACGATAAAGGCTAAGCATAAAAAAAGAAGCTTTTTCATAGAGTAGGTATGGCAAATTAATTATATTTTCGTGCTAAAGCCATATTGCTTAACGAATATAAACAAACCTACTTTTGAAAAAAATAATTATTGCCATAGACGGTTTTTCGTCCACAGGAAAAAGTACTGTTGCCAAACAACTTGCGAAAGCATTAGGATATGTTTATATAGATACGGGAGCGATGTATCGTGCCGTGACGTTGTTTGCTATGAATCATAATTTAGTAGGGCAAGGCTATTTACACGAAAAAGAACTAGAAGAGAAATTAAGCGAAATACAAATTCATTTTAAGCTCAATCCCACCACCGATGTTGCCGATGTTTACCTTAATGGAGAAAATGTAGAGAGAAAAGTAAGAACTTTAGAGGTTTCTCAATATGTAAGTCCTATTGCTACAGTTTCTGCGGTAAGAAGAAAACTGGTAGAACAACAGCAAAAAATGGGAGAGGAGAAAGGTATTGTGATGGATGGTCGTGATATTGGAACAGTAGTTTTTCCTAAAGCCGAATTGAAATTATTTATGACTGCTTCCGCAGAAAAAAGAGCAAGACGTCGTCATGACGAATTGTTAGAGCGAGGAGAACATGTAAGTTATGAAGATGTATTAGAAAATGTAGTCACTAGAGATAAAATTGATGTTTCTAGGGAGGATTCGCCATTGGTAAAAGCTGAAAGTGCTATAGAAATTGATAATAGCAACCTAACTTTACAAGAACAGTTTGATAAAATACTCAGTTTGTCTAAAAAGAGTATTTCAGAGACATCTTAAAAACTGTTTTCTTTCAATAGAGAGTATTACTTCTCATATTAACTTCGTTAAAAATCATAAATCTATAATTTAGGTTTAAAGGTTTGAATATCAAAAAATAAGTTGTATTTTTGCACTCCTTTTTGCAGCGTTTCGGAAAAGAGAAAGGGAAAATATAATCTATTTTTATAAACACTTCTGTGTTTCAGTTGTTTAAATCTTCCGAAGAGATTACAGAATACAAATTTATAATCAGCAATGGCTGAAGAAAAAAACACTCCTGAGGTAGAAGAAGTAGCAGGTATGGCTACCAAATCTCAACCAGCTCTTAGTGAGCAACAAGAAAATCCTGAAAAATTCTTATCAGATTTTAACTGGCATAACTACGAAGAAGGAATTGATCCTATCGACGATGAAAAGCTAGAAGAGTTTGAGAAATTAGTAGCAGAAAACTTTGTAGATACTTTAGATGATGAAGTAGTAGAAGGTACGGTAATTAACATTACAGATCGTGATGCAATTATTGATATTAATGCAAAAAGTGAAGGGGTAATCTCTTTAAATGAATTTCGCTACAATCCTAATTTAAAAGAAGGAGATAAAGTAGAAGTACTTATTGATGTTCGTGAAGACTCAACAGGTCAATTAATACTTTCTCACCGTAAAGCTCGTGTAATCAAAGCTTGGGATCGTGTTAATGCAGCACACGAAGAAGGAACTATCGTTAACGGATTCGTTAAATGTCGTACTAAAGGTGGTATGATTGTAGACGTATTTGGTATCGAAGCTTTCTTACCAGGTTCTCAAATTGACGTGAAGCCAATTAGAGATTACGATGCTTACGTAAATAAAACAATGGAATTTAAAGTTGTGAAAATTAATCACGAATTTAAAAACGTTGTAGTTTCTCATAAAGCGCTTATTGAAGCTGATATCGAGGAACAGAAAAAAGAAATTATTGGTCAATTAGAAAAAGGTCAAGTATTAGAAGGTACTGTGAAGAATATTACTTCTTACGGTGTGTTTGTTGATCTTGGTGGAGTTGACGGATTAGTTCATATTACAGATCTTTCTTGGTCTAGAATCAACCATCCAAATGAGATTGTTGAATTAGATCAGAAATTGAATGTTGTAATCTTAGACTTTGATGAGGCTAAAACAAGAATTCAATTAGGTCTTAAGCAATTAAGCAAACATCCTTGGGAAGCTTTAGATGAAAACTTAAAAGTTGGAGATAAAGTAAAAGGTAAAGTAGTTGTAATCGCAGATTACGGTGCATTTATCGAAGTAGCTGAAGGTGTTGAAGGATTAATCCACGTTTCTGAAATGTCTTGGTCTACACACTTACGTTCGGCTCAAGATTTCGTTAATGTTGGAGATGAGGTAGAAGCGCAAATCTTAACTTTAGATAGAGAAGAGCGTAAAATGTCTCTTGGTATTAAGCAATTAACGCCAGATCCTTGGACAGATATTACTACTAAATACCCAGTTGGTTCTCGTCACTCAGGTATCGTGAGAAACTTCACTAACTTTGGTGTATTCGTAGAATTAGAAGAAGGAATTGATGGTTTAATCTATATCTCAGACCTTTCTTGGACTAAGAAGATTAAGCACCCGTCAGAATTCTGTAACGTAGGAGATAAATTAGACGTTGTAGTTCTTGAGTTAGATGTTGATGGACGTAAATTAAGTTTAGGTCACAAACAAACTGAAGATAACCCTTGGGATAAGTATGTAACTGAGTTCGCAGTAGGAACGAAACATACGGCTACTATCGATGAGATGGTAGACAAAGGAGCTACAATCGAGTTTAATGAAGATATTACAGCATTCGTACCAACACGTCATTTAGAGAAAGAAGATGGATCTAAGTTAGGTAAAGGAGACGAAGCAGAATTTATCATCATTGAATTCAATAAAGAATTTAAAAGAGTAGTTGCTTCTCATATGTCTATTCATAAAGAAGAAGAAGCTAAGATTGTAAAGCAAGCCGCTAAAAAATCTCAAGAGGAGAATAAACCGACTCTTGGTGATGCAAATGCAGACTTACAAGCTTTAAAAGATAGAATGGAAGGGAAATAATTTTCTAACTATTTTTTCTAATAAATTAAAAGCCTTCTCAATTTGAGAAGGCTTTTTTTGTAAAGTAATAACTCTCTTTGAAAGGTTTATTTATGAAGAATATAATTATAATTTTAATCGACTTGTGTTGACTAAAATAATTAATGCTTCTTTACTTAAAAATATTGTTACAAAGTATTACTTTTGTTACTTTTACGAATCAAAATTGAACTTCTAGAAAAACCTGATTATGAATTTACACGAATATCAAGGAAAAGAAATATTAAATAGTTTTGGAGTAAGAATACAACGAGGAATCGTTGCAAATACACCAGAAGAAGCAGTTGAAGCTGCAAAGAAATTAACTGAAGAAACAGGAACTGGATGGCACGTGATTAAAGCACAAGTACATGCTGGTGGACGTGGAAAAGGTGGTGGAGTAAAGCTTGCCAAAAACCTACAAGAAGTAGAAACTATTGCAGGAGAAATTCTTGGAATGCATTTGGTAACTCCTCAAACCTCTGCTGAGGGGAAATTAGTAAATCAAATTTTGATTACAGAAGATGTTTATTATCCTGGAGATAGTGAACCAGATGAGTATTATATGTCTGTGCTTTTAAATAGAGCAAATGGTAGAAATATGATTATGTATTCTACTGAAGGTGGAATGGATATCGAAACCGTTGCAGAAGAAACTCCGCACTTAATTTTTACAGAAGAAATTGATCCTGCTACAGGGATTTTACCTTTCCAAGCTAGAAAAATTGCTTTTAACTTAGGTTTATCTGGAGCAGCGTTTAAAGAAATGACAAAATTTGTTACCGCTCTTTATACAGCTTACGATAAGTCAGATTCATCATTATTTGAAATTAACCCAGTGTTAAAAACAAGTGATGATAAGATTATGGCAGTAGATGCTAAAGTATCTTTAGATGATAACGCACTATACCGTCACAAAGATTACGCGGCTATGCGTGATGAGCGTGAGGAAAATGCAACAGAAGTAGAAGCTAGAAATGCAGGTTTAAGCTATGTTGACCTTGACGGAAACGTAGGATGTATGGTTAACGGAGCAGGTTTAGCGATGGCAACTATGGATTTAATTAAATTTGCAGGTGGTGAGCCAGCAAACTTCCTAGATGTAGGAGGTACAGCTGATGCAAAACGTGTAGAAGAAGCTTTTCGTTTAATCTTAAAAGATGATAAAGTAGAAGCTATCTTAATTAATATATTTGGAGGAATTGTTCGTTGTGACCGTGTAGCACAGGGAGTTGTAGATGCCTATAAAAATATGGGTGATGCGATTAATGTGCCAATTATTGTACGTTTGCAAGGAACAAATGCAGATATCGCTAAAGAGCTAATTGATAATAGTGGTCTTAATGTAGAGAGCGCTGTTCAATTTCAAGAAGCGGCAGATAAAGTTCAAAAAGTCTTAGCTTAAACATTAAGATTAACTCATAAAAAAACCCGCTATTATAGCGGGTTTTTTATTTGTCAAAATCCTACAAATGCAAACCGCATTCTGTTTTTGGATTATTATTCCAGCGTCCGCTACGGTCTTCGCCAGGTACGGTACAGTGGCTACAACCTATAGAGTGGTATCCTTTTTCAACTAATGGATGAAAGGGTAGTTGGTGCTTTTCTATATAAGAATCTCTTCTTTCTTTAGATACATCTAATAGAGGGTAAAACTTCAAGATCTCTCCTCTTTGCTCAAAAATGTTTAGGGTAGAACGGTGATCTGATTGCCATTCCATTAATCCTGAAACCCAAACAGAATAATTTTCTTTGATAATCTCTAATGGTTTTACTTTATTGATAGAACAACAAAAATCTGGATTTTTTTTCCAAGTTTCATCTTTTGTGGTAAATGCGTGTTCTTCTTTTAAAGCGCTAATAGACTTTACATTCAAGTTGTATTTCCTTGAAAGCTCTTCTTTATAGTCAAGTGTTTCGGGAAAATGATATCCTGTGTCTATAAAAAATACCTCTTGTTGTTTGTTGATATCAGCAAAAAGTTTTAGCAAAAATGCAGAAGTAGCAGCAAAGGAACTTGTAAGCATTACTTCATTTACATCAAAGTCATTGTAAAGCTCATTTATTCTTTGATCAACAGATAAAGGCTGATATTTTTTATTTAGAATATTAATTTCTTCTTCAGTTAGAACTCGCTTGGGGTAGGCAATTTCATCTATCATATGATAACATTTATGCAGTAGGCTTTTTGTCTTTAGGTTTATTATCTTTTTTAGGAGGCATAGGTCCTCTTAAATGAATAATAAGTCCGTTAAGGAAATTTCTCAAAAATTGATCTCCGCATTCTACATACTTAGGGTGATCCTCTTTTCTGAAAATAGCACTCAATTCACTTTTAGTCACTTTAAAATCTACTAAAGCAAAAATTTTAATTATATCGTCGTCTCTCAACTTGTGAGCCACTCTTAATTTCTTAAAAGTATCATTATTGGTTAAAGGCATAATAATTTTTTAGGATGCAAATTTACTGATTTTAATTGGTTTTGGGTTGTGGTAGTGATTTATATAAAGATTCAATTCTATTGATATCGGTTTGATTTTTTATAGTTCGTTTGGTGTCTTGAAAAAGTAATTCAGCTTCAGCTAAAATAGCAGAATGATATTCTTTAAGGTGTGGTTCCTGTAAGAGAAGATATTTAAACATAATAAAAAGTTTTTGGATACAAGTAAGGTCATTTTTACAATAGGTTCTGTAAGAAGACATCACTTGGTAAAGAACCTCTTTAAAGTTAGCTGTTGTAATAGCTATTAACGGTTCCTTTTCTTCTGAAGATATTACCGTTTTATCATTTTTTTGAAGTCTTAGTGCAAATAATTCAGTTAAATAATCTATACTGTTGATGGCGGTACCAGGATCGTTTATACCTGGAGACATAGCTTTTACTCCAATCTCTGTAATTTGTTTAAACGCTAAAGCATAATTATCTTCTATAAATTCTCCTCTTGCGAAGTTGAAGTTGGAAAGTATTTTTTTTACTAACTCTGAATCTATTTCTTGATTTACTTTGATAATAGGAACTTTCTTAAGTACAAAAATTCCTTGTATAGGTAAAATTTTTATTTTTATTTGGTGTTCTTTACAAATGGCAATAAGGTTAGATACAGCAATTTTTTGAAAATATCCTGTTTCTGTACTGTAATAGCTTTTCCAATTTGAAGTGTCGGGAAATTCAGGTGGAGTTTCTTCTTCTTTTTCTAATAGATGCTCCAGTCTAATTTTTGCTTTTTTATAGATGTTATCCAGAATATTATTGACTTGAATCGCCTGCGAAATAGAATGTATAAAATAAAGGAAAGCTCCAAAACATATAACAGTAAAAATAATTCCTAGTAAAACAGAAAATCCTGGTAATTGGTATTTACTATCTTCTTGGGGATTTATGCCAACTAGAGTAAATGTGTTATATAGAATGGTGGCTAAATAGATTCCTAATACATATTGATGATTTCTGTTAGATATAAGTCCGGGTAATACGCGGGGCGAAAAGTTACTGGAAGCCTGATTTAACAATACCATTACCATCGAGAAGCTAAAAACCATAATAGAGATAATCCCGCCAGTTAAAAAGCTTAGTAAAGTTTTTGCTGTATCGGGGTTATTAATAACTAATTCAGGTACATGTTCTATGATAAAAGCTGATATTCCCTTATCCTCTAAATAGAGCATCAGCATCGCGAAATTGAACCCAATAACACTCAAAAGAGTAGGGTAAAAAGCAATTTTTCCTCGAATTGTGTTTATAAAACTTAGTAACTTATTGTAGAGTGATTTCATATTGGAATTAATCCTGCGGTAAATTTCAAACAATTATATAGATGAAGAGGTATTATTAACAATCTTTTAATTTAAAAATTGCCAATATGTCACATTTTGGTTGTTTAGCTTTGACAAAATGACACCTAAAGTGATTTGGTATTTAATTTGAAATAGAAATTCTAAACATTAAAAAATAAAATTATGAGTTTAGTTAAAATAAAAGAAAATAGGTTTCCTCTAGTGTTTGAAGACTTATTTAAAACAGACTGGTTAGGAGGTACTTCTGCGGTAAACAATACGGGTTTTAATTCTCCTGCAGTAAATATTAAAGATAATGAGGAAGAATTTGTGATAGAAGTTGCAGCTCCTGGTAGGACTAGAGATAGTTTTAATATAGAGCTTAACAATGATAGATTAATCGTTTCTTCTATAGAGAAAAATGAAATTGAAGAGAATATAAGGTTTACTCGAAAGGAATTTGATTATAGTACTTTTAAAAGGATATTTCGTTTACCAGAGACTATAGATAATTCAAAAATTAATGCTTCTTATAAAGACGGTGTTTTGTTGATCACATTACCTAAAAAGGAAGAAGCGAAAATTCAACCCAAAAGGTTCATTGAAATTTCTTAATTACATTTTAAATATTTGTGTTAGTTAGCTTAAACCTCTTATATTTTATAAGAGGTTTTTTCTTGTTAAGAAACTACTTTTAAGCCTATAATACTAATGATTAAAGTGGTAATAAAAAATATTTTCCAAAAAGTAGCTGGCTCTTGAAAGTAAAATATTCCTAATAAAACAGTTCCTACAGCTCCAATTCCTGTCCAGGTAGCGTAAGCAGTTCCTATAGGTAAATGTTGAGTTACTTTAACTAATAAAATCATACTTATACTTAAGCAAATGATAAAAGAACCATACCAAAATAAGGCTGTATTTCCATTTAATTCTTTTGCTTTCCCTAATGAAAACGCGAAACCTACCTCAAAAAGTCCGGCAACGATTAATAAAAACCAATTCATAACTAATCTTTTTTATCCTTTTTCTTTTCTTGTAACATCTTAATCTCGTCTCTCAATTGTGCTGCAGTCATAAAGTCTAACTCTTTTGCTGCTTTTTCCATTTCTTTACGCACTTTACGAATGCGATCTTCTAATTGGTTTTCTGTAAAGTAAGTAACTTCTTCTTCAGCAGCTTGCAGGGTAGGAGCTTTTTCAAATTTATAAGGTTCTACTTTTTTACCTGCTAGAGCACTGTCTAATGACTTGTTAAGTGCTGTGGGGGTAATGTTATGTTTAGTATTATAATTAATCTGTTTAGTTCTTCTGTAGGCAGTCTCATCAATAGTTTGCTGCATACTATTGGTAATTTTATCGGCATACATGATCGCTTTTCCTTCCAAATGTCTTGCCGCTCGGCCAATGGTTTGCGTAAGCGAACGGTTGCTTCTCAAAAAACCCTCTTTATCTGCATCTAGTATTGCGACTAAAGATACTTCAGGTAAATCTAAACCTTCTCGTAATAAGTTAACACCTACCAAAACATCGAATATACCTTTACGTAAGTCGTGCATGATTTCTACCCGTTCTAGGGTATCAATATCACTGTGAATATAGCGACAGCGGATATCAATTCTGCTTAAATACTTGGTAAGTTCTTCTGCCATTCTCTTGGTAAGCGTAGTAACTAAAACACGTTGGTCTTTTTCTACACGAACTTGAATTTCTTCTATTAAATCATCAATTTGATTAAGACTTGGCCTCACCTCTATAATTGGATCTAATAGCCCTGTAGGTCTAATTACCTGTTCAACATAGACTCCATCAGTTTTATGGAGTTCATAATCTGCTGGGGTGGCACTAACGTAGACAACTTGGTTTTGAAGCGCTTCAAACTCTTCTGCTTTTAGAGGTCGGTTATCCATTGCAGCGGGAAGTCTAAATCCGTATTCTACCAAATTTTCTTTTCGGCTACGATCACCTCCGTACATAGCTCCTACTTGAGGAATGGTAACGTGACTTTCATCTACGATCATTAAATAATCGTCTGGAAAATAATCTAATAAACAGAAAGGTCTAGTGCCAGGAAGCCTTCCGTCAAGGTATCGAGAGTAATTTTCAATACCTGAGCAATAACCCAATTCTCGAATCATTTCTAAATCAAAATTGGTGCGTTCTTCTAATCGCTTTGCTTCAAGGGGTTTTCCTGTATCTTTAAAAAATTCTACTTGTTTACCTAAATCTAAACTTATCTGATTGATGGCTCCATTTAATACATCTGGAGATGTCACGAACATATTGGCAGGATAAATATTTAAGCGATCGTATTTTTCTAGAATTTCGTTGGTTTTTACATCAAAAGCTTCAATTTCTTCAATTTCATCTCCAAAAAAATGAATTCTAAAAGCATCATCGGCATAACTAGGGAAAACATCTACGGTGTCTCCTTTAATTCTAAAATTCCCGTGGTGAAACTCTGCTTCTGTTCGCGCATATAAACTTTGGACCAAGCGATGTAAAAGTTTGGTTCTTGAAATTTCTTGATCTTTATGAATAGAAATCACATTCTTTTGAAACTCTACTGGATTACCGATACCATATAAGCAACTTACCGAAGCTACTACTAAAACATCTCGACGACCAGAAAGAAGTGAAGAGGTGGTGCTTAATCGCAACTTTTCAATCTCCTCATTAATAGATAGATCTTTTTCTATATAAGTTCCAGAAGAAGGTATAAAAGCTTCGGGCTGGTAGTAATCATAATACGAAACAAAATACTCTACTGCATTGTTAGGAAAAAATGCCTTAAACTCTGAATATAACTGAGCTGCCAATGTTTTATTATGTGCCAAAACTAAGGTAGGTCGTTCTACTTGTTCCACCACATTGGCCATTGTAAAGGTCTTTCCGGAACCTGTAACTCCCAACAAAGTTTGGTAACGCTCATTAGAATTAATACCCTCTACTAATTTTTTAATAGCTTGGGGTTGATCGCCTGTAGGTTTGTAATTAGATTCTATATTGAATTTCATGGAATACCCAATTTACTTCCGTTTAACGGAAAATATAATTTAACTGAAAGTGAGGATAAATTTACTTAAAACCTATCTCTTTAATGTGAAATGTGACTTAAAATTAGAACCATCTATAAGTTCTGCACTAAACCAATAATCATTTGAAGGTAGGCTTTTCCCATTGTAAGTTCCGTTCCATGAATCGTAAGGAGAAAGTACTTGAAGTATTTTACCAAATCTGTCAAAAATAATGACTTTCTTTATTATTCTATTACCTCTATCGATACCTAGAAGTCTCCATGTATCATTATTCCCATCTTGATTAGGGGTGAAAAATTTCATGTAACCAATGACGTAGATTTGCTTAGAGCTAATCCCACAACCGTTTTCATCTTTAACGTAAATAGTGTGCTCACCAGGTTGAACATTAAATATAGGAGAGGTGTAATAGGGTCCGTATATATTATCTATGGCATAACTATAATTCCCTGTACCCGAGGCTAAAACTTCTACTTGGTAATTACCAAATTCTCCTAATAAATTATATGAAATAGTAGCTTTTTCTGAAGGAACAACTGTTATAATGTTAGTGATAGTGCAAGAATAAGTGATACCATTAATTTGAGTCTCTTGTGTTATATTAACTTCATAAGTGCCCATTTCAACAACTTCAATTTCTGAAGTTGTTTCTCCGTTTTCCCATAAGAAAGTATAATCATTAGGATCTCCAATTACCCCTGAATTTATCGATACTGAATTTTCTTCACTACAAAGATAAAAAGTAGTGTTTTCTTCAGCTTGTGGAGTGGGAGCTTGATCTAAAATTACTTCTACAATTCCTTGGCAACCTAACGGCGTTTCTGCTCTGGCAAATATACTCTTAGGTAATTCTGAGTTTAAAAGTTCTAGCGTATTTGCTAATTTATTTTGTTGTGTTATAGCATTTTCCGCAGTAGCGTAAAAATCTACAAAAAGATTACTCATGCCTATTTCGCTCTCTATGAGTGAGATCGATTTATTAAAATTAAAAAGTATGGAGGCACCATTCACGCATTCTACATAGCGAACTGGTTTATATAATCCCGATGGCGTAGATAGAGTGATTTCAATAACTTTGTAGCAACCAGGTTTCATTTCTATATTAGCAAAAATAACTTGATTAGGAGTGGTGTTTTGAAATGCCGATGGGGTTGTGATTGGGTTAGCTTCATTTTGAGCATCTGCATACGATAAATAAAAACCTTTTACTGAAAGGTTGGGGTTATTATTAGTAAAAGTATTGTTATTGCTACTTATGTTATAAATTGTAAGACCATCATTGTTGTTGTCACATTCACTAATTGTTTTATCTGTAATATTACTAAAATCGGTATACTCAACTAGAATATCGTCTTCTGCAGTGCAACCATTCCCATAATCTAAAACTACTTTATAAACTCCTGGTGTAGAAACAGTATATGTTGTTTCTGTTGGACCTGTGGTTAGTACAGTTTCGTTAGCATTATTGTCAACTTCTAACCAAGTGTAATTTTGTGGAGTGTTACCATTATCAGAAACCTGTAAGGTATAGGTTTCATTTTCACAAAGTGCATTTGCTCCTACAAGATCATCTCCTAAATCTGCTCCAATGTTAAAGCTTCCTCCTTCTAAAAAAACCGCAGAATCATAACGGTAATTTTGTTCATCGGCAATAATTAATTTAATATGATAGGTCGTATTTTGAATTACAGCAGCAGTAGCTGTGAGTGCTTTTGTTTGGCCGTTAAAATTAATAGGAACATTGACATTGTTAAACGAACCAAAATACTGCTCGTTTTCTGCATCACATCCCCCAGGAATTTCAGGGTGAACTGTAGTGACTTGTACGGGAATATTAGTACCCGGTACAACTGCAATATTGGTATAAGTTCCTCCCTGTGGTTTAATCAAAAATGCAAAAACATCTGAATAAATACATGTATTAGGGTCACCTTCTTGATATTCTTCTGAGGCGAAAATATATCTAAACTGAACTATATTAGCATTTGGAGTAAAATCAAACTCTAAAACTGTGGCATTGGTCGTGTTAGATACCCCTAAAATATTTTCTAAATCTTGATCACTTCCCCAACCAGACGCATCATCATCACTTAGATTGTTATTAGGGCCAGGGACATTCGAAATTCTTCCAGTGCTCATTACAACTCCATTATCAAACGGAAAATTGGTGTTATTACTTTCAAAATATCCAAAACTACTATCATTAGCCCCAAAGTTACCCGAAACAGTATTGGTAACGTTAATATTTTCAATGCAACCACTATCTATTAAGATATCCTCAATAAGTTCTTGTGGGGTATAATTATTATTTACTGTTATATTTTGAGCTTGTAGAGCAAAAGATATAACACTTATAAAAATAAATAGGAAGTACTTCAACATTGTATTTTTTGGGAGTGCAAAAATACACAGTAAAGTTTATTTATAGATAGGTATTAGAGTTATTTAACAGTATGGTAATCTAACACATTAAATTCTTACCTATTTAAATAAACCCAACCTTTATAAGGGCCAAATTTAGGATCTTTAAGATTTAATAAATAAAAGTAAGTTCCTGTCGGTAATTTTTTTCCTACATTATTTAACCCTTTGTTACTGTTGCCATCCCAAGCATCTACATTATTATCACCTCTATAAATTAGATTTCCGTATCGGTTAAATATCTGAAGTTCAAAATTTTCAAAAATATCATAGAGTCCTTTAATATAAAAAGTATCATTGATACCATCTCCGTTAGGTGAGAAGCCTTCAGGAATAAAAGGTTCACAATGTTCTGTAGAAATATCGAAAAAGTAAATATGCTGACACTTATTAGGTAGATTACTATCTATTCTTACATAAATAGTTTGCGGATTTATGGTATTACTGAATGACAATGGTGAATTAATTGGATTTTCAAAATTGTTTGCATCTAAAAAATTTAAAAAATATCCTGAAATCGATTCATCTGAAGATAAAGTAATCTGTTGTGAAATTTCACTTAGATCAAAATTATTGGAATCAAAACCAGTATCACACTTCAAATCCCCATCAATCTCTGTAAGATTAATATCCCCAACATAAAGAATAAATGATGTAATATCCATGCAGTCTTCAAAATTTGAATTGATTAGGGATGCATAAATAGTTTGTGGGTTGTTAGTGTTTTCAAAATTTGTAGAGTTTCTAATAGGATTAGTCCCATTTTGTGCGTCTGATAAAGTAAGGTGGTAATTAATGTTAACACCTTGTTGATTACTAGTGATTAAACTATTGTTTTGGGTTAAGTCAAAAGAAGCAATACCATCGATTTCATTAGTGTCACACACAAAAAGATCATCTGGATTTCCAGCTATCGGAAAATCGTGAATAATTAGGAAAAAGGAGTCAATTTCATAGCAATCTGGATCAGTTAAAGATTGGATTTTAATAAATATTTCTTGAGGATTCTGGGTGTTTTGATATGCAATAGTATTGGTTATAGGGTTGTTATCATTTTCTGCATCATTTAGTGATAAGAAATAATTTACACTTACATTAGTTTGATTTCCAACAGCTAGATTAGTATTTTGAGAAAAATCAAAAATTTCCACTTCATCGTTGTCCACATCGTCGCAAACTTCCAGATCATTAGGAGGATTTTCGATTGTAGCTATTTTCAAATTAACCAAAGTATCATCTGTATTGTTAGTGTTATCTAATTCTGGAATGATAGAATTTTTTGAGCTATCAAAATTAACTTCTATTTCTAAATTAAAATCACTTGGAATGTTGTTAGGAATGGTCAACACCATTTGAAAACTTTCAGCAGCTCCCACAGGAATAAGGTTAGGTGTGAAAACTTCATTTATAAAAGTATTATTGGCAAAAAACTTTACGGAAACACCACTAGGTAAATCTTCTGTTCCGTTTATATTATCTACGGTATAGTTAACATCTATGTCTCTGGAGTTGCAAGCAGTTTGTGTTTGTATAATTTCAGGATGTGGATCTGGTAGGGTACTATTAAATACGGTAATAATATTGTTGACCATAATAAAATCACCACTAACTCCATTACCTGATGTCAACTCAATATTAGCAGTAGCATCACCGATATTAATATAATTTTCAACATCATAAAAATCTAAATCCATATTGTAAAAATTGCTATCCATCGTAAAGCTATTTGTACCGTTAAAAGCATTATTAGCAGGATTTAGAGGAGGGTTACTTAAAATATTTCCGTTAATTCTTAAGGTTTCATTTATTGCTATTGCAGGATCTTGATCGCCTTCCCAAGCTAAAAATCCAATTTTGCTTCCAAGATTATCAATTACATTGAGATTATTTAATGTAATTTGAATTGAATTTTTAGTCGCTGAAACCGCTTGTAAACCATCATATATATTGATTTGATTAAGAGGTAGAGATAAATCTTCATAGATAATCATAAGAGCCCATCCTCCAAAATTAGTTTTATTTGTACAGTTAGGAATAATGGCTTGAGTTAAATCTAATTCACTAATGGTATATAATGCAGAACCCGTACTTATTACTTGAGATGTAACATCAGCAAAAGCTGAGAAAAAATCTAGATCGCCTGCGCTAGAAAAATTTTCTGAATAACTAAAAGTTCTAGTGGCAGCAACATCAATTCCGTTTAATTTAATATTAAAGTCGCCAGTTCCAGAACCAGCCCAATATAAATAAGCTTTTTTAACTGACTCGTTACTATTTAAAGTAAGGGTTGCAGATGCTGTGGTTTTTATTGTACATGGAGTTGAAGAAGGAATTTCATTATTTTCAATAGGATTGAGAGTTGCACCAATTGCCTTATAATCGTAATTTCCATTTAACTGTTGGTATAAATCTATATTTTGGCTATAGCAGTTTAAATATGAAACTAAAAATATAAAATAGAGTAATGATTTTTTCATAGGGAAGAATTTACTTCCCTAAAGATAGCAATTTTTTTAAGTTATCTTATTAGCGAAAAATTACCTGTAAAAACCTGTCCGTCTTCCAAAATAATTTTGTACCAATAATCGTTAGAAGGCATATTTTTTCCATTATAGCGGCCATCCCAACCTAGAGAACTTCCTTTAAGACCCGCTAAAAGTTTACCAAAGCGATCATAAATATAAATTTTAGCGTTTGATAAATTACTTTCATATTTCCCTAAAATCGTCCAGCGGTCATTGAACCCATCTTGATTTGGAGTAAAAAACTTCATGATGTTTTTAACACCTACTGTTTTTTTCGTAATACCGCAGCCATTGAGATCTCTAACATAAATATTATAGACACCAGGTTTTAACCCATCAAAATAAGGTTCAGGTTGATATGGTCCTAAGCTATTATTTAACGCATATTCGTAGCTTCCAACAGAGCTTTCATTTAAAAGGATGGTTAAACTATTATTTTCAGAAAAATCATTGACATTAACTTCAAAGCTAGCTTTGTTAGATGCTTTTATAGTAATATTTCTTGTTTGGCTGCAGCCGAATTGATCTGTTACCGTTACACTATGAGTAGTAATTTCATTAGTTTCTATGGTTTCGCTAGTTTCTCCACTTGGGCTCCATAGATAAGTATAGTTACTGATTAAATTCGAAGAAATACCAGAATTCAATTCTATTTTTTGTGGTAGGTCTTCTAGGCAATAAATTATTTCAGGTATATCTTCTCCAATAGGAATAGGTTCATAGACTTCTAAATTCACTTTTAAAATGTCATTACAACCTAATGAAGTGTCTATTCGTAAATAAAGTGTTTGATTAAAAGGGTTTTCATTTTCAAAGGAATTTTGATTCTCTATGGGGTTGGTTTTTAAGACCGCATTTTCTAGACTTGTATAAAAAATTCCGTTAAGGTTTGGGTTGTTATTAATTACATTATCTTCAATTTCAGACAAATTAAAAATTTCTATACCTGAATTACTCGTAGGACAAAGACTTTTAGTGATTTCTGTATTTTGTATAATTACCACCTCTAATTCTACTGTGGCTATTTTTGAACAGCCCGTTTGATTGTCAAATACTTTTACATATAGAGTTTGAGGATTTGATGCATTTTGATAATCGGTAATTTTATTAATAGCATTATTTTCATTTTCTGCTTCAGCAAACGTTTCGAAAAAAGAAGCTTCTAGGTTGGAAGAGGTTTCTATATCTGGATTTACTTTGCTATAAATACTTTCTAGGTTAAATAATGAAGTAGGTTGTGAGTCTAAAGAACAGTTTAAATATTCTACATTATTTGCGGTAGGAAAATCATTATAAATTATGGTAGCAATACCTTTAAAAGGGCATTCTCCATTATTAGGCTCGATCTCTAATTTATAGGTGTGTGAATAAGGTAGTGTTTGAGAAGTATCAAAACTAGTATCTAAAGTATTGTCAACTTCTCCGGGAATTAATTGACCATCTTTATACCAGGAATAAGTTGCTCCAGGTATATCTAGATAGGATAAACTATAATTCTGTTGTGGACAAAGTTTAAGTTCTGTAACAATATTTTCATCATTTCCATCTATAATGTTTATCGTATTGAGGAAGAAAGACTGGATGAATGGAGGTAAACCAAAAGTTGAGCTATTTCCCTTAAGGCTAATTGCTCCGTTGGCAGTAGATTGAGAATAGTTAACATTGGCAGCATCAGCTTCTGGATTATTGATTACCGCTAAGACATTACTTCCGATTATAGATTTGTAAATTTTTCCATTTGATGCTAACTGTAATGCGGTTGCAGATGATCCAGTTGCTCCAGGAATAGACTGAATACTGTTAGGAATATCACTGCTTTCTAAGTCCCATTGGTATAAATTAAGTGTGTTTTGTTGAGTAGTTGTTGCATAAGCCTTTTTGGTGTTCATCGAAAACTCAACCCCATAAGCATTAACATTTTCTATTAAAGCAATACTGTTTGAAACTGTTCCTGTGATAGGATCAAAATCAGATAAATAAACACCACCATCATCCAAATCTTCGTTTCCGTTTTGGTTAAATGTCCTAGTATTATGGGCTATTAATATTTTTTCTCCATTTGGAGATGCTTTCATATAGCCTAAAGCACTACGTCTATAGGAAGCTATTGGTATATTAGGACCAGTTTGGGATATGATAGGAGTAGTGTCGATACCAGAAGCATCTATCTTAAAAGCATAAAATTTATCAATAAAATGTGTCATCAACCAGATAGAATTACAATCTGCACCTTTAACAGCTGTAATTTTTTCTGAACACTTATATTTTATTTCTTCAGCATCATTGGGGTCATAAGTGATCAACGGCATGTTTTTTTCCGTGGCAACGATATCACCTAAGCCGCCATTAAGATTCATATCTACCAACGAATAATTAAGACCATTATTAAAGCCATCATCATCTTGCGGAATAGTTCCATTAATATCGGTATAAGCAGGAATAGAATTCCCGCTAGCATCTGCTGGTCCTTGATTAGGGTAGGCATTAGCATTTTCATGATGAGGTTCATCTACTGTGAAAATGTAATATAAATCATCATTGGTGGGGTGAGGAACGATAAGTCCGCTAGAAGTACTGGAAGGGTCACCTAATAATCCTGAACCACCAAAATAGTTGGCATTTGCCATAATTTGGTGGTTTCTATTCCATACTGTTCTTCCGTCGGTATAAAAAAGTAGCTGACCATTTTCATTTGAAATAGAGGAACATCCTTCATTGGTATTCACTTGTCCATTATTTAAAGCGGAAGGAGGAGAGGTGTTAAAATTAACACCAGCATTGTTTCCAAAGTACCAAGTGTTGGCTTCTCCTTGTGCATAAACTCCAATTGAGAATAGAGCAAGAAAGAGACTTAATAAAGATTTCATGGGGCAATTTTCCCCAAAAATAACACTTTTAATTATAAATCTCTCTTTTTAAGCAGTGTAAGTGAGCCCCATATAAATATAGCTGTCCAACCCAAAACGATGATAACTTGATACCAGTGTACTGCATAATCAAACGCAACATCTGTTTGAAGTTGATTAGCAGCAGATTGTATAATATTTAATCGAGTAAGAGGTTGCTTTACCAAATTTGCCATAGATTCTAATGGTAAAAATTGAGAAATATATTCGGTAGTTACGGCATCTTTTAAAATAAGAAAACGTAGAACCCCTATAATAATACTTTCAAAAATCCACCAAACAAATAAAAATCCTAACGCAAAAGCAGATCGTTTTACCAAAACGCCTAAAAATAAACAAAAACTAAAAAAGCCTAAAAGCTTAACGAAGTATGCTAGTAAGTATTCTAAATCAGAAAAAATGATTCCAAATTCAGTATAATCAGAGAAAATTAAACCTAAGATTAAAGAGACTAGAAATATAAAAACGGTTGATATGAGTGCAAAGGAAGCAACTACATAAAATTTAGATAATATAAATTCTTTTTTGCTTAAGCCATCGATTAGGTTTTGTTTAAGTGTGCGATTGCTATATTCATTAGAAATAAGAGAGACTATAACAATTGCTAAGAAAATTTTTAATAGTGCTGCGCAATACGTGTTAAAGTGCCAGATGTAAGGGAAATTAAAAATTCCTTGATCGGCAATATGAATTTCTGCACCAAATAAATTAAATTTAATAGAGGCGATGAGAGCGATCAAGGTAAATAAGCCAAAATAGATAATAGATAATACTTTAGCAGATCTACTGTAGCGTAATTTTTGGAATTCTATTGTGAGTAATCGTAACATCTAGGCGCTTTTTTGGTTGGTTAATTGTAAGAATTGCTGTTCTAAGCTCTCTCTTTTCTTTACTAAATGAGAAAGAATAATTCCTTTCTCTATAAGTATTTTATGAAGCTCTTCGGCCTCCATAGGTTTAGTTAGAATAGCTGTAAAAAAATCATCTTCTTGATTTTTCTTAACGGAATCGAATAAATTAGTTTCCGTTAAGGCATTTTTTAGAACCTCCATATTACTACTTCTCAATTCAAAGAAACCATGATTTGCATTTAATTGATCAACAGGACCGGCATAAAGCTTAACTCCCTTTCTAATTATAACCACATGATTACAAACTTTTTCTACTTCGTCTAGTAAATGTGAAGCCAATAGTATGGTAGTTCCTGTAGAGGCAATTTTTCTTATAATCTCTCTGATTTGATGAATTCCTTGCGGATCTAATCCATTAGTAGGTTCATCTAAAATAAGAATTTCAGGGTCATTAAGTAAGGCAGAAGCAATAGCTAAACGCTGCTTCATACCCAATGAAAAGGTTTGAAACTTACTGTTTTTTCGATCTAATAATCCTACAATTTCTAGCTTTTCCTCAATCTTAGCATCAGTCACATTCTTTATCTTGCATACCAAATCTAAATTTTGGGCTGCTGTCATGTAGGGATAGAAGTTTGGCCTTTCTATAATGGCACCAACTTTTTTTAAAGCCTCGTGTGTGGTATCACTTCCGTCAAACCAATGAAAATCCCCACTAGTTTTATTTACCACATTTAAAACCATGCCTAAGGTGGTAGATTTACCGCTACCGTTAGGGCCTAAGATTCCGTAAACATTTCCTTTTTCAATGGTAAAAGATAAATTATCTACGGCAGTGATGGGGCCAAATTTTTTTGTGAGATTGCTAATCGTAAGAATTGTTTTCAAAATAAGATCGATTTTCTAATACGACGTCTAAGTTAACGTTTTGTTACAGTGATATTACAAAATAGAATGCTATTTTTGAAAAAACCGAAAATCAATGGATGAGAAGTTGATGTCAAAAAAAAAGCCTAGTTTTCCTATAAATGAAAGGCTTAGCAAATATTTGATCAAGCACAATCGAAATACAAAAATCCCTGTTTTCTATGAGGATTTACTTAGGTTTTCGGGTTCGATCGTGGTTTACGATCAACATGATGAAGACACACTTTGGGTACGGTGTTATTATCCAGATCATGAACGTACTGAAATTGACAACAGTCTTAAACGAGTATATACTATTCTACACTCTGATGGTAGTGATGATTCTTTTGAATTTTTAAATGTAGATGCCATTGATTATTGTACATTTGGAAATTCTAAACCTTTCCGGGTTAAAGTGAGAAATATTTTAAATGATAGTTACACTTACTTTTATGTAAAAAAAGCAGATGCTTCTAGAATCTACGGTTTAGAGTTTGAACATATTCTTTCTCCACACCGTATTAATTTTCTTATTTATAAGGAAACTCTTATAGAAGAACACATTGCCGGAATACCAGGTGACGTCTTTATAGAAGAAAAACTACAAGAGTGCGATGAGCGAGAAAAAACACAAATTGCTAAACAGTTTGTGAAATTTAATGAGCGTTGTACCTTACGCTTATTGGGAGACATGCGATCATATAATTATGTTGTGATTCCTACACACGATTTTGATCATGTTGCTTACCAAATAAGAGCCATAGATTTTGACCAACAATGCTATGAGGGTAAATTAAAAGTGTACCGACCACAATTTTTTAAAGAGAATTATGAAATGGTAATGCTTGTGGCTAATAAATTGGAACAAACCTCTATTGAGCAATACAGAAGAGAAGAACGTTCCCAAGTAGCTAAAAGATTAATTACCTCCCAGAAAAGATATAAAGAGTTGATTCGTTGTATGACGCAAGATTCTATTTCTACCGATAAAAATGTAAAAAGACTTAAAGCCGATTTGGTTGAATTCTCTAAAGATGTAAAATTTAGACGAGCAAAAACTATGGGACATATATTAAGAACTGCCTTAGATTTTGTAAAACGCAATTATGTAGATACCAATACTAAAGAAATTATGGAGTTTTGATTTCCGTAATTTTAAAACAAAAAAAAGGCAGCAATCTAATTTAGGTTGCTGCCTTTTTTGATATACCTAAAATTAGTTTTTTTCTTCTTTGTTGAAGTATACTAGGTAATAGTACATCTGTTTTTCTTCGTCCCAGCCCTTTTCTATAAATTTTTCAGCGCTTTCAGGATTAATAAAATCTAACTTAATTTGCATGTTAGTATCTAAATTAATCACACTTTTAATTTTCTTTCTCGCAGAAGTTACTGCAGTATTAGAAACAGGAAACTCGGTTAAATCTTCAATCTTATATTTAGGAGCTTTCTCGGTTTTATAATTTTGAAATTCAGGAATTAAGTCTGGATTTTCCATAACTTCGTTTAAGAAATTATTTTCCTGAAAATTATCATTTTTAGCAAAATGATTTACTGCGCGGTTCATAAACATTACCTCTTGCTGTTTATCTTCTGCAGGTAAAACAACATCTTTAGCAAAATCCTGACAAAATTTTAAATACTTTTTAGTATAGAAATTTTCATCTGCAAATACATCTACTCCCAAAAATTGCTCCAACCAATATTTAGTATCATAGCGGTTAGAATCTATAGAAAGTACCTTGTAACCTTCTTCCTTATTTTTGTTGAAAATAATAGCTCCTTTATCCAACTTATTTAAATTCACACCTTGTTGTAAAATAGCTTCCAGGTTTTCAGATTTTTCTTCAAACTGAAGAAAATCGTGCTTTAACTCAGATTTAAAAATACCCACGGCATCAACTTTCTCGTTATCCAAGAGCATATTTTCAAAATATACTACGTATAATTCTCCGTTTTTAATGTGCGGATGTTTTCCTTCGTTAAAGAGCAGCTGCGCTATTTTCTTCGAATTTTCATGAACAGTCCTGGGATCATTAAAAATCTCTGAACAAGTATTGTATAAATCATGAAACTCCAAATCGGTTTCGTGTACAAATTGATAGTAATTCTCTTCCTTCTCTCTAAACGACTTCAAAAAGTACTCTTTCAATAAAGAGTTAAGCTCGTCACTTATTACTAACGGAGATTGGGAAAGAAAAATCCCTTCATTTCTAGCTTTATTCCCCACGCGGTGAATAGAAAGCGACTCAATTTGAGCATTATATACGTTAATCATAGTGTTCTGTAAATTGAAATATTAATACTTTGGGCATTACCCTGCGGGTCGGGCTATTCGCTATATCTTTTTTAAAAGCTTAGTGCTTCGCATAAGCAGTTAAAAAAGGATGCCGCTACTATCCCTAATGCAAAAAAATAGAGATTGATTTAATTCCAGTTTTCATCAAAATCGAAATCATCTAAACTCTCAAAACCATCTCCTTGACTATACAAATCTTCATCTTCTTCTGCATAAGGATCATCTTCGGCTTCAAAATTTTTATCTGGAGGACTATCAGGTAACTGCCCTTGAACATACATAAGGTTAGGGTAATCTCTGCCATCTTCTGGTTCAGTAATATCGGCCAACTCCACATAGAATGTCCACATACTTAAAAAGTCATACACATAAATGAGCTTGGTTTCTTTTTGAGAAACTACTGTATCTAATGCAGTTTCATTCATCATACGAACAGGGTTGTGCCCTTCGCTCATATCAAAAAGAACAATTTCCTCACCTTGATTCCACTCCTCATCACTCGTATAAAAGGAAGCCATTTCGGTTCCATCAAAACCAAAGGCCTGTGTAATCGCATTGTGTAAATCTTCTAAAGTATCGTTTTCCTCAATCTCGATATCTCTAAAAACATCATCTAACGTATCTAATACGATTCGAAATTTATAAATCATCATCTTTCAAAAATTTGGATTGCAAAGTTAGCTATTTTTTGTCTGAATTTCGGCTTTCTTGCTTTGCAATAAAAGGTAAAATTGAAGACCGAAAAGTACACTGGCAATTACTAAATGTGCAGCTTGGGTAGCAAACGGAAAATCAAAATAATACATCGCAATTCCCGTAAAAACTTCAAGAATAATAAGCAGCATCACCCAGTGGGTAAGAGGGTAGCCTAAATGCTGTTGTTTGTTTTTCCACCAAATAAACATATTTAATAAAAAGACTAAAACAGAAAAACTTCTATGAGCATAAAATTGAAAGTTTGGATTCTCTAGCCATAAATGCTTTTCGTAGCCTATATCTTTGATTTGCATATCTACAAACTGTCTAACCTCGGTACCTAAAACCACTTGAATAAGAGTTAGTACAATAGAAAGTATAAGTAAATTTTTAAATAAGGGATTATAGCTAAAATTTACTTTTTTAGGGCTAGCTAGGTGTAAAATATAAAGAATCAAAGCTACAATAATCAATGCGACTACCATATGTATGGTAATTCTTACCGGAGCCAACACCGAATATACCACCGTTGCTCCTAGCCAAGCTTGAAACCCCATTAAAAATGTAGTAAACCAAGAAAGTAGGGTTATTCTTTTATTTTTTCTCCATTTCCAAATAGATAAAATAGCCGTTAAAAGTACGGCAAGTCCTGCAAGAGCTCCAAAAAGTCTATTAATATATTCTACCCAAGTGTGAGTAGGATTAAAAACGGCATAATCATGTTTGGTATAAAGTTCCCAATTACTTTTATTAAATTTTTTAGAAGATGTAAATTCAAATTTAGAAACTTGTAAAGTTTCGTCTACTATAATTACTTGACCTTTGTGAAAATTTTGCTCTGGATGCCATTCTAATTGAGCACGTTCTGTAGGAGGTATAAAATGACCAAAACATTTAGGCCAATCGGGGCAACCCATTCCGCTTCCAGTCATTCTCACCACTGCACCTGCGATGATGACTAGATAAACTAGAATAAGAGATATTTTAACAACTTTTTTAAACATTTTTGGTCTCCTTAGTGGTTAATCCTAGTTGCGTGCCTTTTTCAATCATGAACGCTTTAGCAGCTTCATATTCATTAGGAATTTCACCATCTAAAATCGCTTCTTTTATTGCGCTTTTAATAATGCCTATTTCTTTAGAAGGTTGAATATTAAAAGTCTTCATAATCTCTTCCCCTGAAACGGGAGGCTGGAAATTACGAACATGATCTCTTTCTTCTACTTCCTTAAGCTTTTGCCTAACAACTTTAAAATTGTTATGGTATTTTTTGTAACGCTTTGGGTTTTTAGTAGTAATGTCTGCCTCACAAAGTGTCATAAGGCTTTCAATAGATTCTCCAGCGTCAAAAATCAATCTTCTTACAGCAGAGTCGGTTACATGATCTTCTGCGATAACAATAGGACGGGAGCTCATGAAAACCATTTTTTGAACGAATTTCATTTTTTCATTCAAGGGCATTTTTAATCTTTTAAAAAGAGAAAATACCATTTTAGCTCCTACAAATTCGTGACCATGAAATGTCCAACCAATTTTTTTGTGAAACTTTTTTGTGGGTGCTTTACCAATATCGTGTAGTAATGCTGCCCAACGTAACCAAACGTCGTCTGTATTTTTAGCAATATTATCTACAACTTCTAAGGTGTGCCAAAAATTATCTTTATGACGTTGTCCTTCTTTTTCATCAATACCTTGTAAAGCCGATAATTCTGGTAATATAATGGGTAGTAATTTTGTCTTTCTAAGTAATCCAAATCCTATAGACGGAGTATGAGATAATAAAATTTTATTTAGCTCATCTACTACACGTTCTTTAGAAATAATTTTAATGCGTTTGTAGTGAGTAGTAATAGCATCTAATGATTTTTCTTCTATTTTAAAACCCAATTGAGAGGCAAATCTAATGGCACGCATCATTCGTAATGGATCATCTGAATAGGTTACCCCTGGCTCTAGAGGTGTTTTGATGATTTGGTTTTTTAGGTCTTCCAATCCGTTAAACGGATCTAATAATTTTCCAAAGCTGCTTTTGTTTAACTGAAGCGCTAAGGCGTTAATCGTAAAATCTCTTCGGTTTTGATCGTCTTCCAGTGAACCCGATTCTACTTCGGGATTTCGACTATTTTCGGTGTAAGATTCTTTACGTGCTCCAACAAATTCAATCTCCAAATCAAACGCTCTAAGCATGGCGGTACCGTAGGTTTTAAATACTTGTACCTTTGGTTGATGAGGCAATAGTTTTGCTACTTCTTCCGCTAAGGCTATTCCGCTGCCTACAGCAACTACATCTATATCTTTGGCATCACCTCTTTGTAAAAAATAATCTCTAACAAACCCACCGATTGCATAGGTTTCTAGAGAGAGATTATCTGCTGCTTGGGTTATATATTCAAAAACTTTATGTGATAATGCTTCTTTATACGTTTTCTCTTCGGGCATTTTATTTTCTAATAATTTGCACTTTTCCGTCTAAGGTCAATTTAATAATTGTTGAGGGTTTAGCGCTTTTATTTGCTGGCTGCAAATTTACAACATAGTCTACTCCTTTTAAAATTTCGGGACTTATTTGATCGAAAGATTTTGGAGTAGGTTGACCGCTAATATTAGCTGAAGTAGATACGATAGGGCGTTTAAATTTTCTTATTAATTTATTGCAAAACATATCCTTGCAAACTCTAATGGCTAATGAATTGTCTTCGGCAATTAAATTTTCAGCCACTCTAATAGGGTCATCAAATATTATCGTTGTAGGTTTTGCCGCAAATTTTAAGATATCATAAGCGACTTCTGGTATTTCTTCTACATATTGATTAAGCATCTTATAATCTGAAACTAAACAGATAAGAGATTTGCTTTCTGCTCTTTTCTTTAGTGCAAAAACTTTCTCTACTGCCTCTGCATTGGTGGCATCACAGCCAATTCCCCAAACCGTATCGGTTGGGTAAAGTATAAGTCCGCCTCGTTTTAAAACTGTTAGGCATTCGTGAATTTCGTCTATCATGATAGATTATTTATAGTTTGATTTTGTTTTAAGGATAATGAGGTTGGAGCTCCTCGCAGTAATACAAAAAATAGCTTCCAGTATTTAGGTTTTAAGATGCTCGAGAAAAAGTAACGAATAATATAATATCCTAACAATAATTTGTATTGAATAAATCCATAATGTTTTCTAATATAGTAAAGTAGAGATATTTTCTGTTCGATTTTTATAAGAATGTTTTTTTTAGTGCTAGCACTTTTATAATGAATGTATTCTAAATCTGGAAATAAATATGTGCTAAGATTTAATTGCTTAAGTAATCTTCTAGAAACATCGGACTCTTCATAGTAAAGAAATAAATTATCATCGAATCCACCAATTTGATTAAAAGCATCAGCTCTAATAAACATATAAGATCCCTGAACATAGTGAACTTTTGTAGGTTTTTGATAACGAACCTTTCTATTTAAATAAGTTTTAGGGAATAATTTTTCTAGTAAAGGTCTTCGCAAAATCTCTCTCCCTAAGGAAGAAAAGTGATCTATAGTTACTCTGAAATTTTTATCTTGATCTAACATTTGAGGTGAAACAATACCAATTGTCTCATTTTGATTCATGAAATTCATTAGACGTTGTAACGAATTCTCAGAAACATGTAATGTATCATTGTTAATAAATGCATAATAATTGCAAGGACTAGATATTTGTACACCTAACATATTTCCTGCTCCAAACCCCACATTTTTTTTACTTCGAAAAAGCTTTAGTTGTGGTAGATTTAATTTTTTAAACTCTTTTAGCAACCATAGATAATCGTCTTCCGCGGAAGCATTATCTACTACAATAATTTCGTAATTAGATAAGTGATTTTCTAGTGTAATTATAGATTTTACACAAGCTAAAGTATACTTTGCTGTGTTATAATTAATAATAATGCAGCTAACATCTACAGGTTTTATATTAAAATTGGTTTCCATTTTTTTGAGATGATTTCTAAGGTATAATTTTTAGCACTTTCTTTTGCTGCAGTAGCCATTACTTCAGAAAACCCTATTTTTACTGCAGCAGTAATGGTTTCTTCTAAATCTCCTTCAGTGAAAATATAACCTGTTTTATTATTGATAATTTCTTTTGGACCTGCGTGATTACTAGCTATAGGAATTGATTTTTGAGCCATTGCTTCAATAAGAACCATACCAAATAATTCTTCCCACTTTTTTGTTTTCTTTGAGTTTAATAGAAAAAATTGATGTTGATTGAATTGAGTGGCCAACCTCCCTTTATCTGTAATTTTAGGATAAAAACTAATATTTTTAGTTTTATTAGCAACTTCTTTCACTTTGCTTTCTAATTTTCCTGAACCAATGAGGGTTAAATTTAAATTAGAGTTTTTTATAAAGAAATCTAAAATCTCTTCAATTCCTTTTTCAGGAGTTAACCTACCTACGTATAAAAAAGTATTGAGTTCTTTATCCTGTTTATAGTTTTTTAAAAAGGCTTCGTGTAAACTATGATTAACAACACTTATTTTACTTGGTGATAATTGGTAATTTTCTAGGATACTGGTTTTAGTTTGTTGAGAAACAGCAAAAACATGAAGTACTTTCTCTTCTAAAAAATATCGCCAGTTTTTATAAACTTTTTGTTTATTAGTGGGCTTAGGTTGGAAACTTTTATCCCAGCATGTCCAAGAACTGTGATAATATATTTGGTGTTTTTTTAGAATAAATAATAAACGACCTAATTTATGATCAAAAGGAGCAATACCTAGAACTATTTTTTTATTTTTGGTAAATAATAGTTGAATAAAAAAGCCAATATTTATAAGTTGTTTTTTGAAAAGTAAAGGTTTACCTTTTATTAGGCCTTTAAATAGTTTACCAGCAATAGAAAACTCTCTGTGTTTTAACTGTAAATTTTCTTGGTGCAATAGATGTGCTAAACCTAAATAATGGCTTTCAGCACCATTTTTATGTAAAATATAAACAACATTAGTATTCATAGGCGTTAACTATACTGCAAACTTACTATTTTAAACGATGATGATTTACGATTGCTTTATCTTTTTTAATAAATTAGAAGTATTGAAATTTCGGTTTGATACGCTTTGCTATGGTGGATTAAATATATTGGCTGTAGCCGATGAGATAAAATCAGAGAAAAAATAGTTTCTTTATAGTTGAAAAGTTTCAACTGCCTTAATAGTATAAATTCAACCTGCTAAATTAATTGATTTTTTATTTTAATTGATCTCCATGAAAGTAATTTTTTCAGAAACATCCCCTGTAGAAAAGAAAAATGTCAAGCATATTATCAATAATTTTAAAACAGAAGGTGAGGCTTTTGGAGAAGCTGCACGGAATGTAATTCGACTTTTTACTATCAATGGAACTCTAGTAAACGTAAAATCGTTTAAAATACCCAACCTGATAAATCAAATTGCTTATCGTTTTTTTAGAAAAAGTAAGGCTCAACGCTCTTTTGAATATGCCCAGCATTTAGAAAAATTAAATATAGGCACTCCTAAGCCTATTGCTTATTTTGAGGAAAGTACTTTTCTCTTATTTAAAAGTAGTTATTATGTAAGTGAACATTTAGATTGCGATTTGACTTATCGCGAGTTAACCAAAGATTTAAATTTTCCTAATCACGAAGAAATACTTAGAGCTTTTACAAGATTTACTTATCAGCTTCATGAACATAAAGTTCTTTTTTTAGATCACTCTCCAGGAAATACATTAATTAAGTTAAATAATGGGAATTATCAATTTTACTTGGTTGATCTAAATCGTATGAATTTTAAGAGTTTGAGCTTGGAAGAGCGTATAAAAAACTTTGCTCGATTAACCATACATAAAGAAATGGTAGAAGTTATGAGTGATGAATATGCTAAATGTATAGGTGAAAACAAAAATAAAATTTTTGAAATGATGTGGAGTAATACTCAAAAATTTCAAGAAAAATTTTATAGAAAAAGAAGATTAAAGAAAAAATTTAAGTTTTGGAAAAAATAAGTATTCCATACATTTTAAAAATTATCTGGTTTAGACCCTCAAAAGTTTTAAAGCTTATAATTGCTTCTAAGAATAGGGATAATGTATATGTTTTACTTTTTTTGGGAGGGATTGCATATTCATTTTATAAAGCTATTAATAGGGGAGAATTAGGTTTCTCATCTATTTACCATATGGTGATTTTTAGAGGGATTTTAGGAGGACTTTTAGGCTGGTTAGTTTTTTATATTTTCACGTCACTTTTAAGTTTTACGGGAGAATGGATAGGAGGAAAAGCAGAGGGAGATCAATATAGAACAGTTTTGGCTTGGTCTATGATACCAGCCATTGTAGGTTTATTTTTACTTATTCCTGGTTATATGATTTTTGGAGAGGGTTTGTTTTCTAATACTCAAGAAATCTATCAATTTGAATATATTTCCTTTTACTCAGGTTTCAAAATTTTATATTTTATCTTGAATGTATGGTCAGTAATTATTTTTATAAAGGGAATAAAAATAATTCAGAATTTTAGCACGTTAAGAGCTATAGGAAATCTTTTTCTGCCAAGCTTAGCTTTGGCAGCAGTCTTCTTAATATTATTATTTACCTTTAACTTAATTAATTAAATATTGATACTCTAGAAAAAGTTACTTGATACCTTTTCTAAGAAGCCAAATCTTTAAATAACGTGTAAAAATAGAATATGATCTAAGAAAGGCAATGGTTAGACCAGGGACTCCGTCTCTAAATCCGCTTTGTAAAAGATAGTGCTTAAAAAACCCCCAAAATGGTTTAACAATAAAATGGTAAGCAGTTATTTTATCTATTTTTTCATTATAATCTAATGCACGCCACCAAGCATATTTGTTCACTTTCTCAATATGATTGTCAAAACTGGTATAGGTATAGTGAAGAAACCTACTATTTAGTTTTCCAATATTTCCATCAGAAGTAATTTCTTCGTGTACTCTTTTATTATTGTAACGACATTCATCTCTTTTAAATAGACGAATAACTTTATCATTTTTCCAACCACTATGATTAATGGGTTTACCCATAAAGTAGTTTTGTCTTCCTATCCAATACCCGACTGTATCTTTAGATGGGTTTTTAAGAACGTCTAAGATTTCTTGTTTTAACTCAGGAGTAACACGTTCATCGGCATCAACTAATAAAATCCATTGATGTTTAGCCTGAGGGATAGCCCAGTTTTTTTGGGAAGAAGGGTAATCAAATTTTCGTTGTAAAACGACATCTGCAAGAGTTTGAGCTTTTTCGTAAGTGCCATCAGTACTAAAACTATCTACCACCATGATTTCATCGGCAAAATCTACAGAAGCTATTACTTCTTCAATATTGTGAATTTCATTTCCGGTAGGTATTAGTGCTGTAAGTTTTTCCAACTTTTTTAATTATTGCTTTATACTAATGAAAAATTTTAATCTTAAACCAATGACAAATTTATATCAAACAAAAGATACTACATAACAAAGATGTATTTTTCTTAAAATGGTTGCGGCGATTTATTAACTTTTTTTGACTTTAATCAAGCGACTTGGTAAAAATCACTATTTTTGTGGCTATAAAATTAACCCAATAAATTCTTGAAGTTGAATAATAGCATCCATATATCAGTTATCATTAGTACCTATAATTCCGAAGATTGGTTAGAAAAAGTTCTTTGGGGATATGCTTGTCAAGATGATGCTACTTTTGAAATAGTAATTGCTGATGATGGTTCTAAACAACCTACGTTTGATTTGATAGAACGTTTACAGAAAGAGGTTTCTTATCCTATTCAACACGTTTGGCAAGAGGATGAAGGTTTTCAAAAATCAAGAATATTAAATAAGGCAATTTTAGCGTGCAAAGCAGATTATATTTTAATGAGTGATGGGGATTGTATCCCGAGAAAAGATTTTGTTTCTACTCATTTAAAATATCGTGAAAAAGGTTACTTCCTATCGGGAGGATATTTTATGTTGCCTATGAACATCTCCAAAATAATCACCAAAGAAACTATTTTTTCTCAAGATTGCTTTAAAGTTAATTGGTTGAAAAAAAATGGTTTATCTTCTTCTTTTAAAAATAATAAGCTTAGTGCTAATGGTTTCATGCAAGGTTTATTAAATAAAGTGACACCTACGAATGCTAGTTGGAACGGACATAATGCAAGTGGTTGGAAAGAGGATATTTTAGCAATTAATGGCTTTGATGAACGTATGCAATATGGAGGTCAAGATAGAGAATTGGGAGAGCGTTTAATGAATAAAGGTATTAAGTCTAAACAAATTCGTTATTCTGCCGTGTGCATACATTTAGACCATCCAAGAGGGTATAAAAACCAAGATTCTATTGATAAGAATTTAGACATTAGAGCAGAAACTAAAAATAAGAATAAGACTTGGACCAATTACGGAATTAAGAAAAACTAAATTTCTTTAATTTCTTTTTGACCTTCAGCTAAGTGAGGTAATTGAATATAATCTCCTAAAATCTTATTGTATTTTGACGGATGAAAATCTTTTCTTCCGTCAGACGGATAAAAAGTCATTTCACCAAAAATGGTTTTATTTTTAATAGAATATAGGTCAACTCTTACAAAAGGAAATTTATCTGCTAATGTTCTCGCAGCCCAAACCATTTCTTCAAAATTCTCTGGTTGAGTCATTTCTCCTTCATATACTTTATTTTCTTTATTATAAAATTCTAGTTTGTTCCATTCTAAATCATAAAAAGCACGCTGATCATTAATACCTCTTTCTACATCTATTTGCAAAAACTTAGGCTCCCCATTAAAACAAAAAAACTTGTAATCTAAGATAACATCTTTATCCATTTCTGTAAGAAACTTCTCGGCAATAAGCCTTGGCGGAACATTCTTATAAGCCCACTCAAAACCACCTCTAAAATATTGATTTTTGCTCATCCATTTATTCATGAGAAAACGAGCTCTTTTTCGGTTTAGCGTGCTTTTATCTTTTACAATTAAGTTAAAATGAAAACCATGAACTCCTTTAATTACAAATTGATGTGGAAGTTCATCAAAATTCACTTTTGAAGCTTTATCGTAAACAGCGATAAGTTCATTAAGGTATTGAGCACCTATTTTTTCTTTTACATATTCCCGAACAGAATATTTATCTACCAATTGAGTTAATATATCGGGGTGATAATAAGTTTTTAACCATTGTATTTTTTGGTTAAATTCTACAGGATTATTAAGATCAAGTTTTTTACCTAAATAGTACTCATAATAAATAGGGATATAAGTTTCGGGAGGAAGAAACTTCATCTTTTTTAAAATTCCGTAAAGTAATTTTTTAACTCCCATTTAAACTAGTAATTGAATTTTTTATAAAATTAACTAAAGTTTTCTTTATTAACTCAGGTTCAAATTTAAGGTAATATTCTTTTTGATTCTTTCTAAAGTCTTTTTTATTGTAATTTTTAAATAATTGAGGTTCAAAATCTCTTAAATGAACATTTAAATTATGGTCATCCTCATCGTTTGCACCCCAAGTTTCTTTTCTTATCCAAGGTGAAAAAATTGCAAAACTAGGAATGTTTACAGCTTTGGCCATATGAATGGCTCCTCCTTCGTTGCCTATCATGGCATCACAAAAAGACGTAAGTATAATAAATTCTCTTAAACTAGGGGCGTAAAAATTAAGTATATTATTTTGTGTTTTTTGAGAACAATAAGACTTTAAGGTATTTACCTGATCTTGTTGTTTGGGAATATAATTGAATAAAAATTTAATATCTTTAAAGTGATTAACCAATTCATCTAATAATTCGGCTAAATAAGGAAGTGGATAGGTTTTGCTAGGAGAACTGCCTAAAATATTGACCATCACCACAGGATCTTCTTTTAAAGACAATTTTTCATTTTTTAGTTTCAGTTGTAACTGATCCTTCTCTTTTTCAGTAATAAAAATTTGTGGTTCAACCTTGTAATTGATGTTTTTTACAAACGGAGTTAGCATATTGAGTCTATTCTCATAAGCTAACGGAATGCCGTGATTCCTCACTAAATCCATTCCCGATTGGTGTGTATATGCCCAATTAAGATAGGACTTTGATTTTCCTATTCTAATCTTTGCTTTAGAGAAAGATGTAATAAATGCACTAGAAGTTTTGCTATAAACATCTATTACAGCGTCATATTTTTCTTTACGGATTTCTTTAAGAAAACGATAAAACTGAAGCTTGCTATTTTCAATTTTTGGTGTAAATAAAACCAATTTGTCAATAAACGGATTGTTTTCAACTACAGGGACTGTGTGGCTATTGACTAAATAATGTAATTCAGCAGAAGGGTGTTCTAGTTTTATAGCTTCACAAAGAATAGAAGAGGTAAGAACATCTCCAATCATTTTCTGCTGAATTACAAGTACTTTCATATTATACTGCTACATCATAAGTTCGTAAGGCATCATTTAAAGATGTCTTTTTATTTGTGCTTTCTTTGCGTTGACCAATTATTAGAGCACAAGGGACCTGATATTCCCCAGCAGGGAATTTCTTTGTATAACTCCCAGGAATCACTACAGATCTAGCTGGAACAATTCCCTTCATTTCTTTAGGTTCAGCTCCTGTAACATCTATAATTTTGGTTGAGGCTGTTAAAACCACATTAGCTCCTAATACAGCTTCTTTTTCAACACGAACACCTTCTACGACAATAGATCTAGACCCTAGAAATGCATTGTCTTCTATAATTACTGGAGCAGCTTGCAATGGCTCTAAAACACCACCAATACCAACTCCGCCAGATAAGTGTACGTTTTTACCTATTTGAGCGCAACTACCTACAGTCGCCCAAGTATCTACCATAGTACCTTCATCTACATACGCACCAATATTCACATAACTAGGCATCATAATCACACCGCTAGAAATATAAGCACCATGTCTGGCCACTGCATTTGGGACTACACGTATTCCTTTTTCTTTGTAACCTGTTTTTAATGGCATCTTATCGTGATATTCAAAAATACCCGCTTCTAAGGTTTCCATTTTTTGGATAGGGAAATATAAAACAACAGCTTTTTTTACCCATTCGTTTACTTGCCAACCTTCTGTTGTTGGTTCTGCACAACGTAATTCTCCAGCGTCAATTTTATTTATTACTTCTCTAATGCTATTTTGCGTAGACTCTTCTTTTAAAAGCTCTCGGTTTTCCCAAGCTTCTAATATATGTTGTTGAAGTTTTTCCATAGATTTAAAAATTTTGCGTAAATATAAGGCTTCCATATAAATATTATAGCAATACTAAGAGAAGTGTTACCTTTGCAAAAAAAATTTTGATGGCAAGAATCCTCGCATTAGATTTTGGAACTAAACGCACCGGAGTAGCAGTAACCGATGAATTAAAATTAATCGCCTCTGGTTTAACTACGGTAGATACTAAAGAGTTAATGCAGTTTTTAAAGGATTATTTCCGTAAAGAAAAAGTAGAGCTAGTGGTGGTGGGAGAGCCCAAACAAAAAGATGGGACAGCCTCTCAAAGTGAAGTTTATATACAGTCCTTTTTAGAAGAGTTCGCTAAACAATTTCCTACGATGCCCGTAAAAAGAGAAGACGAACGTTTTACTTCTAAAATGGCTTTCCAAACGATGATCGATAGCGGTCTTAAAAAGAAACAACGCCAAAATAAAGCGTTAGTAGATGAGATTAGTGCCACAATTATTCTTCAAAATTACCTTTATAACGTATAGTATTTCTCTCTTTTAATTTAAGATTTCAAATCACTACCTTTGCAAAAAAGAATTAAAGTATCTTATATATGATTTTACCTATTGTAGCTTACGGGGATCCCGTTTTAAAAAAGCAAGCGAAAGATATTACAGAAGATTATCCTAAGTTAAAAGAACTTATAGAAAATATGTGGGAGACCATGTATGGCGCTTACGGAGTAGGTCTAGCGGCACCACAAATAGGTCTTCCTATACGCATGTTTATCATAGATACATCTCCTTTTGCAGAGGATGATGATTTATCTGAAAATGATAAAGAACAGCTACTAGGACTCAAAAAAGTATTTATAAATCCGCAAATCACTGAGGAAACTGGAGATGAATGGGCCTTTAATGAAGGTTGTTTAAGTATTCCTGAAGTGCGTGAAGATGTGTTTAGAAAACCAAATATCGTTATAGAGTACTACGATGAAAACTTTAAAAAGCATACCCAAGAGTTTACAGGTTTAGCAGCAAGAGTCATACAACATGAGTACGATCATATTGAAGGAATTTTATTTACCGATAAACTTTCAAGCCTAAAAAAAAGATTAATTAAAGGAAAATTAGAAAATATTTCAAAAGGAAAAATAAGCATTGATTATAGAATGCGTTTCCCAAAAGTAAAAAAAGGGCGTTAAAATTTTTGTGATTACCTACAGAGATTAGATATTTGCCACCCAAAAAAAATAGAAGATGAGTTTAGACAAAGTTTTAGCAATTTCAGGGAAACCGGGATTATATGAGTTAAAGGCACAAACCAGAGGAGGTTTTGTAGCAGAAGCATTAGCAGATGGTAAAAAACTATCGGTATCTGTGAGACATAATGTAAGCATGTTAAGTGAAATTGCTATGTATACCTATACAGAGGAAGTTCCGTTAAGAGAAGTTTTTCAAAAAATAGCTGAGAAAGAAGATGGGAAAGAAGCTATTAGTCACAAAGAATCGAAAGCTAAATTAGAAGAGTATTTTAAAGAAATTTTACCAGAATATGATGAAGATCGTGTATATGTAAGCGATATCAAAAAAGTTTTTCAGTGGTATAATATTTTAATTGGCGCAGGAATGAACGACTTTTCTGCCCCAGAAAAAGAAGAAACCACTAAAGAAGAAGCAACTACAGAAGAAAACTAACATTTCTTTTTTTGTTATATAAATAGAGCCTTGTTGAAAAACAGGGCTTTTTTTATGGCATTCCCTTCGGGCCGGGCTTTCCGCTATAGCTTTTTCGCCGCAAAAAAGCGATTAAAAAGGCTGCCGCTTCTATCCCTAATGCAAAACGATATAAAGTAAAATATACTTACATTTAAACTTTTAAATTTACCTTTATGACTACAAGAGAACAACAACTCAAAGCATTTGATAGACTGCTAAGCATTATGGATGAACTTAGAGAGCAATGCCCTTGGGATCGTAAGCAAACTATGGAAACGCTCCGACACTTAACTATCGAAGAAACGTACGAGCTAGGCGATGCTATTTTAGATAATGATTTAGAGGAAGTGAAAAAGGAGTTGGGGGATGTTTTGTTACATATAGTGTTTTATGCTAAAATAGGAAGTGAAAAAAATGCTTTTGATATAGCCGATGTAGCAAATTCTATTTGCGATAAACTTATCGATAGACATCCACATATTTATGGAGATGTAGAGGTAGCTAACGAAGAAGAAGTAAAGCAAAATTGGGAAAAGTTAAAGCTTAAAGAGGGTAAAGAAAGTGTGTTAGAAGGGGTGCCAAGATCTTTACCAGCTTTAGTAAAAGCAAGTAGAATACAGGATAAAGTTGCAGGTGTAGGGTTTGATTGGGAAGAACCACAACAAGTTTTTGAAAAAGTTAAAGAAGAGCTGGAAGAATTACAGCACGAAGTGAATAGTCAAAATCAGGATCTTATTGAAGCGGAGTTTGGTGATGTCTTGTTTTCTATGATAAACTATGCTCGTTTTTTAAAGGTAAATCCAGAAAATGCTCTAGAAAGAACCAACAAAAAATTTATTAAACGATTTCAATACATTGAAAAGAAAGCTAAGGAAAACAGTAAAGAATTAAAAGATATGACCTTGGCCGAAATGGATCTTTTTTGGGAACAGGCAAAAAAAATATAAACTTAGAAGCTAAAATGGAACAGAAAATAATTCAGAATACAATAAAAATAAATGCTACACCTCATCAAATTTGGGAGGTATTAACTTTAGCCGATCATACTCAAAAATATATGTATGGATGTAAAGCTATTTCTACTTGGGAAGAAGGAGCACTTTTAAAGTGGGAAATGCTACACGAAGGGAAACTTTTTATTCCTGTAGAAGGAATAATTCTCACTATAGAAAAGCCTTTTGTATTAACTTATACGGTTATTGATCCTTATGCAGATTATGAAAATATCATTGAAAATCATTTGCAGGTTAATTATCATATAGAAGCCATTAATGAGAATGAATCTAGGTTGACTATATCACAGTACGGTTTTGAGACAGTTGAAAGTGGAGAAAAACGCTATGAAGAAATTTATAATGACGGTAAAGGTTGGGAGTCTATTGTTCAGCAAATAAAAAATTTAGCAGAAGCTCTATAGGCAGAACCTAAACTATTGATTCTTCGTAAGTTTTTATATAAAATTAAGACTACAACGGTCAATTAAGTTAATTAACCCTAAGAATATCACACTTTATATGAAATATTCATATCTTTTCTTGTTTTTTATTATTTTTCAGTCAGCTTTTGCTCAGCAGTTAGTAGATGAAGATTTTGAAATTTGTAAAGCAGAACGTCTTTCAGCAGAAAAGCGAATACAATTTGTCTCTAATAGCAATACTGGAAATTATGATGTGAATACACAAGAATTGAATTTACAGCTAGATCCTTCCGTAGCTTATATCGAGGGTGTGATTACAACTACTTTTACAGCCAAACAAAGCTTATCGTCTATTATATTTGATTTAGCTGCAAATATGCAGGTAAATGAAGTTACCAATTCTAGTAATCAAACTCTTAGTCACTCACGTAGTGGAGACGAATTAATTATCAATTTAAATTCAACACTAGCTGCAGGACAAACTTATACACTAAGTATAGATTATGAAGGTAACCCTATAAGGTCTGGATTTGGTTCTTTTGAGCAAACTACACATAATGGCCATGAAGTAATTTGGACGCTTTCAGAACCTTACGGAGCAAAAGCTTGGTGGCCTTGTAAGCAAGATTTAAATGATAAAATTGAAAGTGTAGATATTTTTTTAACGGTTCCCCGATTTAACAGCAATAACGAAGAAAATATACCTGTTGCCAATGGTCTGGAGGTTAGTAACAGTTTTATTGGTAATTCTAAAACCGTTCATTTTAGTCACGATTATCCTATTCCTGCTTATTTAATAGCTGTAGCAGTTACCAATTACGCGGTTATAAATAACAATTATTCTTTTAATGGAATGAACTTCCCGCTTATTGATTATGTATATCCCGAAGATTTAGCGAGTGCTACTCAAGATTTACAAGAAACCGCACCAATCTTAAATCTATTTTCAACACTATTTGGTAATTATCCTTATGAGAATGAAAAATACGGACACGCTCAATTTGGTTGGGGAGGAGGTATGGAACACACGACCATATCATTTATGGGTAACTTTAGCAGAGGCCTTATAGCTCATGAAATGGCGCACCAATGGTTTGGAGATAAAGTAACTTGCGGAAGCTGGAAAGATATTTGGTTAAATGAAGGCTTTGCGACTTATTTATCAGGTTTGGTGGTAGAAGATTTTGACGGAGCTTCAGCTTTTAATAACTGGAAGGAAAGTAAGGTCCTACAAATTACATCGCAACCCGATGGTGCGGTTTATCTATCAGATAATGATACTCTAAGTGTCGGGAGAATATTCAGCGGAAGGTTAAGTTATAGCAAAGGTGCGATGGTTCTTCATATGTTGCGAAAAAAATTAGGGGATGCAGATTTCTATCAAGCGACTCAAAATTATTTAGATGATCCAGCTTTAGCTTATGGTTATGCTAAAACACCCGATTTTAGACAAAAATTAGAGCAGCAAAGCGGTCTTTCTTTAACCGAATTTTTTGATGATTGGATTTATGGAGAGGGTTTTCCAACTTTTTCTGCATACGTAACTCAACCTACTTCTAGTAGTGTGAATCTTACACTTAATCAAACCCAGAGTCATCCTTCAGTAAGCTTTTTTGAAACATTACTTCCGGTAAGGCTTTTAGGTGCTAATGGAGAAATTTTAGATACCACGGTCGAGCATACCAGTAACAATCAGCAATTCACTATTCCTGTGAATTTTACTGTGGTAGATGTAGAAATTGATCCGCAGTACGACGTAATTACTTTAAATAGTACCGCAAACTTATCTATTTCTAACGCTAAAGCGGAATTATTTAAAGTTTATCCGAACCCTGCTCAAGATAAAATATACTTTTCTCAGGTTCAAAAACCAATCCAGCATATTGAAATTTTTGATCTTAACGGAAGAAGTGTAATTACTGAAAAACAAAATTTTAAAGAAGTCAATGTAGAGAGTCTATCTCAGGGAATTTACCTCTTAAAAGTGAATTTTGAAGATGCAACAAGCACAACAAAAAAGTTGATAAAAGAGTAACGTATCTCTATTTTACGAATTAAAAACGCCGATAATTTTAAGAATTATCGGCGTTTTTAATTGGTATATCAACTCAATGAATTTTAGATATTTACTTTTTGATCTTTCAAGATGTCAGCAATAAGTTGAGGTTTTACTTCGTGTACTCCCTCAAAAGGATAAAGTTGTAAACGATCTCCAAAAAGAGATTGTGCAATTTCTTTTTCGGCTTGTAGTTTGGCTTCAGTGATGTATTGATCTTTATTTCCGTAAAGTAGATTTACTTTGCAATTGTTGTTTAAATACTTAAACTGCTCTGGTTGGAGCTCTTTAGGAATACTTCCTGAATGCAAAAACAATGCTTTTGGTTGTAATTGTTTAGCAGCCATCCAACGCGTAATAACAGATACTCCTTGAGAATATCCCAGTAAAATTAAATTTTTATCCTTTCCTTCAGCTTCTTCCGTAAAGACAGCGTTTAAATAAGCCAGAACGTTTTCCATTTCTAAGGCTGTAGCTTCTTTGGTAAGCCAGCTGGCACCAACATGTTTAAAATCTTGTTTTTGGTAATATTTGGCTTGCGCTTGCGGGGCTACAATATAATTTTCTTTACTATCTAATGTTTTAAAATACTGAATAAAATACCTACTTAAATAACCTAATCCGTGACAGCAAATCCATATATTTTTTGTTTCTTGGGTTAGCGAATTTAAAGTGGAATAGGAGTTAGTTGTGGTATAACTTACTTGCTTTTCTATAGAAGCCATTTTATAGGGTTTTTGTACTTTTACAAAAGTAAAACTTTCAGTAAGTAAACGTAAACTTAAACCAATGAAATATTCTAAAGAAGAAATTCTTGCCAGTTTTGCCAAGAGGTGTAAAAACACTTTAATGGAAACTTTAGCTATAGAGTTTATAGATATAGGAGAAGATTATTTGACAGCTAAAATGCCAGTGAATTCTAGGGTTCATCAACCCGATGGAGTGTTACATGGGGGTGCTATGGTAGCTTTAGCAGAGAGTGTAGGGAGCGCGGCAAGTTTTATTTTTCTTGATGGAGAGCATTTTTATATTCGCGGAATAGAAATTTCGGCGAATCATGTAAAAAGTATTGCAAGCGGTGAAGTTTTTGCAAAAGCTCAATTTTTACATAAAGGAAGAACTACCCAAGTTTGGGACATAAAAATTAAAGACGCAGAAGAAAACTTAATTTCTGCTGTAAAATTAACAACCATTGCTTTGCCTAAAAAATAAACTATGAATTTCGATTCTTTTCTAGAAAAAGTAAAGGAGCATCATTCCTTACAATTACCTTTTGTAATGTACCGTCATCCTGGTGAGAAGTTGGTGAAGGGACAGTTACAGCCTAATAATATCATAGAATATATTAGCGATTTTCAAGAAAAGGGTTTTGTATTTGCTCCGTTTAATTCTCAAAAAAGAGCAATAGTTTTTTCCTACGCTTCCGCGGAAGCGATCTCTGTTGAACAAGAATCTTTTAAGGTCAACTTAAAAAAAAGAGAATATAAAAAAGAACAACAAGAACAAGATCGATATGAGAATCTAATAAATAAAACTATAGATACTATTAAAGCTTCAGGCTTAGAGAAAGTGGTTATTTCTAGAAAGAAAGAAATTGAGTTAAAAACAGAGCCTTTTCTTTATTTTAAACGCTTGTTAGAACTTTATCCCGAAGCTATGGTGTACTGTTGGTATCATCCTCTTGTAGGAATGTGGATAGGAGCAACACCAGAAACATTAGTGAAAACAGAAGGTAGACGTTTAAAAACTATGGCTTTGGCAGGTACGCAAGTATTTAATAATACTAAAGAAGTAAGCTGGAAAGAAAAAGAAAAAGAAGAGCAAGCTATTGTTACCAGGGCTATTGTAGATGGGTTGTCTCAAATTACCGAAGTAAGTAACCTACAAGTTGGAGAGCCACATACGATAAGAGCTGGTAATGTTTTACATTTAAAAACGAATGTTTCAGCAACTTATGAAGCCGACGGTTTAAAGAAAATAATTAAAAAATTGCATCCCACACCTGCGGTTTGCGGTCTGCCGTATGAAATAGCATATGATTATATTCTTACTAAAGAAAACTATGATCGTAGCTATTACACAGGTTATTTAGGAGAGTTGAATTTTCAACATACCAAAAATAGAAATCCGCGTCGGAGAAATATTGAGAACTCTGCTTATCAATCCGTTTCTAAACAAACTAATTTGTATGTTAATTTACGATGTATGCAAGTATCTGATAACCGATTAGAAGTATATGTGGGAGGAGGAATTACAAAAGATTCTCAACCTAAATCTGAATGGGAAGAAACACAAAGAAAAGCAGAAACGATGCAACAAGTGTTGTGAAACACATCTTATAAATCTTAGGCATTCCCCAATAATAAGTTTATTTTTGTAAGAATAAACAAGCAATTATTTATGCAAATTTCCAATATTCCTTTGGCGCAATCGGTTGTGTTATTGTGTCTTTCAAAAGGTATAAATCATGTGATTATATCGCCAGGTTCTAGAAATGCGCCACTTACTTTAAGTTTTGCTAACCATCCTCAAATAAATGCCTACAGTATTGTAGATGAACGTTGTGCTGCATTTTTTGCTTTAGGAATGGCTCAGCAATTAAAAAAACCAGTGGCTTTGGTGTGTACATCGGGAAGTGCATTGCTAAATTATTATCCAGCTGTAGCCGAAGCTTTTTATAGCGATATTCCTTTGGTGGTCATTTCGGCAGATCGACCTGTGGAAAGGATTGATATAGGAGATGGGCAAACGATCCGTCAAAAGAACGTATTTCAAAATCATATCTTATATTCAGCTAATTTATATTCAGAGGTTGCTTTAGATATTTCTCCTGAAGATCAAAAAATTCAGCAAAAATTTTCGGAGGCTCAAAAGCATAATGAAAGGGAAATTAACCTTGCTTTAAATACAGCAATAGAGCAAAACGGACCAGTGCATATAAATGTTCCTTTTTATGAGCCTTTGTACGGGATGGTAGAGAAAACATCGGTAAATCCCTTAGAAATTGAGCCTATAAAAGAACCCAAAACTATTTCCGCGGAAGCGTTAAAAAAATATGCATCTACGTGGAATAAAGCCAAAAGAAAATTGGTTTTAGTAGGTGTTCATGAGCCTAACCAAATAGAGCAAGAATTGTTAGATGAATTAGCGAAAGACCCTTCTGTATTAATTTTTACGGAAACAACTTCTAATTTACATCATAAAAAATTTATCACAAGAATAGATAAACTTATTGCTCCTTTAGAAGTAAGTGAAGATCCTGAATCTGAATTTCGACAATTACAACCTCAAATATTACTAACTTTTGGAGGGCTAGTTATTTCTAAAAAAATAAAAGCATTTTTAAGAACTTATAGTCCGCAGCAGCATTGGCATGTAGATACCAAAAAAGCATTGAACACTTATTTTTGTTTGAATAAGCATTTTGATGTTTCTGCAAATGAATTTTTACAACACTTTTTACCTCAAGTAAATCAACCTGAAAGCAATTATAGAGATTCTTGGTTGGAGGTGAAAGAACGAAGAGATATACATCATCTTCAGTATATAGAAAGAATTCCATTTTGTGACTTAAAAGCATTTAGTAAAATCGTTACCAACTTGCCTAAAGAACAACTTATTCATTTTTCTAATAGTAGTATCATTCGTTATGCTCAATTATTTAAGTTTGAAAAAGAGCAATTTATATATTGTAATAGAGGTACTAGTGGGATTGATGGTAGTACTTCAACATCGGTGGGGGGAGCGGTAGCGTCAACGATGCCTACTACATTAGTTACAGGAGATTTAAGTTTCTTGTATGATAGTAATGCTTTGTGGAATAACTACATACCTAAAGATTTTAAAATTATTCTTATAAATAATCAAGGAGGAGGAATTTTCAAAATTCTACCAGGAGCTAAAGAAACTAAAAACTTTTCAACTTTTTTCGAAACTAAGCATCAACTCACTGCAGAACATCTGTGTAAAATGTATGGGTTTGAATATCAAACTGCAAGCAATGAAGAAGAGTTAGAAGGTAATTTAGGTTTGCTTTACGCGGAAAAAAACAATAAACCCCAGCTTTTAGAAGTTTTTACCCCAAGCGATATTAACGATAAGTATCTAAAAGATTACTTTAAGTTTATATTGCCGTAAATTTCATTAAAAATTAAGAAATAATTTTTTTAATTCTTCTTAAAAAGGTTAAATTGAACCTTTATTAACACTAAACGAAACCACTATGAGTAAGTTAGATGAAAAAATGGGTGACTACCTAAAACACTTAGACGAAATTGAAGGAAACCACGATGTAGAACTCCTAAGAAAAGTAGCTAAAGGTTTAGGACCATCAATATATAATAGAGATGCTTCAACAGTTTCTGGGTCTGATCCTAAAGAATTGCAAACTGTGAGAAAAAACTTTCTAGTTAAAAAATTAGGTTTAGAAGATACCGATGATTTAGATAAAGGCATTAATGCGGTTATCGAAAAATACGGTAAATCTAAAACTAATAAATATAGAGCTGTAGTCTATTATCTATTAGCAAAGCATTATAAAAAAGAAGATATTTATAATTAATATCTCTCTCATAAAATTTAAAAACACCGTAAAAATTCTACGGTGTTTTTTTATGTATTAAAAGCATTACCTTTGCCAAAAAATAAAGTAGTTTATGTTAGCGATAGGACAATTACATACCTTAACGATAGATAGAGATACTCCTCCTGGATTATTTCTTAAAGATGATAGTGGAGAAAAAGAAAATGAGATTTTATTACCTAATAAATATAAACCAGAAAGTTTTGAGTTAGAAGATGAAATTGAGGTATTTGTTTACTTAGATCATGATGAAAGACCTGTAGCTACAACTTTGAAACCTTACGTAAAATTAGACGAATTTGCTTATTTACGTTGTGTAGAAGTTAATAAAATAGGAGCTTTCTTAGACTGGGGTTTAGAGAAACATTTATTTGTTCCGTTTAAGGAACAAGCTTATCCTATGAAAGAAGGTCAATGGTATCTTATCTTTTGCTATTTAGATGAAGCTAGTGAACGTTTGGTAGCATCTAGTAAAGTTAATCACTTCTTAGATAATGATGAGTTAACTGTAGAGCCTTATGAAGAAGTAAGACTTATTGTAACTAATAAGACAGAACTTGGTTTTAATGTTATTGTAAATGAATTACATCAAGGGTTGATTTATCACGATGAAATTTTTCAGGATTTAAAGACGGGAGATCAGCTTAAAGGCTGGGTAAAGAAAACTAGAAAAGATAAAAAGATAGACATTACACTTCAACGTTCTGGTTATAGAAGTATAGAGCCCAATGCCCAAGCCATTTTAAATGAACTAGAGTTGCAAAATGGATCTTTACCTTTACACGATAAATCTTCTCCAGAGGAGATTAAATCTTACCTAGAAATGAGTAAAAAGAGTTTTAAAAGAGCTATTGGTACTCTTTATAAGCAAAAGATGATCACTATAGAAGAAAACGGAATTAAGCTGAATAAAGATTAATTTTTTCTGCTAAAAAAATTATAAACCGCTCTATTAGCATCTTTTACAAACTGCGGAGCATTAAAGCGGTAACCTATTAAAAAAGATATAGATCTAATGGTGTCATCGCCTACAACGTTGGCACCATTATTTTGTTTTTGTAATGTCCCTTTAGAGATAATACCAGCGTAAAAATTATCTGTATTATAACCCACGGATAAATCAATAGAGCTTGTAGTAAGTAAAGTAGTAACACTTCTATCACTGTCTATGGTTTGAGTGAGTCCTAATCCCAGAGAAAGCCCTCCAGAGACTAAAAAATGTTCATCTATAACCCAATTGTAATGATAGGCTGGTGCTATTGCAAAATTAATAAACCTAGCTTTCGTATCATAATCTACTTCTTTGGTTTGTTGTAAAGAAGTATAGTAGTAAACTAAAGAAGGAATAAAGCTACCAGTACTTTTTAGCTGCCTTTCATTTTCAAAATTTTTAGCTTTATAAGAAAAGTTAGGGTTAAAATTAAATGAAGTGCTTCCACCGACTTTAAAGGTTTTTAAGTTTTCTAAGTAAATAGATGGTTCATTGAGCAATTCTAAAGTCATCCCTTTTTGATAAAATAAATCAAGATGTTGTATCCAAGGTCCTAAAAATAAATCGGTAGAAAATGATAAAAGTTTAGAGTTTTTATTGTCTCTATTTTCGGTTAAAAAAGCAGGAGCAAAACCAATACTAAAAGCTAAAATGTCATAGTTGGCAGAAAATCCTAAAGACGTTTTTCGGTTGGGAGTAAGTAAAATTCTTTTGTCTGCGTTTTCATCATATAACTCAAAATCATTAGACCTATTTAAAGTAAATATTTTGGTAGATAACTTACCAGAATACTTTTCATAAAACGCTTGATTGCTAATACTATCTTGTTGAGAAAAACTTACTTGATATAATAATATAAAGACTAGTATAAAAAATCTACTCATAAATATAAAAGGAATTTTTAAGATTTAATTAGTATCGCGTTATAGAAAAAGTTGGTCGGTTAGATCTTCGATAATAAGAATTGTTTCTATAATAAGGGGTAAAATAAAACGGACGCTCTTGACTTTCATAAACCTCATTTCTTATACCGCCATCTGGGGTAGTTCCATTAAAATTAAAATCACTATTGGTACGCCTGTCAAAATTAAACTGATTAGCAAAAATTTGCACATTAGAATTTATTTGTGAAGCTTGTTTTTCAGGAAATTCAAATTGTTGAGCAGCCAATTGTTTCTGTCTTTCATTATCCCAGGCCATTCCTAACATATCAATTTTTTTCTTTGTATTAACCCCATATACATCTACAGGAGGAATACTAAACTCTCTTTTTTCTATTTGCATCCCGTAAAAATGAGAGAGAGAAGTGGCGTTTTTTAAAGAAATAAAGTTGTCAAAACCACTATTGAGGTTGGTTAAAGTATTAGATGTAGATAACTCTTGCGCTTTCGCGGAAGAAAATCCGATAAATATTAAAATAAAAAAAATCCTTTTCATACTGAATAATATACCCTTCACACAACAAATATGGTGCTAAAGTAACTTTTAAGAATTTAAAACTTTAAAGTTTAGTGTTAACTTTAGGAAAGTGATGAATTAAAAATTGAGCATTGTTGTCAATTAAAATTCCGCTAGGATAATTAAGATTAGGATACAAAGTTTCATTTAATGAAGCTTCTTTTAAATAATTAATAGAATTATAATATCGAGTTTGTAACATCTTTTTTAAACTCACCTCTTTAGGTTTTAAAAAATCCCGATTAAAAGTAAAAGAATGATCTTGTGCAATATCTATATTCTGTAAAAATCGAGAAAGACGAGGAGTAGAGTCGCGCTCTGTATTTTGATTTAAGTCTACGCTATGACTTTTTTCTTGTCCCCAACTGTTAATTGAAAACAAGCCAATAAATAAGATATAAAAAATTAAGTTTTTCATACTTAAAGATATTACTTTTTTATTTGAAAACAATTAAACTTTTAAATCCCGACAGAAAAATCTTTAAATATTCTCACTTCAACCAGAGGGTAGGGTTGACAAGTTGGGCTCTTATTATAAATACCGTGGTTAGGATAATTTCTATTAGGGTCTAATTGCCTTCGCAATTGTATTTCTTTTAAATCTTCATGAATAGAGAAGTGATTAAACTGTGATGTAGAGTTAATTTGTTTGGCGCTAAAACTAACATCAAAATGATAATTTTCTAAATGATTAGAAAAATTAAATATAGAAAATTTTTCTTTCTTCTTCTGAAATAGAAAAGTTTTAGTATTCGTTTCTCACTCAAAAGGGTTAACCTGACATACCTTTTGGTTTTGAGAAGCCATTTCTTAAGAAATTCCACTTACCGGCATTCCAAAAATGCATATGAATAAATATATAATCAATTTCATATAAAAGAAGTCCTTTTTTAAATATAAGAAATCTAAAGCAAAAACCTTAAATTTGGTCTCTTAAACTTTATGTTTCGAGAGTCTATAGTTCGATTAGCCTAATTTATATTATTACTTACATTAGACTTAAAAAGAATTTTAAAATAAAACTAACAAAAAATATATGAGTTCGATAAACTGGAAAACCGTTAAAGAATATGAAGATATCACCTATAAAAAATGCGAAGGGGTTGCTAGGATAGCTTTTAATCGTCCAGATGTAAGAAATGCATTTAGACCAAAAACGACATCAGAGCTTTTAGATGCTTTTCATAACGCACAAGAGGATACAAGTATAGGAGTGGTATTACTTTCAGCAGAAGGACCTTCTTCTAGAGATGGGGTTTATAGTTTTTGTAGTGGAGGCGATCAAAAAGCAAGAGGACAACAAGGTTATGTAGGTGAAGATGGTTACCACCGTTTAAATATATTAGAAGTTCAACGTCTTATTCGTTTTATGCCAAAAGCTGTAATATGTGTAGTTCCTGGTTGGGCTGTAGGAGGCGGACATAGTTTACACGTGGTGTGTGATATGACTTTAGCGAGTAAAGAACACGCTATTTTTAAACAAACCGATGCCGATGTAACCAGTTTTGATGGAGGTTATGGTTCTGCATATTTAGCAAAAATGGTAGGTCAAAAGAAAGCTAGAGAAATTTTCTTTTTAGGTAGAAATTATTCAGCTCAAGAAGCCTTTGATATGGGAATGGTAAATGCAGTTGTGCCTCACGATCAATTAGAAGACACTGCTTTTGAATGGGCTCAAGAAGTATTGGCAAAGAGCCCTACATCTATAAAAATGCTAAAATTCGCCATGAACCTTACAGATGATGGTATGGTAGGACAGCAAGTTTTTGCAGGAGAAGCGACTCGCTTAGCTTATATGACCGAAGAAGCAAAAGAAGGTAGAGATGCTTTCTTAGAAAAAAGAGCTCCAAATTTTGACAAAAAATGGCTACCATAGAACCTCATACAAATTTTACTAATAACGCAATTAATTCTCAGGAGCTTCCAAATTATAAACTTGAAGCTTTAGAAAAGGTATCAAAAAGATTGCTTAAAAAAATACTAACAGGATTAATTGTTTTTTTAGCCCTAATCCTAATAGTAGCGGCAGTTCTTTATTTGAAAGAATGGGTAAAATTAAATTACATTTTCGTGGGGCTATTAGGTGCAATAGGTTTTTTATTATTAATGTTTATTTATCATTTTTTTGCACAAAAAAATTATGGTTATGTAGTGCGAGAGAAAGATATTTTATTTCAAAAAGGAGTGTTGGTTATTAAAACGACTATCATTCCTTTTAATAGGGTACAACATGTTTCGACTACTCAAAGTTTATTCGATAAGTATTTTAAATTAAAAAATGTAAAAGTTTTTACGGCAGGAGGACAAGGGAGTGATATAAAAATTCCAGGACTAACTCCGCAAAAAGCATTGCAAATTAAAGAATGGATTGCTCATAAAATTGTAGAAGAGAAGATTGATGAGTAAAGCTTTTTCACAACCCGAACGCCAATCATCCATAGGGATTATTCTTATTTTTCTAAGCGCACTATACAAATCTTTACGTGGACTTTGGGCTATTGCTGTGTATGCGCTATTGGGTAAAACCTCTCAGTTTAATTATACTTATATAGTTTTAGGGTTAACGGTTTTTGCACTTCTTATTCTCGTATTTAGTATTCTTTCTTATCGGAATTTTCTTTTTTATATTAATTATGAAGATGATGAGTTTGTATTAAATAAAGGGGTTTTTTCATCTGAAAATATAACCATTTCATTCGATAAAATTCAACAGGTATATTTTAAACGTTCTATCATTCAGCGAATGATTGGGGTTTATAGCGTAGTGATAGAATCTGCTGGAAGTAGTGAGAAAGAAATAGAAATCAAAGCACTATCAGAAGAGAAAGCGGTTTTGCTTCAAAAGAAATTACACTCTTTTATTAGTGAGGAACATGAACAAGAGGAATCTGAACTTTCTACCGATACCACTTCAGAAAAAAGGGTTTCTCCCACTTATTGGGAGCATCGATTAACATTTACCGATCTTTTAAAGCTTGGTATTACAAGTAATTATTTTAGAGGTTTCGGACTTATTCTTATATTTTTTAGTTCACTTTATAATCAATTTTCTGATTTATTTACTGAAAATGAATATGCCGATGAAGCAGCCAATTATCTAAATACATTTCAATCGGTTGGAGAGATTGTTATGGTTTTACTATTTATGTTCGTGGCTGTCTTCCTTGTCGGAATTGTAGTAAGTATTATAGAAATTTTCATCAAGTATTTTGAACTGAAACTTACTCAGAGTAAAGATAGTTTAGAGTTAGAAATGGGCCTGAAAACCAATACGAAAGTATCTTTACGCCCTCATCGCGTTCAAATTTTGAGATTGATTACGAATCCAATTCAGCGAAAGCTAAATTTGTATCAATTACAGCTTTCACTAACGAGTAGCACAGAAACACATAAAAAAAATAGAATTAATATCCCGGGATTGTCTTGGGATAAAGCTAAAAAAGCAAGTCGATTTTTACACCAACACGAACGTAAAGAAGGGGTTATTTATAAACCTCATAAAATCTGGTTGTATAGAAGATTATTTTGGGGAATTGTCCCTTTACTCATAGCGGCAGTGGTTCTAAGTTTTATTTTTGATGATTTGCATATTCCCGTTCTTTCTATTTTTATCTTAATTTATGTTGTTTTGTTTTTTATATATCAGCGTAAAGTATATCAAAAAATGCAGTTGGAAATAAGTGAAGAGTTTTTGGTAAAATCTACTGGACTTTGGAGCAAAGTACAGGTGGAGATAGAAACTTTTAAACTGCAATCTATAAGTGTAAGTCAGCCAGTGTGGTTAAGAAGAAGAAAATTGGTGAATATAACTTTTCATACCGCCTCGGGAGATGTCAGTTTTCCACTAGTAAGCGAAGAATTTGTAAAACAAGTAAATTATTTACTCTATAAAATAGAAACATCCACAAATGAGTGGATGTAACTACTTTCTTGGGGTTTAATAAGCATCGCTATGTACTCGCGCTACCGCTCTACCGCTAGGGTCATTCATATTTTTAAAACTCTCGTCCCAGGCTAATGCAACCGGACTACTACAAGCTACAGAGGGAACCGAAGGCACGCTTAAAGCTGCGGTATCACTCGGGAAATGTTCCTCAAAAATACTTCGATAATAAAACTCTTCTTTACTAGTAGGGGTTTGTATAGGAAATCTGTGATGTGCATTTTCAAATTGATGATCACTAATTTTATCATTTACCATTTCTTTTAGCGTATCAATCCAGCTGTAGCCTACGCCGTCACTAAACTGTTCTTTTTGTCTCCAAACTACACTTTTGGGAAGCATATCTTCAAAGGCTTTTCTAAGCACCCACTTTTCCATACGTTCTCCGTTTATCATTTTGTCTTTCGGGTTAATGCGCATGGCAACATCTATAAATTCTTTGTCTAAAAAGGGAACTCTTCCTTCAATTCCCCAAGCAGCTAAACTTTTATTTGCTCTAAGACAATCATATTGATGTAATTTCTCTAGCTTTCTCACGGTTTCTTCATGAAATTCTTGAGCATTAGGTGCTTTGTGAAAGTATAAATAACCTCCAAAAAGCTCATCACTACCTTCTCCGCTTAATACCATTTTTATTCCTAAAGCTTTAATAGCCCTAGCCATGAGAAACATAGGAGTGGAGGCTCTAATGGTAGTTATATCATAGGTTTCGAGATGATAAATCACATCTTTAATGGCGTCTATGCCTTCCTGAATGCTAAATTTAATTTCGTGATGAACGGTATCTAGATGCTTAGCAACTTTTTTAGCAGCTGCCAAATCTGGACTACCTTCTAAACCTACGGCAAATGAATGTAAGCGTGGATACCAAGCATTTTCTCGGTCTCCAGTTTCTATGCGCTTGTCTGCATATTTTTTCGCTAATGCGGAAGTGATTGAGGAATCTAAACCTCCCGATAGTAACACTCCGTATGGTACATCACTCATCAACTGACGTTTTACAGCTTCATCTAAAGCTTGACGGATTTCTTGTATCGAGGTCTCATTGTCTTTTACAGTGTTATAATCTTTCCAATCTCTCGTGTACCAAGTTTTTAACTCTCCTTCTTTGCTAGACAAATAATGCCCTGGAGGAAATAATTCTATTTTAGTGCAAATCCCTTCCAATGCTTTTAACTCTGAAGCTACATAAAAGGTTCCGTTTTTGTCCCAGCCCATATATAATGGAATAATGCCCATATGGTCTCGAGCAATCAAATATTCATCTTTTTCTACATCGTAGAGAGCAAATGCAAATATTCCATTAAGATCATTTAAAAATTCAACACCTTTTTCCTGGTAAAGTGCCAAAATGATTTCGCAATCCGATTGTGTTTGGAATTCATAGTCTTTTTTTAGCTCTTTCCGTAAAGACAAATGGTTATAGATTTCACCATTAGCAGCAAGAACTAGGTTTTTATCTTTGCTATAAATAGGTTGTTTACCTGAAATAGGGTCTACAATCGCTAAGCGTTCGTGAGCCATTATTGCATTATTATTATGAAAAATTCCACTCCAATCAGGGCCGCGATGTCTAATTATTTTTGACATTTTTAATACTTGAGGTCTTAACACCTCTACCGATTCTTTTAGTTCAAAAGCACATACAATTCCACACATAATCTTCTATTTTTAAATTAAAATTTCATTTTTGGATATAAAAAAACCCGTCAGGTAAAAAACCTGACGGGCTATATATTCGCGACAAGTTTTTGTTACGGGAACGGGTTATTATTATTGTTATTTAAACGAAATACTAACATAAAACTTATCTTATTTGATCAATTGTTATTTGTAAATATAAATTAAAAATACAAATTCACCTTGTTTTTATTAAATTACTTTAATGCAGGAAACTGATTTGGGTTTACTTCATTAAAGATTTCATATACTTTTTCGAATACATCTTCAGCAGAAGGTTTAGAGAAATAATCCCCATCTGTACCGTATGCAGGACGATGCGCCTTAGCAGTTAAGGTTTGGGGTTTACTATCTAAATGCTTATATCCATTTTGGTTTTCTACAATTTCTTGTAAAATATATGCAGAAGCTCCTCCTGGTACATCTTCATCAATAACCAATAATCTATTGGTTTTTGCAACACTTTTTACAAGGTCGTGATTAATATCAAAAGGAAGTAGAGACTGTACATCGATAATCTCTGCATTAATACCTACCTCTAGTAAGTCTTTAGCAGCCTGTTCGATAATTCTAAGTGTAGAACCGTAAGACACAAGCGTAATATCTTCACCTTCTCTTATGGTTTCTACCACTCCTACAGGAGTTCTAAACTCACCCAAGTTATTAGGCATTTTTTCTTTAAGACGGTATCCGTTAAGGCATTCTACAATAAGTCCTGGTTCGTCACACTCTAATAAAGTATTATAAAAACTAGCAGCAATAGTCATATTACGGGGAACTAAAATATGAATTCCTCTAAGTAAATGCACCAATCCTCCCATAGGAGAACCACTATGCCATATACCTTCTAAACGGTGACCACGAGTTCTTACAATAAGCGGAGCTTTTTGTTTTCCTTTAGTTCTATAATGTAAGGTTGCTAAGTCATCACTCATAATTTGCAACGCATACAAAATGTAATCTAAGTATTGAATCTCTGCAATAGGGCGTAAGCCTCTCATCGCCATTCCTATTCCTTGTCCTAAAATAGTAGCTTCACGAATACCAGCATCAGCAACTCTTAGCTCACCGTACTTTTCTTGCATTCCCTCTAAACCTTGGTTGACATCTCCGATGTTTCCTGTGTCTTCTCCAAAAATTAAGGTTTCTGGTTTGTTAGAAAAGATTTTATCGAAGTTATTACGAAGAATAAGTCTCGCATCTACATCTTCCGCGTCAGCGTCGTAAGTTGGTACTACAGCGTCTATGTTTAATGCAGAAAATTCACTTTCACTATGTAAGTGACTGCTATAATCAGGTTGTGTTATTTTTACATAATTATCAATCCAGTTGATCAATTCGCTTTTCGCGGAATTATTCTCTTCACGTACGTAACGTAAGGCTTTTCTTCCTGTTCTAAGAATTTGATGTTTTTCTGGGTTTCCTAATTGTTCTATTTCTTCTTTTAAAGGCTGAATGAAACTACGGTTAGAAGAGTTTTGAGCTAGGTTGTCTAACAGACTTGTCATTTCTTTTTGAGCTGCTTTGGGACCTTGAGTTACCTCGTTCCAAGCTGCTTTTTTACCTTCTCTAACTATTTTTTTAGCCTCTTTTTCTAAGGCTTTTAATTCATCTTCAGTAGCAAGGTCGCTTTCTAATATCCACTGACGCATTTGTACGTTACAGTCATATTCTTTTTCCCAATTAAGGCGATCTTCACTCTTGTAACGTTCGTGAGAACCAGAGGTTGAGTGTCCTTGAGGTTGAGTAAGCTCGTAAACGTGAATTAGAACAGGGACATGCTCTTCTCTAGAAATCTTACTTGCTTTTTGGTAAGCTTCCATTAACTCAGGATAGCTCCACCCTTTTACTTTAATAATTTCGTAACCATCCCCCATTTCATCTCTTTGAAAACCTTTTAAAATTTCAGAGATGTTTTCTTTAGTAGTTTGGTATTTAGCAGGTACAGAGATACCGTATTCATCATCCCAAACGCTAATAACCATAGGTACTTGCATTACTCCCGCAGCATTAATGGTTTCCCAAAATAGCCCTTCACTTGTACTTGCATTACCAATAGTTCCCCAAGCGATTTCGTTTCCTTTGTTAGAAAACTGAGGTGCTATATCTATTCCTTCAACGTTCCTGTATATTTTTGAAGCCTGAGCTAGTCCTAAAAGTCTAGGCATTTGTCCTGCAGTAGGAGAGATGTCGGCACTAGAATTTTTTTGTTCTGCTAGGTTTTTCCAAGTTCCATCTTCTTGAAGACTGTGGGTCCCAAAGTGTCCTCCCATTTGTCTTCCTCCCGCCATAGGCTCTTTCTCTAAATTGGTATTACCATAAAGACCGGCAAAAAACTCTTCTACAGATAGAAGGTTTAATGCCATCATAAAAGTTTGATCCCTGTAATACCCAGATCTAAAATCACCGTTTTGAAAAGCTTTAGCCATTGCTAATTGAGGCACTTCTTTACCATCACCAAAAATACCAAATTTGGCTTTTCCTGTAAGTACTTCACGACGTCCTAGTAAACTACATTCTCTACTAATAACGGCAGTCTTATAATCTTGTATTACTTGTTCCTTAAAATCTTCAAAGGAAAGGTCATTTTTTTCTATAGTTTTCTCTTGCATGGGTTGTATGTTTAATACCCTCATAGGGCGTTATACGTGGTATGTTTTCAAAAATAAAAAAACGCTTATTTAAGAATTCATACTTCAGTATTTAATTCCCAGACTGTGCATTTTGGGAACTTTGCGAAGATAAGAAAAATGATTTTAAAAATCAATCAAAAAGTGAGGTGTGAAATTATTGAATTTTCAGCATTTTCTATTTTTACTGAATTATATTCAAAATTATGTAGTAATTAAAGCTTTTATTGAGAATTATTCAATTTAGTACCATCTCCTTGTAAAGAGTTTTAATAGGGTATTAAAATCTAAAGAAACGATGAATCTTATTTTTTGATCATAATTTGACTGAGCTATTTCCCATCCTAAATTAGAGTGTACGGGGAAAAATAATTCAAAGTAATCTTGCACTAAACTTACGCGTATTCCAGAATCATAGAGAAATTGCGCATTCTCCTCTTTATTTTTTACTAAACCAACATCACCATAAGCGTGAATCCAATTCCATATAGTGAAACTTCCGTTAAGGGATGTAAGCCATTGATTGGCAAATGCAGGTTGTAATTGAGATTTAAAACCTCCTTCGGCTTCAATAAATTGCTGACTAAAAAGTCCTTGATCTTCACTTCTTCCGTAGTAATTATAATCAAATAAATAATCTGTAGGACGGTCTAAAGCAAAACTAAAATAGTCTGAATCTTTCGCTTCATTGAATAAGAAAGCACCAGCGAAAAAACGCAATTCTATTTGTCTATTATTTAGGAATAGCTTTCTCCATTTTGAGGTTACCGATATTTTACTGAATTTTTTAGCTACTTGATAATCAAAAGTACCTGTAAAATAATCGGCAAAATTACGGTCGCTAAAACCGTACCTTGCGTTGAGTACGCTATAATCTGGTTCGTCTACTGTATTTAAAACATCTCTATCTCTAAAAACATTTATATTTCGAATACTTATAAATTGATATTCGTTGCTTCTTAAATCGTCATCTCTAAAACCTATACTAATAAAAGGAGTTACTTTATGATAGTATAAATCTTGTGCATAAGAAAAGCGAGTTCCGCTAATTCCCATTTTAAACTCGTATAAGTTTTGGTTTTGATATTGGGTAGAGTGTGTCACCGATGCAGACCCTAAGATAGCACCGCTACCAAAACCATATTTAGGAGCAATTTTATAATTAAAATTTCGAGATAAAATCGTAGTGTTATACAGTTTTGGACCAATAGTAATACCATCATATAAATTATAATCAAACTCAGGAATAATAAAGAATTGATTGTAATAAGGATCTTCAATATCTAAAAGTAATCTTACTTGCACAGGTTTATCAAGCCAAGTGGTTACTTTTTTATAATTATCTCTTTGGTTAAATTCAGGAATTACAGCTTCATAATTTAAGGCAAGGCGTTCTACATTTTGCGCGGGTATAGTGATGGTTTTCTTGTCTAAAAAATGATTTACCCAAGTTTTAGAAACTATATCTCTGTCTTTTATTCCGTAAAGGGAAATAGGGATTTCTTTATGGGTTTTATTTTTTATGGTTACGTGTAAAGAATCACCAGATTTGTTAACCTTACTAATCTTAAAATCAATATTAATATTATTACCCACATAGTCATCAAAAAACCAATTGACATCTTTAGAAGTATTTTGACGGAGTATTTCTTTAAAAGCACTTGTGCTGGTAGGGTTTAGAACATTTTCGGTATAAAACTGTTTTATAGTCGTATTGATCACCTCGTCATCTTCTAAGTAATCTTTTAAGTAATTAAAACCAATACCAGCTTTATAAGGATTAGCAATATTTTTATTGAATTTTATGAGCTTATCGTTATTTTCATCTAAAGCTTGGTCTAGATTTAAACGAGCCATATTTAAGTAGAGGAGCGGATAACGATCATTAAATTCTAAGTCTGATGCATGAAACCATCTAACTCCTATAATTTCACTAAAGGAACCCAATAGCTTCGTATCCTTATAGAATTGATTCACATAATCCATCAAGATGTAAGTGATGATACCTTCATTTAACCAACTTTCTTCTCTAGAATTAAGAATTAATGTATTTTCTAAATAATTTCTGGTAATGGTTTTTAAGAGTTTAATATCATATTGAAAACCATCTGGAAAAGGCCTTATAAATGTTGGCAATTGGTTAAGTCCGTATACAGGATTAGAAAGATAATCTTCCTCTGAAACCATTAAATTTTTATGAGGAAAATCTCCTAGCCTGTAATTAAGATAGTGAGTAATTCTATCTACAATTAAGGCTTTCATTTCTGGCCTTAGGTTATTATCCTCAATATTGGTAACAACGTTAAGCTTGTCTGTTTCAATCGTTTCAAAATTAGATGACTTAACAATATGTAATTTAGTATCGACTTGCTTTTTTTCGCTAAAGCGGAATTGATGCGTGCTTTCTAAGCTGGTTTTTCCTTCACTATTGAGACCAGAAACAACCACAAAGTCTTTAGGAACTTCTAGATTAAGTTCAATATCATAAGGTAGAACATATAAATCATTAAGATCTTTATTGCTGTAAAATTGCCATCTCCCATCCTCAAATACCGAAGGAAGTATGAGCCAATACCTTAACTCAAATCCTTTTTTGCTATAACCATAACGGGTAAATTTATCGTTAGGGATTTTAACGCGGTATTGAAGCTTAAATGTTATTTCTTCATTGGGAAATAGGGGCTGATCTAAATCTAACTTTATAATATCAGGATGTTTTTCTGGTCTTGACCAGTTGACGGCAGGCTGATTGTGAGTAGAAGTTGAAAACATCTCTGTATTTCCTCTTTCATAACTTTTAGCATAATAAAAATTACGCTGAAACTCTTCCTCAAAACGTTGCGCTAAAGGAGTACGCTTATCTTTAAAACTGTTAGCCCAATCGGTAAGGTAAACGTTATTTAAAATTTCTTGCGAAGTATTTTTATACGTAATTTCTTGACTAATGTCTATCGTTTTCTCTTCTGCATTTAATTTTGCATCTACGGCAATAGAAGATTGCCCCATCGTAGAAAGACAGGTAAAAATAAAAATTAAAAAGAAGAGTAAACGGTTTATCAACCTGAATTAAGATTTATAAGATTTGGGTATTCATAAAAATGCTACTTAAAAAGTATATTATTTTAAGTAGCATGAACTGTGCCTAACAAATTTTAGAAATTAGGACTCAAATTAAATTGTTTGTAGAATTGGTCTAAAATTTCGATCACTTCATCCTCTGTGTCTACCATTTGAACCAAGTCCATATCTTTTGCACTAATATTTTTAAAAGAATCTAGTAGAGTAGTTTGTACCCACTCAAATAATCCTCCCCAAAATTCTTTTCCTACTAAGATAATTGGGAATTTATCTATCTTATGAGTTTGTATAAGCGTAATAGCTTCAAAAAGTTCATCTAGAGTTCCAAAACCTCCTGGCATTACTACAAAACCTTGGGAGTATTTTACAAACATTACTTTTCTTACAAAGAAGTAATCAAAATCAAGATTTTTATCTTTGTCTATATACGGATTATCATGTTGCTCGAATGGTAAGTCTATGTTTAAACCTACCGAAACTCCTCCAGCATTATGAGCCCCTTTATTACCAGCTTCCATAATACCAGGACCTCCTCCTGTAATTACACCGTAACCGTGTTCTACTATTTTTTCGGCAACCTTCGTAGCCAGCTTATAATATTTATGATTTTCATCTGTTCGGGCCGAACCGAAGATAGAGACACAAGGTCCTATTTCGCTCATTCGTTCGTAACCCTGAACGAATTCTGCCATAATTTTAAATAAAGCCCAACTATCGTTGGTTTTAATTTCGTTCCAGCTTTTATTTTGTTGATCGCTTCTCATGATACTCATTATTCAAAAATTTACAAGACGGCTAATGTAATTCTTTTCGTAAGAATTTGGCCGTATAACTTTTTTTATGCTTTACAATTTCTTCTGGGGTTCCTTCTGCAACCACTTTTCCTCCATTTTTTCCGCCTTCATAACCTATATCAATAATATGATCGGCAAGCTTAATTACATCCATATTATGTTCTATGATAAGTACGGTATTTCCTTTATTGGCTAGTTTATTTAATACCTCCATCAATACACGAATGTCTTCAAAATGTAATCCAGTGGTGGGTTCATCTAAGATATAGAATGTGTTTCCTGTATCTCGTTTAGATAATTCCGTAGCTAATTTAATACGTTGTGCTTCTCCACCAGAAAGGGTGGTGCTTTGTTGTCCCAAGGTAACGTATCCCAATCCTACATCTTGGATGGTTTTTAGTTTACGGTATATTTTAGGGATTTGATCAAAGAAATCTGTAGCTTCATTTATGGTCATTTCTAACACATCACTAATCGATTTTCCTTTATATCTAATCTCTAGGGTTTCTCTATTAAAACGCTTTCCTTGACAAGTTTCGCATTCTACATACACATCGGGTAAGAAATTCATTTCTATTACACGTAGACCTCCACCTCGACAAGTTTCACAGCGTCCGCCTTTCACATTAAAGCTAAAACGACCCGGTTTGTATCCTCTAATCATCGCCTCTGGAGTTTTTGCGAATAGAGATCTAATTTCTGAAAATACACCTGTGTACGTAGCAGGATTAGAACGCGGAGTTCTCCCAATAGGGGATTGGTTAATATCTATGACCTTATCAATATGGTCTAAACCATTAATGCTTTTGTAAGGAGCGGGCACTTTTACACCATTAAAATAATGGGCATTCATAATAGGGTAGAGGGTCTCGTTGATTAAAGTAGACTTCCCACTTCCTGAAACGCCAGTTACCAATATCATTTTTCCTAAAGGAATCTTTACGGAAACATTTTTCAAATTGTTACCAGTAGCACCTTTTAATTCAATAAAATTACCGTTACCTTCTCTACGTTTCTTCGGAACTTCAATTTCTTTAGTTCCGTTAAGGTAAGAAGCAGTGATTGTTTTATGTTTTAAAATCTCTTTAGGAGTTCCTTCACTAATAATTTCTCCGCCAAATTTTCCGGCAAACGGCCCAATATCTATCACATAATCGGCACGTTCTATCATATCTTTATCGTGTTCTACCACAATAACAGAATTCCCTACATCCCGAAGAGACTCTAAAGAATTGATGAGTTTTTCATTATCGCGCTGGTGCAAGCCAATACTAGGTTCGTCTAAAATATAGAGAACACCTACCAGCTGAGAACCAATTTGAGTAGCTAATCGAATACGCTGTGCTTCTCCTCCCGAAAGGGATTTTGAACCTCTATTGAGTGAGAGGTAAGTAAGACCAACATCTACTAAAAACTGTAATCGCGTTTTGATTTCTTTTACAATCTCTTCGGCGATTTTCCATTGGTTGGTAGATAAATGCTTTGGCAATTCTTCAAACCATTTGGCTAGTTCTAAAATGTCTTTTTGAGCGAGATCTGCAATATTTTTCTCGTTAACTTTAAAATAAAGTGATTCTTTCCTTAACCTAGTACCTTCGCAGGTAGAGCAAGTTACTTTATCCATATAGCCTTTTGCCCAACGTTTAAGACTGGTAGAATCATTGTTGTTAAAAGTACTCTCAATGAATTTGGCTACTCCTTCAAAGTCTATTTTGTAATTTCGGGCAACACCTAACTCCTTAGAGCTGACTTCAAATTTTTCTTTCCCTCCGTAAAGAATCATATCTAATGCTTCTTTAGGAATATCTTTAATAGGATCAGTAAGCTTAAAATCAAAACGCTGTGCAATTAATTCTAACTGCTTAAAAGCCCAGTTTTTTTTCTGTGGTCCGTGTGGTTCTAATCCCCCTGCTTTGATCGATTTTTTATCATCAGGAATAATTTTTTGAACGTTGACTTCGTATAAAGAACCTATCCCATTACATTTTGGACAAGCACCTTTTGGAGAGTTGAAAGAAAAGTTATTAGGCTCAGGATTAGGGTAAGAAATACCAGAAGTAGGACACATTAAAGTTCTACTAAAATATCTGCCTTCTTTCTTCCCGTGTTCTAAAACCATAAGAACATCATCTCCTTGACTCATGGCAGTATTAATACTTTCGGCTAAACGCTTATCTGTATTTTCGTCTTCCTCAATTTTTATACGATCAATCACCACCTCAATATCATGAGTTTTATAGCGATCGAGTTTCATGCCTTTTTCTATATCTCTTATCTCCCCGTCGGTTCTTACTTTTACAAAACCTTGCTTAGCCACATGCTCGAATAACTCTCTGTAATGTCCTTTTCGAGACCGAACGACAGGAGAAAGGATATTGATTCGTTTTCCTTTAAACTCTTGTTTTATAAGCGATTTGATTTGTTCATCACTATAGCTTACCATTTTGTCACCAGTTTTGTAACTGTAGGCATCGCTAGCACGAGCATATAATAAACGTAGGAAATCGTAAATTTCTGTGATAGTTCCTACAGTACTACGCGGACTTTTACTCGTGGTTTTTTGCTCAATTGCAATTACAGGAGATAAACCATCAATTTTATCAACATCTGGACGTTCTAAACCTCCTAAAAACTGCCGGGCGTAAGCAGAAAAGGTTTCAATATATCTTCGTTGTCCTTCAGCATAAATTGTATCAAAAGCCAAGGAAGATTTACCAGATCCCGAAAGACCTGTTATTACCACCAATTTCTCTCTAGGGATCTTAACATCTATGTTTTTTAAGTTATGAACTCTGGCGCCCAAAACCTCTATATTTTCTTCGAATTTTGCCATAATTTTTTGCAAGACACAAATTTACTCAAACAATTGAAATTGAGAAACCTCAGTTCTTAAAGCTTTAATAAAATTTTTTAACGTTTTGTTTCTGTTTAAAAAACTTCTCTAATATAAAAAGCTATCGTATTTTTGTCCTGTGAAATATGCACTACCCATATTAGCGATGGTTATTTTTTTTAAGCCCGTGCTTCCATTTTTGGATTACGCGTTCAATTATGATTATATCGCAAAAGTTTTGTGCATTAATAAAGACAAGCCAAAGTTAAAATGTAACGGTAAATGTTACTTAATGCAACAGCTGGCTAAAAATGCCGAAGAAGATTCTTCAAAAGAAAATTTACCCAAAAAAGTAGAATTTCAATTGTTGTTTTTTCAAGATAGTAGGTTGCTAGAATTTGAAGTTTTACCGCAACCTGTAAATAAACAATCTTCAACTTTATGGGTGTCACAGTCTTATAAGAAACGTTATATAGACGCCCTTTTTAGACCTCCAATTTTCGCTTAATTCTATTGTATTCGCTTTAAATTTATTTTAATAGATAAGGATTGTTTTTCTAACCTATTGTTTTCTATGTAATTATATAATAGAAAATACATTTATAGCGCTTAGCTTTTCCGTTTAACGGAAGAGAAGACTGATGTTATTATAGAAATAAGCCACCATACTATTGAAATATCTATTTTATATATTTTCTTTTTTAATCTTATTTAAACCTGCTTTCCCTGTCATAGAATACTTAGTTAATTATGACTATATAAGGAAAGTATTGTGTATCAATAAAGATAAGCCACAATTACAATGTGACGGAAAATGCTACCTGATGAAACAGTTGGCAAAAAATGCTAGTGACGAACGAGATAAAGATAAAACCGAGCGAAGAAATAAGGTGGAAACTCCTTTTGTTTTTGTTTTAAAAGAAGAAAATATACTCCCAATTATTGAAGAAGTAGAAAGTCACGAAAAATTTACTTTCTACCAGAATTTTTACAAAAAAACCATTCATTTTAAGTTATTAAGGCCTCCCATGTATGTTTTGAATTCTTAAAAAGAAAACAAAAAATACATTTAATTTAAACTATACAAAAATGAAATTAATACACATAAAATTATCCATATTAGTTGCCGCTTTTATAAGTTTAACTTCTTGTTCATCAGACGATGATAACACTTCTGATGCACTAACAGGTGAAAACAATGTAAGTCTTGAGTTTGATAATAGTATGAATGGAGATGACCTTATTTTAGGAACATCAACTTATACCAATTCAAACGACGAAACTTTAACCATTAATAGACTTAATTACATTGTAAGCAATTTTGTACTTATTGATGAAGAGGGAAATGAGTTTATTTATCCTAAAGATGAGAGCTATTTTGTAATAAGTGAAGAAAATGCACTTAATGAAGTAGTGCTTACCAATATCCCAGCAGGAAAATATGTTCAAATGAGATTTGGAGTAGGTGTCGATCAAGAGAAATACCAACAAGGAGCTGAAGGACAAGGAGATTTTTTACAGATTGCTGAAGAAAACAATATGATGTGGGCTTGGCAAGCAGGATACAAATTCTTGAATTTTGAAGGTACATTCACTGCGCCATCTATTGCTAGCAGTACAGACTTTAAAATACATATGGGAAGTCATGGAAACACTTTAGATAATTATAAAGAAGTAACGGTAAACCTTCCGTCTACAGCAATGGTTAGTGATGAAATGATTCCGCTTATACACCTTGAGGTTGATGCTAATCAAATTTTAGATGGGGAGCATAAAATATATTTATCAGAAGCTCCTGTAGTGATGGTAGATGAGGTTAAATCACCTCAAATTGCAGAAAACACCTCTACGATGTTCGAAGTACACCACGTACATAACGGAGAAGGCGGACACCATTAATTAATTTTTCTCACCCAAGATTTACTTTGGGTGAGAAAATTATTTCTTTATTATGAAGAAAATATGTCTATTTCTATTAAGCATGTTTTTATTGGCATGCTCAAACGATGATACAAGTTATGTTGCTGTAAACAAGAAGTTGTCATTAGAAATTCCTTTTAATTTTCCCAATTTAACTTACAATCTAGACCCAAACCCTCTTACTGAAAAGGGGTTTGAATTAGGAAAAAAATTATTTTATGACGGAAATCTCTCGGCTAACGGATTTATCTCTTGTGGTTTTTGCCACGAGCAACGTTTTGCGTTTACACATCATGAACATCAATTTAGCCACGGTATAAATGATTTGGAAGGTACCAGAAATGCTCCTCCAATTCAAAATGCCGCATTTATGAAAGAGTTTACTTGGGACGGAGCCACTTCTCATTTAGATCTTTTTCCTATTATACCCATTACCAATGAGGTAGAAATGGGAGAAACACTTACCAATGTGATGGCCAAATTGCAAGCGAACCAAGAGTATCAAAAGCTTTTTTTAGAGGCATTTGAAAATGGGGAAGTGAATAATGAAAACTTTTTTAAAGCCCTCTCTCAGTTTATGGTGATGATGGTTTCTTCTAATTCAAAATATGATAAATATGTAAGGAGAGAAGATGATATTTCCTTTACGGAAGAAGAAACTTATGGGCATCAAGTTTTTAAACAAAAATGTGCCTCTTGTCATAAAACCGATTTATTTACAGATGATGCTTTTAGAAATAACGGTCTACCAGCATATCCAGGAATCAATGACGTAGGCAGAGCTGAAGTTACTGGAAGTGCTTCAGATAATTATAAATTTAAAGTGCCAAGCTTAAGAAATGTAGAGGTAACAAAACCTTATATGCACGACGGAAGGTTTGGAAGTTTAAAATCTGTACTCGATTTTTATGACAGTGGAGTGCAAGACTCAGAAACTTTAGATCCTATTTTAAAACAAAATGAGAGGTTGGGAATAGCGTTAAGCGAAGAAGAAAAAGAAGTCTTAATTGCTTTTTTGCTAACCCTAACCGATAATGAATATTTAAACGATGAAAGATTTGCAGAATATTAAATTTAGTTTTTTTATCCTTTTTTTAGGTTTTACACTATCCTTATGGTCTAAGCCACTAGAAAAAGTAGAAGATACTTTACCAACTACTTCTCAAAGACAGGTGTATTTTTTTGAGGATTGCGATGTATGTGGTTGTAGTGGTAATGGAGGAAGTATGGGATATGGCGGTAATTTAACCGATAATTTTATAGGAGTACGTTACTTAAAGCAATCCTATAAATCTAGAGATGGAATTTTTAACAATTCTCCTTGGGTAGATGAAAATTTCAATACGCTACAATTGTGGTCTAAAATACCAGTTACTGAAAAGATAAGTGTCCATGCAATTGTGCCTTATCATTTTCATGATCGTGAGTTCAAAGACAATTCAACTGAAAAAATTAACGGAATAGGAGATATATCGGTATTAGCATTTTATAAACTTATACAAACCAATAAAGATTCTCTAATGTTAAATCCCGATAAACTTGCACATACGTTAAGAGTTGGAGGAGGAGTAAAAGCACCTACAGGAAATTATGAAAAAGACAATAACGCCGGGAGTGTAAACCCTAGCTTTCAAGTAGGGACAGGAAGTTGGGATTATACAGTTGGTCTAGATTACAATTTGGGGTATAGAACGTACGGAGCAAATGTGTTATTAAATTACACTTTTAAAACTGAAAACGATTTAAATTACCATTTTGGAAATCAGACCAATTATGGATTAAGCTTTTTTGGATCTTTCAATAGTCAGAATGCTGTTTCTATTTCACCAAGTTTAGGAATTGCAGGAGAGATTTTTGAAGAAAATGAACAATATGGTGAAGCGGTAGTCAACACTAAAGGAGATGTGCTTTTCTCACAATTGGGTATACATACTACTTATAAAAAATGGTCAGTTGGTGCTAATGTCATGTTACCAATTCATCAAAACCTCAATAGTGGTTTGGTAGAGGTAAATTATAGAACCGCTGTTTATGTCAATTTTTCAATTTAATACTTAAAGCCTCAATACTTATTTTAGTTTGGGGCTTTATCATAAAGTTGATCAATAAGGCTTAACTCTTTTTTACTGTATGCTATTAATTCCGTAAAGAATAAAGAAAACTCATGTTCTAGTTCTTCATAAAATTCTTCTAACTCAACTATAGATTCGTGTAAAGGAACACGATGTTTAATACGATGATTCATTTGTGCTAATATGCCCTCAATTCCGTTTATGGAAGTATAACTTAATAACCAGTTTTGTTCTACCATATAAGGATAAAAACGTTGCACATTTTTAGGTAAGATTTCAAAATGAGTTTGAAGTAATTCATAAAAAGAATTTACGTAATCACTCAACGGAATGTTAGAGTAAGATTTCCAATTTTTAGCCAGAAAATGATCGTAAATCACATCCATTAATACCGTATTATAATGACCGTATTTTTCAAAAAAACGATGAGCACTTTTAAAAACAATAGGATGCGAATCTGTAAAACTATCTATTTTTCGATGTAATAAAATACCTTTTTGCATTTCTACAGGTAGGCTTTTATATTTTTTTCCTTTAATAGAATCGGCTGCAAAATTTCCTATTTGCACTAAATCTCGGTCCTGAGAAAGGTAGATGTGAGCTAAAAAATTCATGGTTCTAAAGTAAGCTTAATAATAACTTTAAACAAGGCTTTTGCGGCAGATGTATTTTGCACTTATATTTGTAATCTAATTAAATCAATCATTGTATGACATTAATCAAATCAATATCAGGAATTAGAGGAACCATTGGCGGGAATGTAGGAGATAATTTAACCCCAATAGATGCAGTTAAATTTGCTTCGGCATACGGTACTTGGATTAAGCAGCAAACCAATAAAGACCAATATCGAGTTGTGGTAGGAAGAGATGCGAGAATTTCTGGTGAGATGATTCAGCAATTGGTAATGAATACTTTGGTAGGTTTGGGAATACACGTTATAGATTTAGGACTTTCTACAACACCAACGGTAGAAATGGCTGTGCCAATGGAGCATGCCGATGGCGGAATTATTTTAACCGCAAGTCATAACCCTAAACAATGGAATGCTTTAAAACTATTAGACCAAAAAGGAGAATTTCTTAACGGAAAAGAAGGAGCTAAAATTTTAGAAATCGCAGAAAGTAATTCTATCGCTTTCGCGGAAGTAGATGATCTTGGTAAAATTAGTGTAAACGATGCTTACATAGATTTACACATAGAAGAAATCTTAGACCTAGATTTAGTCGATGCTGAAGCTGTAAAAAATGCAAAACTAAAAGTGGTGGTAGATGGCGTTAACTCTACAGGAGGTATTGCTATCCCTAGAATTTTAGAAGAATTGGGAGTTGAGGTAGTAAAACTTTATTGTGAACCCACAGGTGATTTTCCTCATAACCCAGAACCTTTAAAAGAACACTTGGGAGACATTTGCGAGCTAGTAGTAAAAGAAAATGCCGATTTAGGGATTGTGGTAGATCCAGATGTAGATCGTCTCGCTTTTATAGATGAAAAAGGAAATATGTTTGGAGAAGAATACACTTTAGTCGCTGTAGCCGATTATATTTTAGGTAAAAAAGGAGGGAATACTGTAAGTAACCTTTCTTCTTCACGTGCTTTGAGAGACGTAACCGAAAAACATGGAGGTTCTTACCAAGCTAGCGCTGTAGGAGAAGTGAATGTGGTGCAACTTATGAAAGATACCGACGCAATTATTGGTGGTGAAGGAAACGGAGGAATCATCCTGCCAGAACTGCATTATGGTAGAGATAGTCTAGTGGGAGTAGCTTTATTCTTAACCTATTTGGCAGAAAAAGATATGACGGTTTCGGCCTTACGAGAAACCTATCCTGCTTATTTTATGAGTAAAAATAAAATAGAGCTTACGCCGGAATTAGATGTAGATCGTATTTTAGAAGAAATGGCCACAAAATATGCTTCTGAAGAGGTTTCTACAGTAGATGGTGTTAAAATTGATTTTCCTGAAAACTGGGTGCATTTGAGAAAATCTAACACAGAGCCTATTATAAGAATTTATACCGAAGCTAAATCTCAAGATGAAGCTACGCAGTTAGCAGATAAAATTATTGCAGAAATAAAAGCTATTGCAGGATTGTAATAAATTAGCAAACATAATCTATAAAAATGCCCATCATATCGTTTTGATAGATGGGCATTTTGTTTTTTATATTTTAAGTAAACCTTAAAAATCTTTCTTTTGATGTTTCCAACGTTTGTGCGTCCAAAGGTAAAATTCAGGTTGGTTTCTAATTTGCTTTTCTAACTCATTGAAGAACGAAGTAGTGATTTCAAAATCTTCTGTTTCTTTTGGGTTTTCCGCTAAGGGAAGAAGTGTAGCTTCATAAAAACCACGTTTTACTTTTTCTACTTTTAAATATAAAACAGCAAAATCTAATTTTTTTGCCATCGCTTCCGAACCATTAAAAACCGGAGTTTCTGTTCCCATAAAGTTAGTCCAATTTTTAACAGTATTCTTTTTAGGAGATTGATCGGAAATCATATAATAAGTAGAAGAAATTGCATCTCTCTTATTTCTAAGCATCGTCGGGATTGCTTCTCTGCTGCTAATTAAGGTGGCACCTAAATTGGCACGAATATCTTTAATTAACTTATTAAAATATTGGTTTTTTATCTTTTTATAAATCGCATAACCTTTATTTTTGGTCTTGTAAAAATTAATGGCTGTAGCCCATTCGTAGCTAGCGTAATGACCACACATTATTATAATCCCGGCAGATTGTTCTTCTAAACGTTGGAGCTCTTCAATATTTTTATAGACAAATCTTTCTTTTAATTGTTTTTTAGAAATAGATAAAGTTTTTATCATTTCTAAAAACATATCGCACATATGGTGATAGAAAGCTTTTTCAATTTTCTTTAACTCTTCAGTAGATTTGTGAGGGAAACATAACTCTAAATTGCCTCTCACCACTTTTTTTCGATACCCAATTAAATAGTAAACAACCACATATATAAAGTCAGAAAACAGATAAAATAAAGGAAAGGGTAGTTTTGAGACTAACCACAATAAGGGATAAGCGATATAAAAAACAAATTTGCGCATAGTAAAAATTATGTGCAAATATAAAACTTAAATCTAAAATTTTATTTGTAACACCAGTTAGTTTTTCTAGATAATACAAACCAAATTCCATTAAATTTTATGTCATAAAAGCTTAGGTAATCTTAGGATTAGAAATAGGCTTTCTGTAAAGTTATAGTATATTTGAATAGTAATAAATATAACTTATGGGAGATATAGAAATCATCACTTTAGTGATTATAGCGATTAACTCAATCGTTTCATTTAAAGGTTTTAACGATCAAGTTTTCTTTGAAGAATATAAATTTGATATTGGGCGAATTAAGGCGGGAGAAAAAATACGTTTTTTTACATCGGGATTTTTACATGTAGATATTACACATTTATTTGTAAATATGTTGACTTTATATTTTTTTGCAAATGTGGTGATCTACAATATGGGAGCTGCTCAATTTCTTATAATTTATTTAGGTAGTTTATTATTAGGGAATCTCTTAGCTTATTTCTTTCACAAAGACGAACCTTTTTATACTGCTGTTGGTGCAAGTGGAGCAGTTATGGGAGTATTATACTCCGCTATTTTATTACAGCCCGATATGATGCTAGGCTTATTTTTTATTATTCCTATTCCTGCCTATGTATTTGGGATAGGTTATTTATTATATACTATTTACGGAATGAAAAATAGACAAGATAATATTGGTCACGACGCTCATTTTGGAGGCGCTATGGGAGGTTATTTTATTACATTATTACTTTCTCCTTGGATATTTACCGAGCACTTAATGATGGTTTTTTTGTTACTTATACCAATTGTGACTTTATTTATTCTGAAAAAAACTGATAAAATTTAAAATTTGGTATTCTTCTTGAAAGCTAATTAACAAACAGAAAAATAAAAACTATGAAAAAACTAATTTTTAGTATTTTAATGCTAGCAGCTGCAACAACATTTGCACAAACAGAACCAACTGGTGTTTTGGTAGTAGGAGAAGGAACTGTTATGGCAGCTCCAGACGAAGTGAACTTAAACATTAGAGTGGAACACGAAGGGAACAGTGCAGAAGAGGTGAAAAATGCGGTGGACAAGGATGTAAGAAACGTCTTCAAGTTTTTAAAGAAAAGCGGAATTGATGACAAGTATATTCGTACCGAATATTTAAATGTAAATAAGAACTATCAATACCAAACGAAAACCTACAATTATGTAGCCAACCAAGCGATATCAATTAAATTGAAAGATCTAAATAAATATGAAAAAGTGATTTCTGGTTTATTGGCAACAGGTATTAATAGAATAGACGGAATTCAATTTGGCGCTTCTAATATAGAACAACTTAAAACTCAAGCTAGAAAAAAAGCCATGCAAAACGCTAAAGCTAAAGCGGAATTATATGTAAATGAATTAAATTCTAAACTAGGATCTGTAGCTTATATTTCAGAAGTTGGTTCCTCTCAACCATATCCAGTAGCTTATAAGTCTATGGCGATGGACAGTGCAGAAAGCGGTGGAGGAGAATTTCCAAGTATTGCTACTGGAGAGATGGAAGTTAAAGTAAAAGTGAACGTAAGGTTTCATATTCTTTCCCAGTCATAAGAACCACAATACAGTTACCATAATAAAATAAAAAATCCCCGTTGAAGAACGGGGATTTTTATTTTTTTTAAAATTAAGCTTAGTCTAATAACTCAGCAATTTTATCATCTAGCATTTTACCTCTTAAATTTTTGGCTATAATCGTTCCGTTCTCATCTAAAATAAACGTAGAAGGAATAGATCTTACTTTATAAAGCTTAGCAATAGGCTCATTCCAATATTCTAGGTTAGATACATGTTGCCAAGTTAATTTATCATCTTCTATAGCTTTTAACCATTTATCTTTTTGTGATGCCTTATCTAAAGAAACACCAATAATATTTAAACCTTTATCGTGGTATTCATTATAAAGTTTTACCACATTAGGATTTTCAATTCTACAAGGCTTACACCAAGAAGCCCAAAAGTCTATAATAGTAATTTTTCCTAACGCATCATTTAAAGAAAGATCCTTTCCTTCAGGAGTTTTTGCGGTGAAGTTAGGCGCTTTAGATCCGATAGAAATATCTTTGTTAGCATCTAAATATTGCTGAATCTTTTTCCCAGAAGGTGAGTTTTTTGCTTTTTCAGATAAAGAATTATATAAAGCTTGTTTATCTGCATTAGGATTAATATTCATTCCAATCATATCAGAAAGAACTAAAATAGAAACCAATGAGTTAGGATTATCTTTTATAAGCTTTTCTCTATATTCATTTTCTTGCTTGGTTAATCTAGCTCTTTCTTCTTGAAGAGATTGAGCCATTTGAGGATCATTTCTTAGATTAGGATCTCTAAATTTTTTCCCCAATTCATTTGCTTTTTCTCCTTGTTCTCCAATAAAAGTTAAATAATCAGATAACAATTGCTGATTTTTACCACCTTTTAATTTAGAGTTTCTTAAACTGTCTTTATAGATTGTAGCGTCTATCTTTTCATTTTCATTAATAAATAAAACATTTCCCTGAACGTTTCCCTCTAAGCTAAGAATACTTAAGGTTTGATAATCTGCTTCTTCAAGATCAAAACTAAAATTCCCATTTTTTACAGTTGCAGTATCAACGGCTTTAGGAGCACCTTCATCAGTCATAGCAGAATAGTATACTTTTGTACCATCTTGGACATCAATTTTAGCCGTTAAAACAGGCTTTGTATCAGTTTCATTTTGACAAGCTACAAGCGTGGTTAAAGCTATAGTTAAAACTAGAAATTTTTTCATTTGATTATATAATTTGATTTCTTGCAAAAATAATTAACTTGCTTTAGATAACGGGCAGTTTAAGCTAAAATATTGTTAATTTAAAGTATTTTGTTTTACTTTATATGGGAGTAAGCTTAATTTGTTAAATCAATATTGTATAGATGAAAAATAAGTCAGAAGATTTACCATTTAGAATAAAAGTAAGCTTCCAAAAAGTGATAGAAGCTTACAAGGAAAGGTATAAAACAGAAGATAAAAAATTAGCAAAAAAATATTTAGAAGATTTATTAGAGTACATACAAGAGTTTCCAGAATTAAGTGACGGTATAGAAAATGTAGAAGACATAGAAAAATATGATGAACCTATACAAATTCTATTAGATGATATATTTCCAAACGTACTTACTAATAATGAAATAAAAGCAGCGACTGTTCCTAAATATGATATTGTATTAAGTCAAACCAATCGCTTTAAAGAGATTATTAATAATGCAGGGGAGGGTTTTGAGTTTAGAATACGAAACTTTGAAGATGAATTTGACTATATAAGGGGATGTCTATTAATACTTAAAAATTTCTATAAATATGATATAGATTTTTCAAGACCTCTCTATTATGATATTCCAGAAAAAGGCGGAATTACAAAAAATTATAAGTTAGCTGTAAATGCAGATTTTGTGAGTTTTGAAAAAACAGAAACGGCATTAGATGTAACCGAAGAAGATGTAGATGTTTTAATACAAAATACAGACAATATTGAGTTGTGGAAAGAGAAATTCCCTCCTCATAGTTGGATATTTAAAGGCTTTATATTACTTAACCTAACAGATGTTACGGTAGACGATGGAATATCTGATTTAAAGACTGAACTTTTAAATAATAATGTTCCTGAAGATAAAAACATGGATGGAATGTTAGAGATATTTAGATCTATTTATAGGATTCCAGACTTAGAGATAGGTTTCACCATGTTTGAAGACACTCTACAAGAGTTCTATAACATGAAGAAAGGGTTAATTAAAAGCTATATCTTAGATAATAAATCTACATTTGATTGTAAAAATATACTTTGTGAATCTGCTTATGATACGCTAATCAATAAACAAAGCTATTTTGTCATTGCCAACGTAGAAAATTATGCAGAAAAAAACAGTGATGTTTTATTAGCGCAAAATTTATTAGCGAACAACGTAAAAAGTTGTATTCTAGCTCCAATTTCTAAAAATAACAATTTACTTGGTGTTTTAGAACTGGTTTCATTTAGAAAAAATGAACTCAACAATATAAATGCGATTAAGCTTGAAGATGTTCTTCCATATATTGTCACTGCCGTGGAAAGAAATAAAACTGACTTTGAGAATAGAGTAAAAGCGGTGATACAAAGTGAATGTACCTCGATACACCCAAGTGTGCTTTGGGTTTTTGAAGAAGAAGCCAAACGATTTATTGAAGATTTAGATTCAGATGGTGTTTCTTCCTTTAGAGATATTGCATTTAAAGACATTTATCCGTTATATGGGCAAATAGATATTGTAGGTTCTTCAGAAGAAAGGAATAATGCTATTCAAAAAGATCTTTTAAGTCAGTTAAATTCTATTTTAATCATCATAAATGAGGCTTACGATATTGAGCCTATTCCTATTTATGAACAAATGAAATTTAGAATTGAAGAATTCAGTAAAGATCTCAAGGAAAATCTTAACGCTTCTAGTGAGCAAAAAATTATAAATTTCATATACAAGGAGCTAAATCCGCTTATAGAACATTTAGAGCATAAATCTGAAAGTCTAAAAAGCAAAGTAGAGGAATACGAGAAAAATTTAGACCCTAAAACGGGAGTGATTTACGATCAACGAAAAAATTATGATGATACGGTACAAAGAATTAACCGTACACTATCTCGTTACTTAGATCGAAAACAAGCTGATGCTCAAAAAATATACCCTCATTATTTTGAAAGGTATAAAACAGATGGAGTAGATCATAATATGTATATAGGTAGTGATATGGTTAAAAATAAACCTTTTAGTGAGGTTTATTTATTTAACTTAAGACTTTGGCAATTACAAGTAATGTGCGAAATGGAAAATAGATTCTACAACGTACAAGAAAATATGCCTTTAAAGTTAGACGCTGCTTCGCTAATTCTTGTTTTTAGTTCTACTTTATCTATTAGGTATAGAATGGATGAGAAAAAGTTTGACGTAGATGGTACTTACAATGCGAGATATGAGATTATTAAAAAAAGAATAGATAAGGCCTATATTAAAGATACTGAAGAAAGAGTAACTCAAAAAGGTAAAATTGCCATTGTATATTCTCAAAAATCTGACGAAAGAGAGTATTTAAGATATATTAAATACCTTCAAAAGAAAAATTATTTAGGTGATCAATTAGAATTATTAGAGTTAGAAGATGTACAAGGAGTCGTAGGATTACGAGCGATAAGAATTAATGTCCTCTACAAATCTGATGATAAAGAAGAAAATATATCCTATGAAAATTTAATGAAAGAATTACATCATTAAAAAAAAAGCTCTTCGATTAAGAAGAGCTTTTTTATTTTATTATGTTGTTCTAAACAGACCAAAAGGCTATCACAAAACTAATAACCGATATAATGATTCCTGTCATAAATATGGTGTAAGTCCATCGTAATAGATTGTACTTTCTATTTAAAACAATACCTAGTAAGTACAAATCTTTTGTTAAGGCTTCATAGACATAATCTTTATCTTTCAAAATTTCGTCAATCGCCCATTTGTATTGATCGAATGGCATTTTATGAAAATTTCCGAAGAATAAAATATTCACGTCTCTATTTCTTACTTGCTCTTTTGTAAACTCGCCGCTAGTTACATTAGGTCGGGTAGACATAATGGATAGAATAATAGAAGCTACACTAAAACATACCAACACCAATATAGGCATCATCAAATGGCGATTAGATGCAGCATCTAGTTTAGGAATAATGTTAGCTAAAGCAAGCGAAATTATAATAGCATTTACAGAAAGTAGGATGTTTGCTTTGGTATCTGCAATATCACTTAATTTAATATGGTTCCTTAACGTAGTCCTATATAAAGTTTGGATACTCCTTTCGGGGTTATCGTTTTTATATTTCGCTTTAAATTTGGCTTTCGCTTTTTCTTTATCATACTTTTTAGAAAGTTTCTTCTGACTTTCCAAAATTGAAAGTAGATTTTCATCTTTCTTAGGTTTCCATTTCTCTATGGCGTAAGGAGTGTAATAGCGATGTTTTTGGGTAAAAAGTTTGATATTTTCTTCTACCCATTCATTCGTAGAAAAATTACGAATCTTCTGAATTTTTAGTTCCTGTCTTAAAAATTCACTAGTTTCCTCAAAATATTCTTTCGATAAATGTGAAGAATCTGCATCCTTAATAATTTTTTCAGGCAAGGTTTCAGGTATAGCCGACATTCTCGTTGTAGAGATGTATTTGACCACCATCTCTGTAATCTCTTTATCTACATTTTCTTCAGTTAAAAAGTCTTTAGCAATTCTTATGCTTTCTTCTTCATGACCTTCAGATTTAACCGTATAGCCAGTGTCATGAAGCCAAGCAGCAAGCAAAAGCGCTCGTTCTTCTTTAACATTTATTTCGGAATTTTCAATTAATTCTTTAGTACTTTTAACCACCCTTTGCGTGTGGTTATAGTTGTGATATATAAAAGTATTTGGTAGTTTTTCAGTAAATAATTGAAGAACAAATTTGTCTACTTTTTCTAAAATATCTGCCATAGGTTTATATTAAATGTCTTGCAAATTACAAAAAATCAAAGTTGATTTATTATTTATGAAGAAAAATAACATAGTTCTAACAATTATAGTTGCACTGGTCATGTTGGGTTGTGCTTCTTTCGAACCTAAGTATAAAGATGAAGATGCTCAAAAGGCGATTGTTTACCCTAATCAAAAAAAGTTAGAGCATCGTTTTTTTCTTTTAGGTGATGCAGGATATTCTCAAGCGGGTGGAACTTCTTTAGGAATCTTAGCATTTAAATCTATGTTAGATTCTATGCAATCTAAAAATTCGACTACTATATTTTTAGGAGATAATATCTATCCTGCAGGGATGCCTCCAAAAGGAGATCCGTTAAGGACGCAGTCAGAATATAGAATTGATGCCCAATTGGATGCTTTAGAAAATTACGATGGGAATATTATTTTTATTCCTGGTAATCATGATTGGTATGATGAAGGAATTAATGGTTTAGAAGAACAGAAAGATTATATAGAAAAGCATTTAAAGAAAAATAATGTATGGGCACCAAATTCGGGTTGCGGATTTGAAGTTAGAGATGTTTCTGAAGATTTAGCTATAATTATTATTGATTCTCAATGGTTCTTAGAAGATTGGGATGAAAATCCTACCATAAATGATAATTGTCCTGAGATAAAAACTCGTGAAGCAATGTTATTAGAATTTGCAAATGAGTTAAAGAAGAATGAAAACAAAAATGTCGTAGTAGCCTTACATCACCCTTTGTTTACCAATGGCGTACATGGAGGTAATTACCATTTAAATAGACACTTATATCCTTCTCAAAGAAAAATTCCTTTGCCTGTTTTAGGGTCTTTAGCTATGTTGATAAGAACCACGGGAGGAGTTTCCATCCAAGATGCACAAAACCAGCGTTACAAGAATATGGTAGATAGACTGTCTACCGCAGCGGCTGGATATGATAATGTAATCTTTGTGTCTGGTCACGAACATAATTTACAATACAATGTAGAAGGGAATATTCATCAAATTATCTCGGGATCTGGTTCTAAAGAATCTTATGCTAGCTTAAGAAACAACGGGGTTTTTGCTTATCCAGGACAGGGTTTTGCTGTTTATGATGTGTTCACCGATGGCTCAACGTGGGTTAAATTTTATAAAAGTGTTAATAATAAACCGGTGTTAATGTTTCAACAGGAAATATTTGAGCCTAAAAAAGAATTTGATTTCGTTCCTCTTATTTCCGATAAAATATATTCTCCTTATATCAAAGCTTCAATTTATGAACAAGAAGAAGCTGAAAAAGGAGAGGTTTACAAAAGTATTTTTGGGAATCAATATAGAAATCTTTACGGAAAAAAAATAAAAGCACCTGTTGCCTATCTAGACACTTTATATGGAGGTTTAGAAGTTATTCGAGCGGGAGGAGGTCACCAAACTAGATCTTTAAGATTAAAAGATAAAAAAGGTAGAGATTACAACCTTAGAGCACTTAAAAAAAGTGCTTTGCAGTTATTGCAAACTGTAGCGTTTAAAGATGAGGAAGTTGGAGAAGATTTTGAAAATACCTTAGCGGAAAAAGCGATTCAAGATTTTTATACTGCAGCACATCCCTATGCATTTATGGTAGTGCCAGATCTATCTGAAGCCATTAATATATATCATACTAATCCACAGATTTTTTATGTTCCTAAGCAACAAGCCTTAAAAGACTACAATGAAGACTATGGGGATGAGCTTTATATGTTGGTAGAAAGACCAGAAGAAGGTTGGATGGATTCCGATAAGTTTGGAAGCCCTAATGAAGATATAGAAAGTACTTCAGGTTTGTTTGAGCGTTTGCGAAGAGATGAAGAATATCATTTAGATGAAGCTACCTATATTAGGGCTAGAGTTTTTGATATGTTATTAGGAGATTGGGATAGGCACCAAGACCAATGGCGTTGGTCTGAATTTGAAGATGAAGAAGGAAATAAAACATTTAAGCCTATACCAAGAGATCGAGATCAAGTTTTTTCAAATTTTGATGGAGCTTTCTTTGCTACCTTAAGAGGAATATCAGGTTTTGGAAATCAATTTAGTACGTACGGCGAAAATATTGGCGATATCGAATGGTTTAACTCTTCGGTAGTAGGATTAGATAGAGCATTACTTCAGAATAAAGGAAAAGAAGAATGGTTAAAACAAGCAAAATATGTTCAAGAGAATATTACCGATGAAGTGATTGAAAAAGCTTTTTCTAAACTTCCAGAAGAAATTTTGGTTGAAGAATCTACAGCAAAATTAAAATCTGATTTAAAAGCGAGAAGAAGGAATATTGTGAATATAGCTGAAAAATACTATGATTACTTTGCTAAATTAGCCATCGTTACTGCGACAGATAAAGATGATTTTATAGATATTACAAGGCTAGGAGATGGTAGTACAAATATATCTATTTATCGAAATATAAAAGGAAATCGTAAATACGTGGTGAGTAACAAGACCTATTCAAAAAAGGAAACCAAAGAAATTTGGATTTATGGTTTAGATGATGATGATGTCTTTAATGTAGTAGGAGAGTCTAATCACTATATTCCAATTAAAATCATTGGAGGACAAAATAATGACATCTTTAAAATTAAAAATGGAAAAGGGGTCACCGTCTATGATTACGAATCTAAGCCAAATACGATAGACGAGATTGGGGATGCCAAACTAAGACTTACAGATAAATATGCGGTAAATATTTATAATAAAGATAAAAAAATATCTTCTTCAACTTCAGTTTTACCAGGATTTGGTTACAATCCAGATGATGGATTTAAAATAGGAGTACAAGCAGTACTCACCAATAATCGTTTCAACAGAAACCCTTTTACTTCTCAACATAAAGTAGGAATAGCATATTATTTTGCATACGATGGTTTTGATGTTAATTATGAAGGACAATTTGCAAACGCTATAGGCAACTTTAATTTTGCTGTTGAAGGACATTATACTAGCAATAATTATACAACTAACTTTTTTGGGTTTGGAAATGAGACTACCAATTTTGCTGAAAATGGATTGGCTTATGATTACAATCGCGTAAAAATAAATAAAATAGGTGTAGAGGCAGGACTAAAACAAGCGACACCATTTGGTAGTTATTTTGAGTATATGCTTTCTTTTGAAACTGTAAATTTAGAAGAATCTTCAAATAGGTATGTAACCGATTTATACAATGCCAATGATGATGAATTCTTTGAAAGAAAGTATTTTGCAGGAGCTCACGGTACGTATAAGTATGAAAGTTACGATGATGAAATAAACCCTACGAGGGGAATGGATTTTGAGTTTACCCTTGGCGGAAAAATAAACACTACAGAAACTAAAAATTCTTATGCATATATAAAACCACATTTAGAGTTTTATAATTCTATATCCAGAAATAGAAAATGGGTGATAAATACTCACGTAGATTCTCAAATAAATATAGGAAATGATTATGAGTTTTATCAAGCAGCTCAATTAGGAGGAGAAACGGGACTTAGAGGATATAGAAATGAAAGATTTTCAGGGCAAAGATCATTCTCAACCGGAGCAGATTTAAGATATAGTTTTAATCAATTTAAAACACGTTTCTTACCATTTCAAATAGGAGTGTTTGCTGGAGGAGATTTAGGTAGAGTCTGGATGGATGGAGAAGGTAGTGAACAATGGCACAGTGACTATGGTGGAGGTATATTTGTGAATAGCGCCCAATCTATCAATGGTAAATTTAATATGTTTAACGGAGAAGATGGCTGGCGTTTTAGTTTTGGATTCGGATTTAAATTCTAATTCCGTAAAGATAATTGAAGTGAATATTTTAATTTTTTTAATTCTCTGAACCGCTTCTGTTTATCTGATTTAAATGCAAATGTTAAAAAAATTTAATGGTTAATATTTATTCAGAAAGAGTTTTAATACGGCCTATTCATTCCAAAGATGCTTTAGAGGTTTTCTCGTATAGATCAAATTTTGAAGTGAATAAGTATCAAAACTGGATTCCTTCAACTACGGAAGAAGTGAATCGTTTTATTGATAAAAATCCAAATGCTTTCAATGAACCCCATACTTGGTTTCAGTTAGTGATAGAGAAAAAAGATACTCAAGAAGTAATAGGAGATATTGGAGTACATTTTGAAGACCCACAGAATCTTCAATGTGAGTTAGGATGTACGATAAATGAAAAATATCAGCATCAAGGCCTTGCATCAGAGGCCTTAAAAGCAGTGATTAATTACTTGTTTCACCATTTAAATAAGCACAGAGTCAAAGCTTCAGTAGATCCTAGAAATACAAAATCTATTCGGTTAATGGAACGCTTAAACTTTAGAAAAGAAGCGCATTTTAAAAAGAGCCTATATTTTCGTGACGCTTGGGTTGACGATGTTATATATGCGATTCTTCAAAAAGAATGGAAAGTAATTGAATTCAAAAAATAAAAAATCCGCATTTAGCGGATTTTTTATTTCAAATATTTTGAACTTATTCCTTTTGTGAAGAATTAATTGTAATCGCTTCAGATCTAAATTTATTTTTCCCAAAATCGAGCGTTCTAATTGGGAAAGGAATATTGATGTCTTCCTCGTTGTAAGCTTTTTTAATCGCAAGGATAGCTTTGTGTGTGTGAAGTAGAATATCTCTCTGTTTAGTTACATCTGCCCAGAATCTTACTACGTAATTTATAGAGCTATCACCAAAACTTTGATAAGCAAATTCTATTTGTTCACCATTATTTTGTTTGAATATTTTTGCAATAGCGTCGATAGTTATTTTTTCAACTTTTTCGAGGTCACTCTCATAACCTACCCCACAATTAACCATTATCCTAGATCTAGGGGTTCGACTAAAGTTTTTGAAAGAATCTTCGGCTATTTTGGAATTGGGAATAATTATATGATTATTATCCGATTGTTTGATAACAATATTTCGCAGATTAACTTCTAAAACTTCTCCAGCATATCCATTGGTTTCAATCCAATCACCAATTTGCAATTCGGGTAAGAAACTAAGAATAACTCCGCTAAAAGTATTATTTAAAGTTCCTTGTAAGGCAAGACCTACAGCAAGACCAATTACCCCAGCTGCACCTAAAATTGTGGTAAGTAGTTTATCTAGATTAAGAACGCTAAGCGCTATAAAAAAGCCTATTGCGATTATAATTAGATTAAATACTCTAGTAGTTATTCCTCTAACGGAATGCTGCATGTTTCTTCTTAATAATAATTTATCAAGAAACTTAGTTAGGTATTTAGCAACAAATACAAAACCGATAAAAACTAAAACAGCTAAAATAAAATTGGGTAGATTCAAGACAATAGAATCTACCCAATTAGATAATTTATCCCAAATTCCACTTATGGCTTTGGTAATATCAAATACTTCTTCTTTCATGAATATCTATGATTAAGACTTGATTTCTTTATGAGTGTCTTTTGTTTTCATAGACCAAGCATCTAACATCCAACTTGTTTTTTCTAATTCTCTAATATAAGCACCAATAAGATCTATAGTTCCTTCATCTCCGGCTTTATCTGCTGTTTCAACAACATTAGACATTTGTGAAAGAATCTTGCTGTGATCACCTAATAATTCTTTTACCATTTCTTTATCAGACTTATCTGAATTAGATTCTTTTAAGTTTGAAAGCTTTAGGTAATCAGAAAAATTACTGGTTGGTTCGTATCTTAAAGTTAATATTCTTTCTGCTATCTCATCTATTTTAAGCATAGCATCATCATACATTTCTTCAAATTTTTCATGTAAATAGAAAAAGCTTTGGCCAACAATATTCCAGTGATAATTTCTTAATTTTTGGTAATAAAGGTGGTAATCAGCTAGTAAAATATTTAACTGTTCTACCGTTTTATTTGTTGTTTCTTTATCGAGGTTTAAATACTTCATAATAGTTTTTGTTTATTATATATTTTATTTCAATACAAAAATACAATAGTTAATGGTTTTAATTTCTATTGAAAACTGACTTTAATATAATTTTAACCCGCGCTTAAGGTTGAGTAATACGTAATTTTTCAAGAATTTCTTTAGAAATTTGTCCGCTATAAGCACCATAAGCATCGGTGAGTAAGCCTTTCTTATTATTTGAGGTTGTTATAGCATATAAGATAGAATTATCATCAGGATTACTCATTCCTTCAAATCTTAATACTTTATCAACTTCAAATTCTTTTGCTGTAAATTTCTCTCTATCTTTTTTATTTTCTAGGTATTCATCAATGAGGTTAAAATCTAAAGTGTAACCTTCTTCTAATTTCAATTTATTGATAGCCTGAGATAATGTCCCGTAATCTTTCATGGTTAATTGGTTTTGTTTAGGTTCAATTTAATAGGAAACTCAGAAACTTTCAAGTTTTGTAATGGGTTTAGTATAAGTTTAACTCACTTAAGTATTTAAATAAAAAAACCCAACAATAAATGTTGGGTTTCGAGTGGTTATAAAATTGGTTGGTTAGTTGGGCATTAGCTATTAAGCATTACTGGCATTACTAGCATAGTTACTTTTTCGCCTTCATCTAAACCGTCTTTTGGAGTTAGAATACCAGCTCTATTAGGAAGGCTCATTTCTAATTGAACCTCGTTTGCGTTAAGGTTGTTAAGCATTTCGGTTAAGAAACGTGAGTTAAACCCAATTTGCATATCGTCACCTTGATAATCACAAGTTAAACGCTCTTCTGCTTTATTATTGTAATCGATATCTTCGGCTGAAATATTTAATTCAGCTCCTGCTATTTTAAGTTTTACTTGATGAGTAGTTTTATTAGAAAAAATAGAAACACGTCTTACAGAACTTAAAAATTGACTTCTATCTATTACTAATTTATTAGGGTTTTCTTTTGGGATAACAGCTTCGTAGTTAGGATATTTCCCATCAATTAACCTACAAATCAATTGAGTTTCATCAAAAGAAAATTTAGCGTTAGAGTCATTATATTCAATTAAAACATCACTATCGTTTCCTGCTAAAATAGCCTTTAATAAGGTTAAAGGTTTTTTAGGCATAATGTATTCTGCCGTTTGTGTAGCAGTAACATCTTCTCTCGTGTACTTAACTAATTTGTGAGCATCTGTCGCCACAAATGTTAAACCATCTGTAGAGAATTGAAAGAACACTCCGCTCATTACGGGTCTTAAATCATCGTTACCAGAAGCAAAAATAGTCTTGCTAATTGCGGTAGATAAAACCTCTGCAGGAACAATGGTTTTGCTAGGATCGTCTAATTCAACCGCATTTGGGAATTCTTCCCCATCAGCGTAAGCTAAAGCATATTTACCGTGACTAGAGCTTAATTCTAAAGTTCCATTTTCTTCAATAATAAAAGTAAGTGGTTGTTCAGGAAAAGTCTTTAAGGTATCTAAAAGTAATTTTGCAGGAACGGCTATTTTTCCGTTAGAATCAGAATCTACTTCTAAGACTGCAGACATGGTAGTCTCTAAATCTGAAGCAGAAACCTTAAGTTGGTTTTCATTTAATTCAAACAAAAAGTTATCTAAAATAGGTAACGTATTGCTGTTATTGATAACACCTCCTAAAATTTGAAGTTGTTTTAATAAATATGAACTTGATACTATAAATTTCATGTGAATGCAATTGAAAATTTAAAACATCTACAAATATATTTTATTAACTGAACAAATGCCATCATGCGCCCTATTTTTATTAACAGAAATACCCACAAATATTGTATAACTTTTAGAATTGAAAAATTGCACCTACTTATAGAACATTTAGAATAATATTTTTAATTACTTTTGCTTACTAGAATACCGAATTTCTTTCTTACACATGAGTCAAAAAATCTTACTTAACGCCAAAGAGATAGAAATTATCTTGCATAGGCTCGCCTGCCAATTGTTAGAAAAACACTTAGATTTTTCTGAAACAGTTCTTGTAGGTATTCAGCCAAGAGGTGTATTTTTAGCAGATAGAATTCAAAAGATATTAAAAGAAAGTTACGGTTTACCCGATGTAAAAGTTGGTAAGCTAGATATTACTTTTTACAGAGATGACTTTAGGAGAAGTGATAAGCCTCTAGAAGCTAATAAGACGAAGATAGAATTTTTGGTAGAAGATAAGCGAGTAGTATTTATAGACGACGTGCTTTATACAGGTAGAAGTATAAGAGCAGCTTTAACAGCTATACAATCTTTTGGACGTCCTAAAGAAATTGAATTGCTAACTCTTATCGATAGAAGATTTAGCAGACATTTACCCATCCAGTCTGATTATAACGGACGACAAGTAGATGCTATTAATGAAGAAAGGGTATTGGTAAACTGGACAGAAAACACTAGTGAAGACAGTGTTTACCTTGTAAAAAAATAAAATTTATGAGTGAATTAAGTGTAAACCACTTATTAGGAATTAAATATCTTAAAGCAGAAGATATAGACTTAATTTTTAAGACGGCAGATCATTTTAAAGAAGTGATTAACCGCCCCATAAAAAAAGTTCCTTCGCTTAGAGATATAACTATAGCCAATCTATTTTTTGAAAATAGTACCCGAACAAGACTTTCTTTTGAGTTGGCCGAAAAACGCTTAAGCGCAGATATCGTGAATTTTTCTGCGGCATCTTCTTCCGTAAAGAAAGGAGAAACACTTATAGATACCGTAAATAATATCCTATCTATGAAGGTAGATATGGTAGTAATGAGACATCCTAATCCAGGTGCTGCTGTATTTTTATCTCAACATGTAGATGCAAAAATAATAAACGCGGGAGACGGGGCTCACGAGCATCCTACCCAAGCATTATTAGACTCTTATTCTATAAGAGAAAAGTTAGGAGATGTAAAAGGTAAGAAAGTTGTGATTGTTGGTGATATTCTTCACAGTAGAGTGGCATTGAGTAATATTTTTGCACTTCAATTACAAGGTGCAGAAGTAAAAGTATGCGGACCAAAGACTTTAATTCCCAAACATATTGAAGAATTGGGAGTAGAGGTAGAAACTAACCTTATTAAAGCTTTAGAGTGGTGCGATGTGGCAAATATGTTACGTGTGCAAAATGAACGTATGGATATGACCTACTTCCCAAGCACTCGAGAGTACACACAACAATACGGAGTAAATAAAAAAATATTAGATCAATTAGGTAAAGAAATCGTAATTATGCATCCTGGTCCCATTAACAGAGGGGTTGAAATTACCAGTGATGTAGCTGATTCAAAAAATGCTATTATTCTAGACCAAGTTGAAAATGGAGTAGCCATTAGAATGGCAGTTATTTACCTCTTGGCATCCAAAATTTAATACCCATGAAATTAATAGAAAAAGATTTTTATATCATTGTGGAAGATGAAAAAGGTGATGTGAAACAATTTGCATCATTTTTGGAAAACACGGGTTATGAGAATATAAAAGATAAAAATGTAGTTGTAGATATCCAAAAATACGGAGAATTACAGTTACCTGAATTGCTTTCATTTTTATCACTTTCTAATAAGCATCGTTCTAGCAAACATTCTTTCGTATTGGTAAATAATACGATTATGATAGACGATGTGCCAGCTGAACTTATTGTGGTGCCAACCTTGTTAGAGGCAGCAGATATAATTCAGATGGAAGAAATAGAACGTGACTTAGAAGCGTTTTAAAACCTAAAATTTCCATTGATGGAAGTCACTATTCTCGGCTGTTATTCTGCCACTCCACGTACGTTCAATCATCCAACCTCTCAGGTTCTAAACATTGCTAATCACTTATTTTTAATTGATTGCGGAGAAGGTACACAGGTTGAGTTGAGAAGACATCGCATAAAATTTTCACGAATCAAACACGTATTTATTTCTCATCTACATGGGGATCATTTTTTTGGTCTTATCGGACTTATTTCCACTTTTAGCTTATTAGGCCGAGAAACTGATTTGCATATTTATGGCCCAAAGGGAATTAAAGAAATAATAACCCTTCAGTTAAAACTCTCTAAAGCTTGGACGAGTTACGGTTTATATTTTCATGAACTAACCAGCAAATCTCCCCAAGTAATTTTTGAAGATGATAAAGTGAGTGTAGAAACCATTCCGTTAGATCATCGAGTATATACCAATGGATTTCTGTTTAAAGAAAAAGAAGGAGATCGTAAATTACTAATGAATGAGGTGCTTAATTACGACATAGACAAAGCTTATTATAGAAGTATTAAAAAAGGGAAAGATGTAACGCTAGATGATGGCACAGTTATAGAAAATAAGTTACTTACAGGACCTCCGCCACCTATTAAAAGCTATGCATTTTGTAGTGATACATCTTACTTGCCTTCTATTATAGAGCAAATTAAAAAAGTTACAGCTTTGTACCACGAATCTACTTTTTTAGAATCTCACGTACATTTATGTAAATCTACCAAACACTCTACTGCAAAACAAGCAGCACAAATTGCCAGTCAAGCAGAAGCAAAACAACTCATATTAGGTCATTATTCCACTCGTTACGATAATATTAATTTATTTAAAGAAGAGGCAAAGGCTTGTTTTGAGAATGTGGTTTTAGCAGAAGATGGAAAAACTATTTCTTTCGATTAATTTATTGCTAAACTTTTAAAATTCTCTTTTTCCCTAAGCTAGATTCTTGTAAATTGCAGTATGGAAAAAGACTTGCAAAACTATCGTAAATCTTACGAAAAATCAGAACTCAGACTTAATCAACTTCATCGAGACCCTATTTTACTTTTTAAAGATTGGTTTATAGAAGTAGAAAAAGCACAATTAGTAGATGAAGTAAATGCTATGAATATAAGTACGGTTGGGGAAGACGGTTTTCCTAAAACGCGTATAGTATTGCTTAAAAAGTTTTCTAAAGATGGTTTTGTTTTTTACACTAACTATAAAAGTGAGAAAGGTTTAGCTATAGAAAAACACCCGAAAGTGTGTTTATCTTTTTTTTGGCCAGCAGCCGAAAGACAGGTTATTATTAAAGGAATTGTAGAAAAAACCCCACAAGAACAGTCGAGTAATTATTTTGCTTCTCGCCCTAAAGGCAGTCAAATGGGAGCAATTGTTTCTCCGCAAAGTCAGCCAATTCCTAATAGGGAGTTTTTAGAAGAAAAATTGAGCGAACTACAAAAAGAAGAAAGCGAACTTAAACGTCCAGAGCATTGGGGCGGTTATATTGTAAAACCTCAAGAAATGGAGTTTTGGCAAGGAAGAGCTAATAGGCTTCACGATAGGTTTTTATATACCTTAGATTCAAAAACTAATGATTGGAATATCGTTCGTTTAGCACCATAATTTATGAAAACACTTATCTTAGTAAGACACGGAAAATCATCTTGGAAAAATGATTTACCAGATCATGAGCGTCCGCTTAAAAAGAGAGCTTTTAAGGATGCTAATCTTGTTATAAATGCTCTTAAGCTTCAAAAACAATATCACCCAAGAGTTTTTTCAAGTAGCGCGGTAAGAGCTTTAACTACTGCGCGATTATTTAAAGATGCTTTACAAATTCCAGAAGATCAATTTTCAGTAAAAAAAGAACTTTATACATTTGATGAGGAAGATTTATTGAGTTTTGTTAAAAACAGTGATGATCATATAGAAACGCTCATGCTTTTTGGTCATAATCCCGCTATGACGAATTTAATTAATGATTTAGGAGATGAATATTTAGATAATTTGCCTACTACGGGATTAGTGATTTTGCAATTTAATACCACTTCTTGGAAAGATATAAAAACAGGAAAAACCTTATTAAAATTATTCCCGAAGACATTTAGGTAATGCAGCATAAAAATACATACAATAATAGAGAGATTAGTTGGTTGCAGTTTAATGCAAGAGTTTTGCAAGAAGCGGCAGACGAAAGCGTTCCGTTGATTGAGCGATTACGATTTCTCGGAATTTTCTCTAACAACCTCGATGAGTTTTTTAAGGTTCGATATGCTACGGTAAAGCGTATTACTCAAGCAGGAAAAGGAGCTAGAAAAGCCCTTGGCGGAATTACTGCAGGGAAACTTTTAAAGCAAATAACACAGATTGTTATAGATCAACAATCTCGCAGTTTAGAAATATTACATGATATTCAACGAGAACTAACAGATCATAATATCTTTATAATCCGTGAAAACGAGGTAACCGATCAACAAGCGCAATTCTTAAAAGATTATTTTCTACAAAAAATAAGCCCGGCTCTAGTCACAATTTTACTCAATGATCTAGAGGAGATTCCGCGATTAAAAGACAGCGCAGCCTATTTGGCTGTAAAAATGATTTTGAATACCCAACATAACGGAAAGGTAGATGAAAAGCAGTACATTCTTATAGAGATACCTAGGGGAATTGATCGTTTTGTAGAAATTCCTTCAGAAGACGACAAGAAATACATTATAATTCTAGATGATCTCATTAGGTATAATTTACAGAGTATCTTTAATATTTTTGACTACAAAAGTATTTCGGCTCATATGATTAAGATCACCCGTGATGCCGAATTAGATATGGCGGGAGATTTAAGTAAGAGTTATATAGAAAAACTATTGTCTAGTGTAAAAGATAGAATTGAAGGTCAGCCTGTAAGATTTGTATACGATAAAAACATTGAGCCAGATACCTTACACTTTTTACTATCAAAAATGGGGATTGATGATTCAGATAGTTTAATTCCTGGTGGGCGATACCATAATCGAAGAGATTATATGAAATTCCCAAGCCTGGGAGCTAAGAATTTGTTATACAAAAAATACAGTCCGCTTCCCGTTAAAGGCTTAAGCTTACAAGGAAGTTTGTTACAAAAAATTGCTGAAAAAGATTATTTACAATATACACCCTATCATACCTTTTCTTACACAGTAAAATTTTTGAGAGAAGCTGCTTTAGATCCTAAAGTGCAAACTATTAAAATTACAATTTACCGTCTAGCGGAAATTTCACATATCGCAAGTTCGCTTATCAATGCCGTTAAAAATGGAAAAAGTGTCACCGTTTCGATCGAGTTAAGAGCACGTTTTGATGAGGCAAATAACATTCGCTATGCAGAGCAAATGCAACAAGAAGGTGTAAAGCTTATTTTTGGTGTACCTGGTCTAAAAGTTCATTGTAAAGCCTGTGTAATTGAACGTTTAGAAAATAAAAAATTAAAAAAATACGGTTTCATAAGTACGGGGAACTTTAACGAGAATACAGCAAAACTATATACAGATTATACCTTGTTTACTGCAAATTCTTCTATTTTAAAGGAAGTGAATAAAGTGTTTGATTTTTTTGAAATTAATTATAAAATCAATAAGTACAAGCATCTTATTGTTTCTCCACATTACTCTAGATCTACTTTTGAGAATTTGATTAATACCGAAATAAAAAATGCCAAACAAAATCTACCTAGTGGAATTCGTTTAAAGCTTAATAGTCTTTCAGATTACAAGCTTATTGATAAGCTTTATGAAGCAAGTAGAGCAGGAGTTAAAATTAAACTGATAGTGAGAGGTATTTGTTGTTTAATTCCTGGAGTAGAGGGAATGAGTGAAAATATTGAAGCTATAAGTATTATAGATAAGCATTTAGAGCATCCTAGGCTATTTATTTTTGAAAATGCAGGAGAGCAGAAAATATATATTTCTTCAGCCGATTGGATGACAAGAAATGTAGATCACCGAGTAGAAATTTCTTGTCCTATATATCAAGAAGATATTCAAGAAGAATTAGTAAAAACCTTTGAAATTAGTTGGAATGATAATGTAAAAGCAAGATGTTTTTCAAATGAAACTGAAAATGCTTATATAAAAAATAACCAACCCAAGTTAAGAAGTCAGTTTGCTACTTATGATTACTATTTAGAGAATTTAGCTAAGAATTAAAAGACAGTATATACGTGTTAATAATAAAAAAATATGCAGCAATCGATATAGGCTCTAATGCCGTTAGATTGTTAATTTCTACCATTACAGAACCAGAAGATAAAGATCCAACGTTCAAAAAAACCTCACTCGTTCGAGTTCCCATAAGGTTAGGAGAAGATGTTTTTGTAAACGGTAAAATCTCTGCATTTAATATGATGCGTATGCGAGATACCATGAAAGCCTTTAATTTGCTTATGAAGTCTCATCAAATAGAGTGTTATAAAGCTTGTGCTACATCAGCCATGCGAGACGCTAAGAACGGACAAGAATTAGCAAAATTGGTGAAAGAAGAGTCAGATATTGACATTGAAATTATAGATGGTGAGCATGAAGCAGCTATCATTGCGGCGACAGATTTGCATACACTTATTCAGGATGATAAAACATATCTTTATGTAGATGTAGGAGGAGGTAGTACCGAATTTACGCTTTACGCGGAAGGGAAAACGATAGCGTCAAAATCTTTTAAATTAGGAACTGTTCGTATTCTTAACGATATGATTGAACCTAATATATGGGAAGAAGTTGAAGCTTGGATTAAAAAAGAAACAAAAAATTATACTAAGATATCACTTATAGGTTCTGGAGGAAATATCAATAATATTTTTAAAAGTAGTGGAAAAAAAATGGGAAAACCCTTGTCTTATTTTTATCTGAGCTCTTATTATCAATTACTTAACTCTCTCACTTACGAAGAAAGAATATCTCAGCTAAATCTAAATACCGATAGGGCAGATGTTATTATCCCAGCCACCAAAATATACCTTTCTGCGATGAAGTGGAGTAGAGCAAGGAAAGTATATGTTCCTAAAATTGGACTTTCAGATGGAATTATAAAATCACTTTATAATGACGAAAAGGCAAAGGAGTAATTAACCGTGAATACTTTCTTTTTTACTCAAATCCTCCATAATTTTAGCTTCGTACTCTAATAGAGATTGCCATTTTTCATCTACCTGTTCACGGTCTCCATATTGGCGTGCAAAATTGAGAAACATTGTGTAATGGTTAGCTTCACTAATCATTAGCTTCTTATAAAAAATGCGTAATTCCTTATCGTTTAATTCTTCCGATAGTAGCTTAAATCTTTCGCAACTTCTGGCTTCGATCAATGCAGCATATAGCAGTCGATGTACCATTTGGTCAATCCTACTTCCGCCTTTAGGGAAAAATTTGAGCAATTGTAGAACATACTCATCCTTACGATCTCTTCCCATTTCATACCCACGTTTTAAAAGTTCGTCATGCACCATTTTAAAATGACTCATTTCTTCTTGTACCAAATCTATCATAGCTTGAGTAAGCTCTGTAAATTCAGGGAAACTTACAATTAAAGAAATAGCCGTTGAGGCTGCTTTTTGCTCACAATAGGCGTGATCAATTAAAATTTCTTTTAAGTTTTTTTCAGCAATATTTACCCAACGAGGATCTGTAGGAAGTTTTAAACCAAGCATCATTTTATATCTAAATCAAAGGTTTTACGTAGTTTTTCGAGCATAGGATTCTTTTCGGCCATCTTATCAAATTTTTCTCTTCCTGTAAAAGCATATTTCTTTGCAACGGCTTCATTTACATTAATTTCAAGATCGACGTAAGAATTGTTTAGTCGCTTTCTTAAATATTTAATGACAGGACCTTTTGCTCTTTCTAATTCAACTTTCATGGTAGAATTTGGCAACGTGATGTTGAAAATCTTATTTTTTATTACAGGTGTATCTGTATCTAATATAGAAGCTAATATTTTCTGTCCGTTTTTTTGGAGTCTTTGTACGTATTCATTCCAGGCAGCTAAAGCTTGCGTTTCTGTAAAGTTTTCGTCTAATTTCACCTCCTCTTTGGCGACTTTTTCTTTCTTTTGGGCTTCTATTTCTTTTTTACGTTGAATACTTTTTATAGAAAGACCAGAGGTTTTTTTCTTTAGAGTTTTCGCTTCCGCGGAAGCGTTAACAGGAGGAGCTTTTTCTTCTACAAGAGCGGGCTCAGTATTCTTTGTATTATTGGTAGCATTTTCAGGGTGCTCATTAGTGACAATGACTTCTTTAGAGGCCGGAGTAATGGAAACAAAGTTCTTAGCAGGAATTATATAGTGCTTAGACTTTTTTTTTTCTCCATCGAAAGTGATGGAGGCCAATTGCATTAAGCAAAGTTCGACGAGTAAACGTTGATTTTTACTCGAACGATATTTAAGATCACACTCATTGGCGAGCTCAATAGCTTGCAGTAAGAAACTCTGACTCGCTTTTTGTGATTGCTCAAAATATTTCGCTTTAGTTTCTTCTCCAACTTCTAACAAGGTGATAGTAGATTGATCTTTACAAACTAATAAGTCTCTAAAGTGTGAAGCTAAGCCGGAAATAAAGTGATTTCCGTCAAATCCTTTCGCTAAAATCTCATTAAACTGAATAAGAAGTTCGGGAATTTTATTTTCTAAAATATAGTTTGTAGAAGTAAAATAGACTTCGTAATCTAAAACATTTAGATTCTCTGTGACCGCTTCTCGAGTAAGCTTATTCCCAGAAAAACTAATTACCCTATCATAAATAGAAAGGGCATCTCGCATAGCACCATCTGCTTTTTGAGCAATAATATGTAATGCATCATCTTCTGCTTCTACCCCCTCATTTTTAGCAATTCCAGATAAATATTCTTTAGCATCACTTACTGTAATTCTTTTGAAATCAAAAATTTGACATCTAGAAAGAATAGTAGGTATGATTTTGTGCTTCTCTGTAGTTGCTAAGATAAAAATAGCGTGTTTTGGAGGTTCTTCTAATGTTTTTAAAAAAGCATTAAAAGCCGATGAAGAAAGCATGTGTACCTCATCTATAATATATACCTTATAAGACCCTACCTGTGGCGGGATTCTTACTTGATCTATTAAATTACGAATATCATCTACCGAATTATTAGAAGCAGCATCTAATTCAAAAATATTAAAAGCAAAATCTTCCTGCTTATTTTCGGTAGCTTGTTGGTTAATTTTTTTAGCCAATATTCTAGCGCAAGTTGTCTTTCCAACTCCTCTAGGACCTGTAAATAAAAGTGCTTGTGCTAGGTGGTTATTTTTTATAGCATTTTCTAGCGTATTGGTGATAGCCTTTTGTCCGACTACATCGGCAAAAGTTTCGGGTCTATATTTTCTGGCAGATACTATAAAATGTTCCATCGCTTACAAAGATAAAAATAGGGGGGTAAATTTACTTATAAGTGGAGTGTTTTTTTATTGGAGTTATTCACAATTTTCAATTGGGAAAAACTATATTTGCTGTCTAAGCAGACCGCCTTATCGCTCTATTTATAGAGAGGAAAGTCCGGACACCACAGAGAAGCATAGCGGCTAACAGCCGCCAATACCATTTTATGGTATTAGGACAAGTGCAGCAGAAAGAATGTACAGGTAATGCTGTAGTGAAACCAGGTAAACTCTATGCGGTGCAATGTCATGTAAACCAGTGCTTGAGGGTGCTCGCCCGATGTTGGAGGGTAGGCAGCTAGAGGTTTTTGGTAACAAAAACCCCAGATAAATGATAAGGGCCTTTTAGGTACAGAATCCGGCTTATAGGTCTGCTTTTTTTAAATTGTTTCTTCCACCCAATTTATAGCATTTTCAATTTCCATAAACACATTAAAAGGTTTATTGTAAAATCTTTTTTCATAAAAAGCCATATCTTTTTGACGTTGGCTTTTGCACACTATAGCAAATGCAGATAGATTTTTATATTGCGCAGTTCTATAATAAGTAAGTGGGTTTATAGAATAAGCATTCACTCGGTTTGCTATATAACCAAATTTTGTATTGGGATAATATTTATCAAATAAATCGCTAAACCAATCTATATGTTCATGATCTAGGGCTAGTCCTTCTGTAATAGTAGATATTGCGTAAGATTCATAAATTTCTACAGTGCTAATTTCATTAGAAATTACAATTATGGGTGAAGTACGAGGCATCTTTATGATTTAGAAAAAAAAGAAAATACAGATCCACCATAACGTCTTTCTTCTGTAAAGTAGGTATGGTTCTTTAAATGTTCTGTGTGTTTTGAGTGTTCTATAATTAGAACTCCATCTTCTTCTAAAAAATCGTTTTCAAAAACTAGTTGTACGATGTTTTCAAAAAGTTCCTCAGAAAAATCATAAGGAGGATCGGCAAAAATTAGATCGAACTTTGTATTTACTTTTTCTAAATATTTAAAAACATCACTTTTAATAGTATTTACAGATCCTTCTAACTCTAGTGAGGTTTCTTTAATGAATTTTACACAACCGTAGTGTTGGTCTACAGCAGTAATATTTTGAGTGCCTCTAGATATAAATTCATATGTGATATTTCCTGATCCTGAAAATAAATCTAATACCGAAATGTCTTGAAAATGAATGCGATTATTCAAAATATTGAAAAGACCTTCTTTTGCGATATCTGTAGTAGGACGAATAGGTAGCTTTTTGGGAGCTATTATTCTTTTACTTTTAAATTTTCCAGAGATAATGCGCATTAAAATTGACTTATTAAAAGGTTATGTCTTTGAGTGTCTATTTTTAAATTTTCCGATAAGGAAATTGAAGAATATTCTTCTGTAAAAAATTCTATGTGTTGAATGTATGTAGAGAGTATTTTAAAATTTTGATCTTCCTCTTCTATATTTCCGCTTAAATATACAAGAATATTTAATGGGTCTAACTCTAATTGCTCTAATACAAACAATAGGTAATAAATAAAATCTTCTTTAGTTTGATAGTTAAAACTATTAGCTAATTGTAATTCTCCTTCTTTAAAAACTACGGCATGAAAATGAGTAGAATATACGTTTAGCAAAACCTTATTTTCTAGATCCTCTTTTTTAAATAGGTCAATTAATGTCGAGCTTATGTGTTTAAAAGAAAACTCCCCAAAAATTTCAAATAAATAATTATTGATATTAGTATAGGGAATATAAACATTTTTAGCTGAAATAGATTCCACATTGTCAAAAGTCACATAGTCTGTAGCTAATATTTTTGTATTAAACTTTAGATAATCTGTTAAGTTCTTTTCGGAAAAAAAAGCATCTGGGACTAACGTATATAAGGTGTTAGAGTAGAAAACTTCTAGTTCATCTATAGTTTCTTTTTCTTTGAGAAATGAAAACTCTAGGGTGGTTTTAATTTCTTTAAGTAAGTTTTCTGGGGTTTGTTTAGAGAGAAAAGACTTGTGTTTAAATTCTAATACGGTATGGGTATCTTTATTTCCTTTACAAAAAGAAAATCCATCCTGAGTTATCAGGATGGATAATTTATTTTTTATAGGTTGACTGTTATTGGTCGTTTGCTCCATAAACTTGTGGCCAGTTACCGTTGGTGTTAATTTCGGTCATAGAACCAATGGTAATGTATTCACCATTTACCCCATCTACAGATATAACCTGCTTTTCTTGCATTAATAGGTCTTTATCTAGATCGCTTAAAATAACATCTTTAGAAACTTTTACTTCAAATACAGAAATCTCGGTATCATTTTTATTGATTTTTCCAGACTCAATTTCAAACTTGGCTTTCTTATCGGTTGTAGGAACGTACATCATTTCCTTATAACGAGAAGAGTTTTTGAAGATAGAATCTTTTACAGGTACATATCCTAAAGTATCAACAATAGTTTGACTCTTATATTGATCTACACCATAAGTCTTTTTATATTCTTCGTCTAATACAGTAGTATCTCTACGTTGAGTTACTGTATATTCAGCTGTATCAATAAATTTAATTAGATTATCAAAGTCCCCTGCAAAAACACCAGTTACTTGCTTGTGAGCAAGTTGTGCTTTTCTAATATCCTTAAGTTTATCAATTACTTTTTGGTAACGAGCTTCTTTAACTTTATTAAATTCAATTGGTTCATAAACTGCGTTAAAAGTTAAATAACCTAAAACACCAATAACAATCCAAAGTAGTAATTGAATTACAAGTTTCATAGTTTAAAATTTATGATTTATAGTATCTACGCAAATCTACAATTTTTTTTTGTTCGTAAAAGTTTCAAAAGATAAAAATGCGTCTTTATATTTGATTTTTTTATATTCTTCCATTATGACTTCACAAGAATTATACCGTTTGCTTAAAGAACAATTTTCTTTTCAGCCTACCTTACATCAAGATATTGCTCTTCAAAAACTGTCTCAGTTTTTAACGGAGGATAGTAAAGATAATATGTTTATCTTAAAAGGGTATGCAGGTACGGGAAAGACTACTATCATTGGTACTATAGTTAAGAACTTATGGAAAATAAAGAAAAGCCCTGTACTTATTGCTCCTACAGGACGTGCTGCTAAAGTAATGAGCAATTATTCTGGTCATCAGGCATTTACTATTCATAAGAAAATTTATTTCCCTAAAAAAAGTGGAGGCGGAGCTAATATTCAATTTACTTTACAACCTAACAAACATAAAAACACCATTTTTATAGTAGATGAAGCTTCTATGATTTCTGATTCTACAGCAGATAAGAAGCTCTTTACGGATGGTTCTTTGCTCGATGATCTTATTCAGTATGTGTATGCGGGTCGTAATTGTAAATTAATATTTATAGGAGATACAGCACAGTTACCACCAGTTCATCATAGTTTAAGTCCGGCGTTAGACCCTAAAAAACTTTCTATTAATTATGATAAAGAAGTAGACCAGGTAGAGTTAACTGAAGTGATGCGTCAGCAATTAGAAAGTGGAATATTAGTCAATGCAACTTTATTAAGAGAAACGATTAAAAGCAGTTTCTACGACACCTTTAAATTCAAAAATACGGGTGGAGACTTTGTTCGTCTCATAGATGGTTACGAAATCATGGATGCTATTAATGATGCTTACAGTTCTCAAGGGCATGAAGAAACAGCCATTGTAGTCATGTCTAATAAAAGGGCAAATATTTACAATGAACAAATACGTTCTCGCATTTTATTCCGCGAAAGCGAAATTGCAGCAGGAGATTATTTAATGGTGGTAAAGAACAATTATTTTTGGATTAAAAGTAATAGTGAAGCAGGCTTTATAGCGAATGGTGATATTATTGAAGTCTTAGAAATTTTTGAAATCGTAGAGCTTTACGGATTTAGGTTTGCCGAAGTAAAAGTACAAATGGTGGATTATCCCAAAATGAGCCCTTTTGAAACTGTGGTTATGTTAGATACGCTAACCTCTAATACGCCTTCTTTGCCTTACGAAGAGTCGAATAACTTGTATCAAGAAGTGATGAAAGATTATGCCGATGAGACCTCTAAATACAAGAAGTTTTTAAAAGTAAAGAACAATAAATATTTTAATGCCTTGCAGATAAAATTTAGCTATGCCATGACGTGTCATAAATCGCAAGGGGGACAATGGAATACCGTTTTTGTAGAGCAACCTTATCTTAAAGATGGTATTACTGAAGATTACTTACGTTGGTTGTACACTGCTTGTACCCGAGCAAAGGAACAGTTATACCTTATAGGATTTAAAGATAGTTTTTTTGAAGAGGAGAATGAAATACATTAGTAGAAAGAAAAAAAACTTATTTTTGAATCAAACTTTAATATCGTGAACAAAACAAAGCTAAAAGTAATTGCAATGATTCCCGCTAGGTATGCGGCAACACGATTTCCTGGTAAATTAATGCAAGATTTAAATGGTAAAACAGTAATTACTAGAACGTATGAGTCTGCATTAAAAACAGGATTATTTGAAGATGTTTTTGTAGTAACTGATAGTCAAATTATATATGATGAGATTATCGCTCAAGGCGGAAAAGCAATATTAAGTAAAACTGAACACGAGTGCGGGAGTGATCGAATTGCTGAGGCTGTAAAAGATATGGATATTGATATAGTTGTTAATGTTCAAGGCGATGAACCATTTACTTCCAAAAGTAGTTTAGAAAAAGTGTTGAAAGTGTTTTACGGGAGTGATGCTCGCCAAATTGATTTGGCATCTCTTATGACTCCATTACATGAAAAAGAGGAAATCGAAAACCCTAACAATGTAAAAGTTATTGTTAACCAAAACAATTTTGCGCTATATTTTTCAAGATCTCCTATTCCTTATCACCGAGATAAAGAGGTGGAGGTTACTTATTATAAGCACATTGGTATTTACGCTTTTAGAAAGCAAGCAATTTTAGATTTTTATCAATTACCCATGCTTACTTTAGAAGCTTCAGAAAAAATAGAGTGTATTCGATATTTAGAATACGGTAAAAATATTAAAATGGTAGAAAGCGAACCTATGGGAGTGGGTATCGATACACCTGAAGATTTAGAAAAGGCAAAGCAAATTTTAAATAAAAGAGGAGCGTAATATTTATTTTTTTACAGCTTCTTTATATACTTGTAAACATCGTTCACGGGCTTCTTTGTGGTCTACCATCCTTTCTGGATAGTCTTTGGTATCATATTCTGGGATCCATTGTTTGATGTATTTTTTATCCTTATCAAATTTTTCTAATTGAGATTGGGGATTAAAAATTCTAAAATAAGGAGAGGCATCGACACCACATCCTGCGACCCACTGCCAATTACCAACATTAGAAGACATTTCATAATCTAACAATTTTTCGGCAAAATAAGCTTCACCCCATCGCCAATCGATTAAAAGATGCTTACAGAGAAAGCTACCAACTACCATTCGAACTCGATTGTGCATCAACCCAGTTTTGTTGAGCTGTCGCATTCCTGCATCAACCATTGGGTAGCCTGTTTTACCTTTTTTCCATAGCTCAAATTCCTTCTGGTTGTTCCGCCATTTAATATTGTCATATTTAGATTTAAAAGCATCGGTGACCGTTTCAGGATAATGATAAAGAATTTGCATAAAAAACTCTCTCCAAATAAGTTCATTCCAAAAAGTTTCATTTTCCGCATTAAGCGCCTTTTTCAATACTTTTCTTATGCTGATCGTACCAAATCTAAGATGCGGACTTAAATTACTAGTACTTTCTTTTGCGGGTAAATCTCTATTGTTTTCATATTCTTGAATAGTGGTTGGGGTTATGTCATATTCAGGAAATTGAATAGAAGATTTTTTAAAACCGATATCGCTTAAAGACAGGTTGGGTAATCTAGTATTTGCTATAAGGTTAGAAAGGTAATCGTTGGTATAATAAATCTTTAAGTCATGTGATTTAAAAACCTCTTTCCATTTTTTCATATATGGCGTGTAGACAAGGTAAGGGGTGTCATCTGATTTTACCACTTCGCTTTTTTCAAAAATCACTTGATCTTTATAGGAGAAGAATTCAATTTCCTTATTTTCTAATAGGTTTTGTATTTGACTGTCTCTCTCTTTAGCATATGGCTCATAATCTGTATTTGTAAAAACTGCTTGAATGTCATAATCATCTAACAATTTCTCAAAAATATTTAAAGGTTTACCGTAAAACATGCCTATTGAACTCTCATAATTTTCTTGTAGTTCTTTACGCATAATTTGTAATTGCTCAAAAATATAGCTTACACGAGCATCGTCATTAGGTAACTCACTTAGGATGCCTTTGTCAAAAATAAATATAGGAAGTACAGGGTATTCTCCTTTTAAAGCTTGTAGGAACCCTAAATTATCATCGAGTCTTAAATCTCTTCTAAACCAAAAAATAGAAACTTTATTTTTTTTCACACTTATACTTTTAAAGTTGACATTCCGCCATCAAGATGGATTACCTGCCCCGTCATCCAACTACTTTTATCAGAAAGGAGGTAAGTAGTTGCATTTGCAATATCTATTGCTTCTCCCACACGCTTAAGCGGATGTCTTTCATCCATCAATTTTTTTTTCTTGTCATTGTTCAAAATATGGTTAGACAAGCTGGTATTGGTGAGGGAAGGTGCTATTACATTAATCCTTATTTTTGGGGCATATTCTGCCGAAAGTGCTTTGGCAAAACCTTCAATTGCTCCTTTAGAAGCAGCAACGCTAGTATGAAAAGGCATCCCTAATTTAACTGCCACGGTACTAAAATAAATAATACTAGCTTGATTAGATTTTTTTAAACGAGGAAGTATTGCTCGGGTACAATTTGTTAAACTAATAAAGTTTTTATGCAAATCATCTTCAAAATCTTCTTGTTTAAGCATTTTGAAGGGTTTTAAATTGATTGTGCCAGGGCAATAAATAAAACCATCCAATTGTTCTGGCAGATCTAGATCTTCTAAATTATCTTTGTAAGCATCAAATGTGTGGTGAGTTACATTTAACTCTTTTAAGTGATCATTAGTTCTTGAAGCTACAATAACATTGTTGTTAGTATGCAGTTGTTTTACAACTTCTAATCCGATTCCGTGGCTACCGCCAATGAGTAAAATATTTTTCATAATCGTGAATTTTAAAGAGTTCCAAACATTTCAGTAAGTTTACTTTTTCTATACTCAAATATTTCTCTTAATTTAGGTTTAACCAGAAAAGGATGCACCATCTGACCTAAAACACCTAAGGGTAATTTATAATCTACAATATCCTCCATTTGCACCCCACCTTCAACTTCTTTAATAAAGTGTTTATGATGCCATAAGGAATAAGGGCCAAAACGTTGTTCATCCACAAAATATTCGCCCTCTTTTACGTGAGTAATTTCAGATACCCATTTAGTTTTAATACCAGCAATAGGGGTAACTATATATTGAATAATCTGGCCAGCATACATGCTTTTATTTTCTTCAGTCAAAATATTGAAGCCCATATAATCTGGAGTAATTACTTTTAGATTTTTAGGATTGGATAAAAAATCCCAAGCTTCAGTAGTTGATATAGGAAGATTTTGCTTTTCGTGTAGTCTATAAATTTTCATAAAGCTAAATTAACCTATATTTTGTTTAATGTAAAATAAAATAAGTTAAACAAAAGTTATTCTTTTCATTTTTAATTGAGTTTACATTTTAAAAAAATTACTTTTATTATATATTAATAAAAATCAAATTTATGAAGAGCGTTCTCGCCTTAAGTTTAGTGTTAATACTATTTGCTTGTAATGGCACTAAAACAATTAATGATGTATCTTCTAACGAAGGAAATACCGATGACAAGCAAGAGATGTCAAATTATATAAATGAAATAAGTTTAGTATCGGGTTGTTTATCAGGAGGGGAATGTAGTTTTGAAGTAATGCAAAATACGAAAATGGATTTCAAAACAGATACAGCTAATATGCTTTATCCAGATTTTGTAGACGCTAAAGATACAAATACTATAAAGTTTGTATATAATGAAAATGCAGATAAAACTGAAACAGACGGTCATTATCGCGAAGAAATCTATTTTGAAGTAAAAGACGGAATTGATTCCATAAATCTAGAAAATGCTGAATTAGCAGATGTTAACTTTCTTTACGGAAGATTCTGTTATTGCAAGGGTAGTGCAGGTTATTTTAAGGTGAAAGAGGGAACATTGTTGATGGAAGGAGGAAGATTAATTATTAGTTTCGCAAATGGTCAAGTACCCCAAAAATTATCAAAAATCACTGCCGATTACAAGTAAATAATCTCAAATGAAAAAAGCAGCTCCAAAGAGCTGCTTTTTTTTATTTGAAATCTATTTGATGATTTAGTTAGCTTTATCAACCACTAGCCTTTCATCTCTATTGGCAACTTCCCAAGCAGTATAAAAAATAAGTTTAGTTCGCTTAGTCATTAATTCGTATTCAATTTTGTCTGGTGTGTCAGTTGCTTTGTGATAATCTGCGTGAGTTCCGTTAAAGTAAAAAATAACAGGAATATTATGTTTAGCAAAATTATAATGATCACTTCTGTAATAAAAACGATTAGGGTCATTATCATCATTATAGGTATAATCTAAGTCTAGATTCACATATTTATTGTTCATTTCTTCCGATAAGTTATGCAGATCTGTACTTAATTTATCACTTCCGATAAGGTAAATGTAGTCATCCTTACCTTCGTGAGCAGGATCAATTCTACCTATCATGTCTGTATTTAAGTCGGTCACTGTATTTTCTAAAGGAAAAATAGGGTTCTCGGTATAATATTTTGAACCTAATAAACCTTTTTCCTCACCAGTTACGTGTAAGAACAGGATCGATCTTCTAGGTCGGTAACCATCTTTTGCTGCTTCTTGAAAAGCTTCAGCGATTTCTAACATAGCTACTGTTCCTGAGCCATCATCATCGGCTCCATTATAAATATTACCTTCATCGTTCACGCCAATATGATCATAATGAGCAGAGATCACGACAATCTCTTCAGGAAACTCACTACCTTCAATAAATGCAACTACATTTTCTGAATCATTATATCTATCGTTAAAATAACTTGAGGGTATTATTTGGTAGTAATCATCTCCGCCTAAAGGAGAAGGTACGTCCATTTTTTTATATTCTTTTTTTAAATACTCAGCAGCTTTCTTTTGTCCGGGTTCACCTGTATCGCGACCTTGAAACTCATCTGAGGCAAAAGTATAGAGGTGATCCTTTAATTCTGTAACTGTAATTGAATTACCGTAGGTTTCTACATTGGCTTCAGATACTGCTTTGTCTTTTTGAACGCTACAAGAAAAAATTGTTCCTATAGCTGCAAATAATAAAATTTTTCTCATCATTTATTTTAGCTTAATTTATAGTGGTACAAGGTATTAAATTAATGAGAATTTTATCAAATAGAAATTCTTAAAAAAAAAGTATAAAATTATTTTTGTGAATTGAAAAAAGCTTTTATATTTGCACTCGCATTCAGGGAATACCTGATGAGGCACTCAAGGAGAAATGGCAGAGTGGTCGAATGCGGCAGTCTTGAAAACTGTTGAGGGTCACACCTCCGGGGGTTCGAATCCCTCTTTCTCCGCAAAAAAAAACCGCAACAATGTTGCGGTTTTTTGTTTTTAAGATCACTTCTCGCATTTATTTATCACTCAATAAGGTATTTGGGTTTCTGAAGATATTTATGAAAATTGGCTAAAATGTCCAAGACTCATATGTTCTAAATAAAACTAGCTTATTTTATTAGGTGAGTTATGAAATCGGGTAATTAGCAGATTGGTTTTGCGAAAACCTAAAAGATAATATCTAGTAAACACTTTTATTTAGAACCTCATCGAAAGTTTTACATTAAATACTCGAGGAGATAAATAATTAGGTATTGAATATAACCTCTTGGTGTATACATCTCTTATAAAAGTATTGGTAATAGAGTTTTGATTATCAAATAGGTTAAAAATTTCTATTCCGATATTTAACTCTTCAAATGCTTTTAACCAATTTGTATTGGTGTTGTTTTCAGAAGGATCTACAATTACATAAGAAAAGCCAACATCGGCTCTTCTGTAATCTGGTAAGCGCGTTTGATAGTCGTATGGATCTGCATAATTAGGAGAACCGCCAGGCAATCCAGTATTATACACTAAATTTAAATACATTTTTAAGCTTGGTATTTTAGGAACATAATCCTGGAATAACACAGCGAATTTTAGACGTTGATCGGTAGGGCGTGAGATGTAACCTCTGTCGTTAATGTTCTCTTCGGTTTTTAAATAACCAAAACTTAACCAGCTCTCGGTTCCTGCTACGAACTCACCGTTTAACCTAAAATCAAATCCATAAGCATACGCTTCAGCAATATTAGCAGCCTCATAACGTATTCTAACATTTTCTAAAGTATAAGGATTTACATCAGTTAACTTTTTATAATATGCTTCAGAAACCAGCTTAAATGGTCTGTCTCCCGCTTTAAAACTATAGTCATTTCCTAATACAAAATGCACAGATTTTTGAGCTTTTACATTTGGATTAACTTCACCCGTTTGTCCTCTTAACTCCCTATAAAAAGGAGGTTGATAATAATACCCTCCAGAAAGCCTAAATAACATATCTGCTTCCCAATTAGGCTGAATGGCAAATTGGGCACGCGGACTAATAACGCTTTGCGCGGAAGCGGTTTCATCATCATTAGTTACTGCCCAAGTATGAGAACGTACACCAGCGTTAAACCAAGCATCACTTTCTCCTAAAGTAGTTTTATAGCTCCATTGTACATAAGACTGTATTCTATTAATTTGAGTAGAATTAAACGCTCTTACACTATTAAAAGATTCTAGGGGAGCGTCAAAAGCTTCATAAGGCTGATTGTTTTGAAAATCTTCAAAAGGAGGTCTTATAGAAAATCCAGCAGAATCTATAATTTCATATTCTTGAATACGGTCTCTAATGTCTTCATGCGTATATTTAATTCCGTAATCAATTTGATGATCTTTAATTTTTAAAATTCCTTTATGTTCCACATTGAAAATTAAAGCATCTAGATCGTTTCTTGCGTGGGTAAGTTGAGCTCCAACACCTTCAGAAAATTCAACTTCTCCAAGATCTGAGCTTCCAATATCAGTATTTACATCACCTAATCGGTATTCTGCTAAAATATCATAATGCTCTTGCTCTTGCGTATTGAAAACCGAACCAATAAGCTTAGCGGTATAATTATCTGAAATTTCATAAGAGCCTTTTAAAGCCGCGAAATAGGTTTCGTATTGATCTTTTTCCTGTCCTTCATAAAAGATGAGTAAAGCTTTGGGGTCTTGAATGGTACCAAAATTGGTTTGTCTCGTAAAGGGTTCGTAATCGTATTTATTGATAGAAACATTTCCTAAAAAACCTAATTCAAACTTGTCATTTACTTGATAGCTAAGATAAGTCTGAGCATCGGCAAAGCGAGGTTTAAAGTTACTCTCTGTTTCTTTAGCATTTACAAAAAGACTATTATCTCTGTACCTTAGACCTATAATAGCAGACAGCTTCTTATTTTTAGAAACACCTTCTACAGATGCGCTTGCTCCTAATAAACTGGCTTGGAGAGAAGCTCCAAAATCTACAGGTCTTCTATAATCAATACTTAATACAGAAGAGAGTTTATCTCCGTATTTGGCTTGAAAACCTCCAGCAGAAAAGTCAACATTTCTAACCATATCGGTATTTACAAAGCTTAAACCTTCTTGTTGTCCAGAACGAATTAAAAAAGGACGATAAACTTCTATTTCATTAACGTAAACAAGGTTTTCATCATAGTTTCCTCCTCTAACGGAATATTGTGTACTTAATTCATTGTTAGAAGAAACCCCAGGTAAAGTTTTTAGTAAATTTTCTACACCGGCATTGGCCCCCGGTATTTTTCTTATCGTTTTAGGTGAAATGGTAATAAGGCCTTCTACTTTACTTCTTCGATCTCCTGTAATAATTACGGTACTTATTTGCTCGATGTCAGTTTTTAAAACTGGGTTAATTTCTTTGTCTTCACCTTCTTTTAAATTAACTGTAAAAACCACTTTTTTAAATCCTACATAGCTAATGGTTACGGTTATATTTTTATTTGCAGGTATAGCTAGATTATAAAAACCGTTTTCATTCGTAAGTGTTCCGCCATCTAGATAGCTAACATTCACAGATGGAATAGGGGTCTTGCTTTCATCAAGTATAATTCCTTTTATTTGGGCAGTTTGCGCAAGTAAAGTCGTAGAAAATAGGAGAAGGGCTAAGTAAAGAAAACTTTTCAAAGGATTGTAGGTTTAATTTTTTCTGAAAAATGTACCTTCAAATGTAGTACTATTTCCTACATTATCAAGTACGATAAGTTTTAATTTGTTTTCGGTTTCTTTTATGATATCATCCTCAAAGTAATATACCAGTCTGTCTGTTTTATAATCATACTCCATCAATATAAATTTTCCGTTAATAGTAGCTCGGTAGCCCCCAATATTGGTGAGTTCATCTTCAATCTTAAAGATCAATTCATTTTCACTAGACATCCATCGTTTTTCTCTAAAATTTATAGGAGTAATCTTAGGTCCTACACTATCTTGTTTAAGTTCATATTTACCGAAGGTTTTTGTGCTAACGCTAAAACGGTTGTTTTTCTTATAAGTATCAACATAATAAGCAGCTCCCCAATCGGTCATTCTTGCTACATATAGCTGTTCTCTATCTTTTACGGTGTAATTGCTTACATCAAAACCAATAGTCATATTTTTATGTAGAGGAGTGCTGTCGTGATGTACTTTTATTCCTTCTCCGTCTTTTTGTATATCTAAATAAGCGTCTTCATATAAAGCGCCTTTAGGAATATAAATATCAAAACCATCTTCGTCAAAAGCGATTGCTTGTCCTGCTTTTGCAAAATAAGCCGTACTGTCAATTTTTTTAGGAGTAATTTCTTCCAAAGAAAAGGTTTTACTAATAATAGGAACTTTAATAGTACTGGTGTTTCCTTTAAAATCTTTTACTTCTATCGTATAATTGTAGTCTAAGCTATCTTGAACATTTACAAAACCTTTTTCCCCGTAAGTGGTAATGATGCTTAAAGGGTTATTATCTTCTTTAAATAGTTTCTGTACACGATTTCGTTCATTCTTATAGTAAGCATAGTCTATAAAACGATTAATATATCTACTTTCAGAAAAAGAGAACTTTTTGAAATCTATTTGCATCAATTTATTTCCGTTAACGGAAGTTTTTATTTGATATACGCCATTTTTGTTGGGAGCAAAATCTAACCGGTCTACTGTAGAAACCCCAAAACCTAAAGTGCCGTACGCTTCAAAATTTTCAGTAATATAATTTCCGTTTCCTAAAGGAATCACTCTCAATTTTTGTCGGTTATTATTTTGATTAACGTGAGAGTTTTCTCCCTGCGGATATACAAACACTCCTTCAATTAAAGGATGAGAATTATCTTCAATTTTAAAACCAAAATCTAATGGATTCATTGGGCTTGCTGCAGCATCTCTAATTTCGAAATGTAAATGCGGACCGCCACTACCGCCACTGTTTCCGCTGTACGCAATAAGTTCGTTTTGTGTTACAGGCAGTTCGTTAGCATTAGGAAAAACTTCTACTTCATAGCTTTCTTTTGCATATTGCACCTTTCTAATATAGGCTTGTATGGCTGGAGAGAATTTTTTTAAGTGTGCATAAACTGTAGTGTAACCATTGGGATGTTGAATGTAAAGGGCTTTTCCATAACCAAAATGGGAAACTTTAATCCTACTTACATATCCTTCCGCGGAAGCGAGGACATTTAAACCTGTTTTTTGATGAGTTTTAATATCTAATCCGCTATGAAAATGATTGGATCTTAATTCGGCGAAGGTTCCCGAAAGAATTAAAGGGATTTCTAGCGGACTTGAAAAGTAATCTTGCGGTAAATCTTCTTGCGCTTTTACAGGAGAGCAGAGGAATAATGGTAACAAGAGTAAAAAAATAAATCTCATAAATAAGGATTAGAAATATGGTTAACTTTAAATATAGACTAATTATTATAAAAACAAAATATATTGATGAAATCCAGCGAAGTAACGCAATCTTTTAAAATAGATAAAGAAAACTGTTGCCATATTGATAAAGGTATGTTAACTTTGTATAGATAAGTATTACGTGAATAGCAGATGAGTAATTTGATTGAAATAGTTGATTCACTTGAAAATAAGATTAGTAAACTACTACATAAATATGAACTTTTAAAGCAGAAAAATAACGAATTAGAAGAAATCATAGAAGAAAATAAAAGTAGAATACTAGAACTTCAAACTGGTTTAGAGTCACTTTCACAAGAAAATCAAACACTAAAATCTGCTAACGCTATACTAGGCAGTAACGAACACAAAAGAGAAACAAAGCTCAAAATAAATAGCTTAATACGAGAGATAGATCAATGTATTGTTCAACTCTCTGAATAATTTTGAATGAGTGACAAATTAAAAATAAAACTATCTATAGCAGACAGGGTGTACCCCTTAACCATTGCGCCAAGCCAAGAAGAAGGTTTGCGTAAAGCTGCAAAAAAGATAGAAGAAGTTATTAAGCAATTTGAGCAGAGTTATGCCGTTAGGGATAAGCAGGATGTATTAGCGATGTGCGCTTTACAATTTGCAGCAAAGACCGAACAGCATTCAATAAATAATGATAAAGAAGTGATAGATGCAAGACAAAAATTAAGCGACTTGGTTGCAGTTTTGGATGATCACTTAAAATAATAACGTTCTTTAAAATAAAAACAAAGGTTTACTGCCTGTATTAGTTATTTATATTTGATAAACTCAACACTTATTCTTTTAAAAAGGGTGAGTCTAAGTTGTAAAAGCAAGCCGTCTTAGAACGGATCCTTGATCAGCTTGTTAGCCCTATACTTGTTTAAAGGAGTTTATACAAAATCTATGCTAATACAGGCTTTTTTTATATATAAAATTTATGGATATACAATTAATTATAGGAGCAGTCATAGGAATAATAGTAGGAGCTATTATTGCCTATTTTATCGTTAAATCATCGCAGAGCAAGAGCGCAAATTCTATTGTTGCAGAAGCAAAAAAAGAAGCAGCGTCTATTTTGAAGGAAGCTAAGGCGGATGGAGAAAGTAAAAAGAAAGATAAAATTTTACAGGCTAAAGAAAAGTTTATCGAACTTAAGTCTGAGCATGAAAAAGTTATTTTATCTAGAGATAAAAAAATTGCTGATGCAGAAAAGAGAACAAGGGATAAAGAATCTCAGGTTTCATCTGAACTTTCAAAAAACAAGAAATTAAATAAAGATTTAGAGGATAAAGTTAAAGATTACGATTTTAGAAACGATTACCTAGAAAAGAAGCAGGAGGAGATTGATAAAGTCCACCAAAATGCAATTAAGCAGTTAGAGGTAATTAGTGGTGTAAGCGCAGAAGAAGCAAAAGCTCAATTAGTAGAGTCATTAAAAGAATCGGCTAAAACCGATGCTATGGTGATTATTCAAGACACGATTGAAGAAGCTAAAATGACGGCTCAACAAGAAGCAAAAAAGATCATTATTAATACGATCCAGCGAATTGGAACAGAAGAAGCAGTAGAAAACTGTGTTTCTGTATTTAATTTAGAAAGTGACGATGTAAAAGGTAGAATTATTGGTCGTGAAGGGCGTAATATTAGAGCTATTGAAGCGGCAACAGGAGTTGAGATCATTGTAGATGATACCCCAGAAGCAATTATTCTTTCTTGTTTTGATTCAGTTCGTAGAGAGGTAGCAAGACTTTCTCTTCATAAATTAGTAACCGACGGGCGTATTCACCCTGCACGTATCGAGGAAGTTGTAAAGAAAACTCGTAAGCAAATTGATGAAGAAATCATTGAAATAGGTAAACGTACTGTAATCGATCTAGGAATTCACGGCTTAAACCCAGAATTGATTAAGATTGTTGGTAGAATGAAGTACCGTTCTTCTTATGGACAAAATCTATTGCAACACTCTAGAGAAGTAGCAAAATTATGTGGTGTAATGGCAGCAGAATTAGGTTTAAATCCAAAATTAGCTAAACGTGCCGGATTGTTACACGATATAGGAAAAGTGCCTGATACAGAAACAGAAGTGCCTCACGCAATTTTAGGAATGCAATGGGCAGAAAAATACGGTGAGAAACCAGAAGTTTGTAACGCGATTGGAGCTCACCACGATGAGGTAGAAATGACTTCATTATTATCACCTATTATTCAAGTTTGTGATGCTATAAGCGGAGCAAGACCAGGTGCAAGACGTCAAGTTTTAGATTCTTATATTCAACGTTTAAAAGACTTAGAAGAAATTGCATTTGGCTTTACTGGAGTTAAAAAGGCATACGCTATCCAAGCAGGAAGAGAGTTAAGAGTGATTGTAGAGAGTGAAAAGGTGAACGACGATAAAGCATCTAATTTATCTTTTGAAATCTCTCAGAAAATTCAAACCGATATGACTTATCCAGGTCAGGTTAAAGTAACTGTAATTAGAGAAACAAGAGCAGTAAATATAGCTAAGTAAAATATTTATTAGGATATAAAAAAAGCCCTCAATATTTAATTGAGGGCTTTTCTTTACACCACCTTCAAACTACTATACCCTTGTCCATTCTGGCTTAGTTGTATCTGTGTGGCAATACGTTCTTTTAAGCTGGTTACGTGACTAATTACCCCAATCATTTTAGAAGATTTGGCTTGAAGAACTTCTAACGTATCTAAAGTTTGGTCTAAGGTTTCAGGGTCTAATGTACCAAAGCCTTCATCTATAAATAAGGAGTTAATCTCTACATTTCTAGAAGCAAAATCAGATAAAGCTAATGCTAATGCTAAACTTAGTAAAAAAGTTTCTCCGCCAGAAAGCGTCTTTACCGAACGTCTTTGTCCGCCCATATGCTCGTCTATTGCCACTAAACTATCATCTTCATCTGCCAAAGGTTTATCCATTTTATAACGATCTGTAAGTAAGACGAGACGCTTATTAGCCAACATTAATAATTGGGATAGCGTTAGGTCTTGTGCGTAATCATTAAATTTTTTCCCTTTAGAATCTCCAATTAAATCATTTAAAATTTTCCAGCGTTTGTTTGTTTTCAACTGCTGACTAATTCCTGCTTTTATCTTCGAAATTTGTTTTAAATACTGCTCTTGATTTTTTATAATACGTTGTAATTCATTGAGCTGAATTTCAGCTTCTTTTCTTTTATTTTCTTGATCTTTAGAGTTCTCTTTTAACTCTTCTAGTGGTTTTTTAGTAGTTTTTTCTAATAAATCCTTCTGCTGATTTTTAAGTTCTTCTAAACGTGAACTTAATCTAATTTGTTTGTTTTTTAAAGCTTGTAATTCTTCCGAATATTTTTTAAATAAAGAGGGCGGCAACAGTTTATCAATAGCTGAAGCAATGCAACTATACCCTAAATTTTTGAATTCGATTTCTAAGGTTTGCTTTGTTTTTTCTTGCTGTTTTTCTAGTTGATCAAGCTCCTCAAAAATAGCTTTTTGTTCATTTGTTAATTGTTTGTTTTCTTGCGTAAGAGTTAGGTAATCTTTTTCAGTTGTGCCGATTTCTTTTTCAAAATCCTCACCTTTATATAAACTTTGTATTGCTTCTTTTTTATGAATACCACGCTTCAATAAATCGTTTAGCTCATCAATAGATTCTTGTAATTTTTGTAACTGTATGAGTTGCTCCAAAATATCTTTATATTTCTGTAGCGCTTTTGTTTTTTTATTAAACCGACCTTCAAGTTCAGCAAAATTATTTTCATTTAATAACTTAATCTCACGAGCAAACTTTTCTTGATAATTTTGCTGCTGAAATTTTATTTTATTTTCAATTTCTAAAATCTTTTTTTCTAAAGTAGAATTTTGCTGTTGCAATCCTTCTAATTGAGTTTCTGCTTGGGTAAGCTGCTTTTGAGTTTGATGCAAAGATTGCTGCAGTACACTAATTTCTGTAGAAATTTTATCATCGTTCACCGGTAAATGTTCCGCAAAAGGATGTTCTTTACTTCCGCATAACGGGCAAGGTGTTTCGGGCTGTAGATCTTGACGATAATCATCTAATTTTTTTTGTAAATCTGCTACTTTTTGTGCATTTTGTTTGGCCTCTAATTGAGCTTTTTGCAACTTAATTTCCTGCTGAAAACCTTTAATTTGCTGGGGAAGTTTTTTTAAGTCTAATTGATTCTTCTCTAAAAGTTCAGATTCTTTGACGCTCTCTTTTTTTAGTAGCTCAATCTCTAAATGTTTTTTTTCTGCAGCTCGAATGTTTTTTAGCTGAAGCTGAATTTTTTCCTGCTCCAATTCAAAATCTATGGTAGTAGAAAAAGAATGTTCATCTTCTAAGTTTTCTTTCTCTTTATTTTTTTTCTGAACAAGAATATTTACCTCACGTTTAGTTTCAAGCGGATTATTTTGGTATAAAACTAAATTGAAGCTCATCAATTGCTGCTGAATATTCTTAGATAAGGTTTTAAATTCAGTTACAATATTTTGGCGTTCGCTATAAAGATTGCGTACCTGTTGTTTGTAATCGTTTAAACTTTGTGTAAAATTATCTTCTTGTGTGTTTAAACCAAAAAGTGAACTAAAATTAGTCTTATTTTGTTGGAGTTTTTTTGAGAGTTTTTTTAATTTTTCTTCGGTGTTAACTCGTTTTTCATTTAATTGCTCTAATTGAGATGTGGTATAATTCCAAGAATTAATTTCATTTGTAAAGTCCTGTAATTCTTGATGTTTATTTAAAGCGTCTCCTTTTTCTTTCTCGAAAGTATTTTTTTCTTTATTATTTTCAAGATGTTCATTTTCTACCCCTTGAATATTTTTTTCAAGTTCTATTAAGTTTTTTTTGTCAGTAATTTGAATATTTAAATTCTCTACTTCTTTTTGAAGCTTGTCTTTTAAATCCTGAATATGCTGAGCTTGCTTTTTATTCTCCTCAAATTCTTCCTGCGAAATTAATTGCTCTTCAAAAGTGGTTATTTTGTCTTGTTGTTTTTTAACGGCACTTTCCAAATCACGGTATTTAAAGAAAGCTAACTGTCCTAGTTTTCGGTAAATTCCGGTTCCCGTAATTTTTTCCAGTAACTCTCCGCGTTCTTCTTTTTTTACTTGTAAGAACTTGGCGAAATCTCCTTGCGCCAACACCACAGATTTAATGAATTGCTCATAATTAAGTCCGATAAGTTCCTCATTTTTTCCTGGAACTTCAGATTTTTTTAAATCTAAGTTTACTTGTGCTGTATCGGCCAAAAACATCTCATAATCTCGTAGATTACCATTTCTATTGGTAGAAATTTCCCAGCGAGAACTGTATTCTCCAGTGATACAAGCATAAGTTACTTCAGCGAAAGCTTCACTTTGATTACGAGTAAGTATAGCGCCTTTTTTCACAATTTCGTTAGTGCTCATTTTTCCCAACCTTGGAACTTGATTAAATAAAGCTAAAGAAATGACATCTAACAACGTGGTTTTCCCGCTTCCTGTTGGTCCAGTAATGGCAAATAAATTGTTTTGCACAAAAGGAGGTTGTGTAAAATCTACTTCGTGCTCACCTTTTAACGAATTAATATTTTTAAAGCGAAGTTTTAAAATTTTCATAGTCGGTAAAATTTAATCAGAAGTGTGTTGCATTTCTTTTAATTCATCAAAAGTGTGTAGCAATTCTTGCTTTTCCTCTTCAGAAAAGGCTTCATTTTTCAGTAAAGACTCAAAAACTTCTTTAGGTTTTAAATCGGCCAAATTTTGCTGGGCCCCAAAAACCTCACTGCTTTGTAGTTGCTGATTTTTAAAGTGCGCACGATGCTTAATGATCTCTACATTTTCTTGATTAAAATTGCTAACCAATTCATCTAAATCTGCTAATTTTTGAGTGCTGTAATGCTCTTCTTGCATTTCAATTTCTACCAAAGTCGCCAAATTTTCTTCAACTTTTAAGTCGGTTAACTTCAATTTTAATTCTGCTAGGTTTCCTTTTAATTTTAAGAGCTTTCTGAAACTCGGAATCGGAATGCTTTTAGGTTCAAACCCGTTCTTGGTATCCAGTAACAAAACTCGTTTTTCATCTTTACGTTCGCTAAAGGAAAGCATTAAAGGAGAACCACTATAAAACGTAGGAATTTGAGTATTTATGCGTTGGGGTTGGTGAATATGCCCCAAAGCCACATAAGAAAAATAGGAGTTGAATTGTTCTGCCTTAAAAGCAGCTTGGTTTCCAATCTGGATGTCCCGTTCACTCTCCGATGTACTTACTCCGGCAGCATACAAATGCCCCATTGCTAATGCAGGAACCTTGGGATATTTATTTTTACAAATTTCTGCAGTTTCATCAAATTTTGCCTGAATCCCTTTTCTAATTGCTGCGAGACGTTCTTCATAAGTATTTCCTTCGTTTGCTAGGCGCACATCTGCATCTCGTAAATAGGGAAGGGCTGCAATTACCACTTTTGGATTTTCGTTGTGTGGCAACGGGATGATACAATCTTCCATATTTTTGGGTAAACCTCCAATAACATCCATTTGTAAAGCCGAAAGCAACTCTTTTGGTGCGTCTAACATACTGGGAGAATCGTGGTTTCCTCCTGTGATGATCAATCTGCAATTCAAGTTTTTTAAGGTGACTAAGGTTTGGTAATATTGTTTTCTCGCTTCCGCGGAAGGGTTTGCTAAGTCGAAAACATCTCCCGAAACTAAGATGACTTCTATTTTTTCATCGATCACCAACTTACACAGCCATTGAATAAACAAATTAAAGTCTTCGTACAAGTAGTGTTTGTGTAAACGCTTACCAATATGCCAATCGGCTGTATGTAGTATTTTCATAAAAGGAATTGAGCTGAAAAAATAAATTTCAATTTACGAAGGAAACCGCGACTATAAAAATGTCTATAACTGCTTTTATAAACAAAAACTTATCTTTGTAGAAAAATTAGAATGGCAAAATCTGGTTCAGAAAAAAATACAAAAAATAAAGCGAAGCATACGAAGTTAATGAATCGGAAGAAAAATAAACTCCGCCAAGAAAAAGCAGATAGAAAAGCGCGCTTAAAAGAGTTGACTGCTAAAATGAAAGAGAAAAAAGAGAATTAAAGGTCTGCTTTTCCTTTAATATCTTTAAAAAATAGTTGAAGCAATCTTAGGTCTTTTTCGTAATTCTTAGTAGGGTAGAAGGGTTCTCCAATTTTGACCACTTTTCTTCCATAATCAAACCCCACAGGAATGATTGGAACATTGGCAGCCAAGGCAATATAATAAAAGCCAGTTTTCCAATTCAATACTTTTTTACGTGTTCCTTCTGGAGCAAGGGATAGTCTAAATTCTTCTTTTTCTGCAAAGATTTTAGCAATAGCTTCCACTTTATTCTCACTATTACTCCTATCTAGAGGTGTGCCGCCCATCCATCTAAAATAAGCTCCAAACGGCCATTTGAACAATTCTTTTTTTCCTACAAAATCAATCGGGATTTTAACAATACTTCTAGTAAAAACACCAATATAGAAATCATGCCAACTCGTATGTGGAACCACAATAATAACAGATTTTTTTATTGAAGGATCAAATTCTCCTTCAATTTTCCATCCCATTATTTTATTAAATATATAATTGACCATCTACTATTTTAAGAATTCAGCAAAAATAAGAAATAAAAAAAGCTACCCCCAATGAGAGTAGCTTTTAATTTTTAAAAAAATGATTAATTGGAAATGATAGGTTTTTCAGATTCATTTCTAAATACCAGTTCCTCACCAAAGGCATCTATCAAAATGATACTTTCTGCGGTAACTCGTCCCGAGAGAATTTCTTTAGAAAGTTTGTTGAGTACTTCTTTCTGAATAGTTCTTTTTACGGGTCTTGCTCCAAACTGAGGGTCAAAACCTTTTTTGGAAAGTAGTGCGATTGCTTCTTGAGTTGCATCTATCGTAATATTCTGCTCCGCTAGCATTCTGCTTACTCCTTTTAATTGTAACCCTACAATCTCTTGAATATTTTCTTGGTTTAAAGGCGTAAACATCACAATATCATCTATTCTGTTTAAAAACTCAGGTCTTACCTGTTGTTTTAGTAAACCAAGAACTTCAATTTTAGCGCTCTCCATAGCAGTTTCAATAGCTTTAACTGCTTCAAATTTTTCTTGAATTATTTGACTTCCCATATTAGAGGTCATTACGATAATGGTATTTCTAAAATCTGCTAAGCGTCCTTTATTATCGGTCAACCTACCTTCATCTAAAACCTGTAAAAGAATATTAAAAGTATCGGGATGTGCTTTTTCAATCTCATCTAATAAGACGACTGAATAAGGTTTTCTTCTAACGGCCTCGGTCAATTGTCCTCCTTCATCATAACCTACATATCCTGGAGGCGCACCTACCAATCTACTTACCGAATGACGCTCTTGATATTCACTCATATCTATTCGTGTCATTGCGCTATCATCGTCAAAAAGATACTCCGCTAAGGCTTTAGCTAACTCTGTTTTTCCGACTCCGGTTGTTCCTAAAAACAAGAAACTTCCAATAGGTCTTTTTTGATCTTGCAGACCAGCGCGACTTCTTCTAATGGCATCACTCACCGCTTGTATAGCTTCTTCTTGACCAACCACGCGTTTGTGCAATTCATTTTCTAGATTCAAAAGCTTTTCTCGCTCACTTTGTAGCATTTTGGTAATCGGTATTCCCGTCCATTTTCCTACAACTTCAGCAATATCTTCATTAGTAACCTCTTCTTGAATTAAAGATTTTCCGCCTTTTGCTTTTTGCTCAGCCACTTCTTTTTGAAGTTTTTCTAAACGTTCTTGCGCTTCTTTAATCTTTCCATAACGGATTTCGGCTACTTTTCCGTAATCGCCATCTCTTTCTGCTCGTTCAGCTTCTAACTTAAAGTTTTCAATGTCGGTTTTTGCTTGCTGAATATTATCTACAATCCCTTTTTCGTTTTGCCATTTAGCATTCAGTTCAGCTCGATCTTCTTTAAGATTGGCTAAATCTGCTTGAAGTATCTTTAGTTTACTTTCATCTTTTTCTCGCTTAATTGCTTCAATCTCAATCTCGAGTTGCATGATTTTTCTATCCAAAACATCTAACTCTTCAGGCTTAGAATTAATTTCCATACGGAGTTTAGAAGCAGCTTCATCCATTAAATCGATTGCTTTATCAGGTAAAAAACGATTCGTAATGTAGCGCTGGGAAAGTTCTACTGCAGCGATTATGGCTTCATCTTTAATTCTTACTTTATGGTGAGTTTCGTATTTTTCTTTAATTCCGCGAAGAATAGAAATAGCACTTTCGGTATCGGGTTCATCTACGGTTACGCGCTGAAAACGACGTTCTAATGCCTTATCTTTTTCAAAATATTTTTGATACTCATCTAAGGTGGTCGCACCGATGGCACGTAATTCACCTCTAGCCAATGCAGGCTTAAGAATATTTGCCGCATCCATAGCACCTTGTCCGCCACCAGCACCCACAAGTGTATGAATTTCATCTATGAAAAGTACAATGTTCCCATCGCTAGAAGTAACTTCTTTAATAACCGATTTTAAACGTTCTTCAAACTCACCTTTATATTTTGCTCCAGCAATTAATGCTCCCATATCTAAAGAATAAATCTCCTTATCTTTTAAATTTTCTGGGACATCTCCAGCAACAATACGGTGTGCTAAACCTTCTGCAATAGCGGTTTTACCAGTTCCAGGTTCACCAACCAACATCGGGTTGTTTTTTGTTCTTCGAGATAAAATTTGGAGTATTCTTCTTATTTCTTCATCCCGACCAATTACAGGATCTAATTTTCCGCTATTGGCTAATTGGTTTAGGTTTTTAGCATATTTATTTAGAGAGTTGTAAGTTTCTTCTGCACTTTGAGAAGTTACACGATCTCCTTTTCTTAGCTCTTCGATGGCAGCTTTCAAACCTTTTTCTGTGGCACCTTGATCTTTTAAAATTTGAGCAACTTTACTTTTAGAATTGAAAATCGCTAAAATGAGATGTTCTACAGAAACATATTCATCGTTCATTTTTTTAGCAATTGAAGATGCTTCCGTTAAGGTTTTTCCTGCTTCCCGTGAAAGCACGATATCTCCACCACTTACTTTAGGGAAACTTTCCATGGTTTTGTCTAATATCTGATTAAACAAAGTCACATTAATGTTAAGTTTCTTCAGTAAAAATGGAGTTACGTTTTCGTCTACCGAGGTAATAGCTTTAAATAAATGCTCGTTCTCGATTTGTTGATGGCCAAATTCTTGAGCAAGTTGTTGCGCCTGCTGAATCGCCTCTTGTGATTTTATAGTATAATTATTAAAATTCATCTTGTTAATTTTTGATAAGAATTAGTCAAATAATATGCCTTTTATCGAAAGTGTCAAAATGGCATTATTTTGTATTAATAATATGACAATATTGCATATTTGCGAAATAATTAAGTTGAATCGTAATCTTTTTATAAAGTTAGAAAGAAGAAGAAATAATATCCTTAAATTTATTTTAAAAAGTAAGTTACAATGGGAATACTAGATAAGCTATTTAAAAAGCAAGATGATATCGCTAAAAAGGAAATAAAAGAAATTCCTTGGAAAATGTTAACCAAAGAAGAGGATTTGGATCTTATTTTAGATGAATCTGAAGAGGTTACTGTAGTAATTTTTAAACATTCTACCCGTTGCGGAATAAGTAGAACAGTCTTAAAGCAATTTGAAAAAAGCTATGATTTTGAACTCGATGAAGTGCAACCTTACTATTTAGATTTACTTCAATATAGAAATGTTAGTAATGCAGTAGCTGAAAAGTTTAAAGTTATGCATCAATCTCCGCAAATGATCGTGATAAAGAATCGGGTAGTAGTTCATCAATCTTCACATCATGAAATTGATGCAGATATACTCGCGTCATTTTAAACGGAAGTAAAAGAAAAAAAGCCATTTCTGTAATCAGAAATGGCTTTTTTAATATCAATTTTTTAGTTTTTTAGAGGTGGTAGTATTTTGGTGCTACATTCTCCAAATCCTATTCGGGTGTTTTTATTTTCGCAATGACCTCTTAAAATAACGGTGTCGTTATCTTGTATAAACTTACGATCACCACCTTCTTTAAGTTTTATTGGCTTTTCCCCATTCCATGAAAGTTCTAACATAGAGCCATAGCTATCTTTGGTAGGTCCAGAAATAGTACCACTTCCCATCATATCTCCACTATTTACAGGACAACCGTTAACCGTATGGTGAGCTAATTGCTGACTCATATTCCAATATAAATGCTTAAAATTGGTATTAGAAACAACAGTTTCTTCTTTTCCTTCCGGCTGAATCGCAACTTGTAAATGAATATCAAATGTTTTCTTTCCTTTAGACTTTAAATAAGGGAGTTGTTTAGTACTAGGTTTAGGTCCTTCAGTTCTATAAGGTTCTAAAGCATCTAGAGTAACAATCCATGGAGAAATAGTAGAGGCAAAGTTTTTTCCTAAAAATGGTCCCAGTGGAACATATTCCCATTTTTGAATATCCCTTGCACTCCAATCATTAAATAATACTAAACCAAAAATATGTTCTTCTGCATCATTTACAGGAATAGGTTCTCCTAAATGATTGGCAGCAGTTGTAATAAAAGCCATTTCCAATTCAAAATCTAAATTTCTTGAAGGGCCAAATATAGGCGTGTCAGATCCGTTAGGAAGTTTTTGTCCGTGAGGCCTTCTAATAGGAATCCCACTAGGGATAATAGAAGAACTTCTACCGTGATAAGCTACAGGAATATGAAGCCAGTTTGGTAATAAAGCCTTATCTGCCCCCCTAAACATTTCTCCCACGTTTCTAGCATGCTCTTCACTTGAGTAGAAATCGGTATAATCGCCAACTTGTACTGGAAGTTGCATTTCTATTTCATCTAGAGTGAATAGAATTACTTTTTGGTGTTCTTTATTTTCTTGAAGCGTTTTGTTATTTACATCAAAAATATCGGCAATCTTATTTCTTACTGCACGCCAAGTTTTTCTTCCGTCAGCAATAAAATCATTTAGTGTATCTTGTAAGAAAATATCATCAGTTAATGGAATATCTTCAAAATACCCTAATTGGTGTAAAGCGCCTAAATCAATCGCATAATCTCCAATTCTGGTACCAATGGTAATGACATCGTCCCTAGTTAAAAATACTCCAAAAGGAATATTCTGAATAGGGAAATCTGTATTCTTAGTAATATCTAACCAAGTTTTTCTATCGGGATTATTGGCGGTTATCTGCATGGATGTAAATTCAAATAGTTTTAATAATATGTATTCAAATATATTATTTTCCATGTATTAACCGAATGCTTTTCTTATTTTTGATAAAATTTTTAACGTTATTTAACTCATGAATAGAGATACTCAAATTTTCGATTTAATAGAAGCAGAAAAGAACCGCCAAATCAACGGATTGGAATTGATTGCGAGCGAAAACTTTGTAAGTGAACAAGTTTTAGAAGCTGCGGGGTCTGTACTTACTAATAAATATGCTGAAGGTTACCCAGGAAAACGTTATTACGGAGGTTGTGAAATTGTAGATGAAGTAGAAACACTTGCCATAGAAAGAGCTAAAGAACTTTTTAATGCCGAATACGTAAATGTACAACCGCACTCGGGTTCTCAGGCTAATACTGCTGTATTTTCAGTATGTTTAAAGCCAGGAGACACCATCTTAGGGTTTGATTTATCTCACGGCGGACATTTAACTCACGGTTCTTCCGTTAATTTTTCAGGAAAATTATACAATCCTGTATTTTACGGAGTAAAGAAAGAAACGGGTTTAATTGACTATGATCATGTAAGAGAAGTAGCGTTAAAAGAAAAGCCAAAAATGATCATTGCTGGAGCTTCGGCTTATTCACGCGAATTTGATTATAAGAAATTTAGAGAAATAGCAGATGAAGTAGGGGCAATCTTGTTAGCAGATATGGCGCACCCTGCAGGTTTAATAGCCAAAGGTTTAATTGGTGATCCTTTACCGCATTGTCATATTGTAACTACTACAACGCATAAAACCATTAGAGGGCCTCGTGGAGGAATGATTTTGATGGGGAAAGACTTTGAAAACCCATTCGGACAAAAATTGAAGAATGGAAATTTAAAGAAAATGTCTTCTTTACTGAATAGTGGTGTTTTTCCAGGAAATCAAGGCGGACCTTTAGAGCATATTATAGCTGCCAAAGCAGTGGCTTTTGAAGAAGCTTTATCTGATGAGTTTTTACATTATATGGTACAGGTAAAGAAGAATGCAAAAGCTATGGCTGAAGCATTTGTAAAAAGAGGTTACGATGTAATTTCTGGAGGAACCGATAATCATATGATGTTAATCGATCTACGAAATAAAGGAGTAACAGGAAAGCAAGCCGAAGAAACATTGGTTAAAGCTGAAATTACTGTAAATAAAAATATGGTTCCTTTTGATGATCAATCTCCTTTTGTGACTTCTGGAATTCGTGTAGGAACACCAGCGATTACTACTAGAGGATTGAAAGAAGAAGATATGGATAAAGTAGTAGGGTTTTTAGATGCTGTAATTAGTAATATTGAAGACGAAAGCCTTATCGAAAAAACTAAACAAGAAATACACGAAATGATGGGACATAGACCATTATTTCAAGCTTAATATTAAAACTAAATAAACATAACTTATGAAAAAATTAATTTTATCGGCAGGATTGGTCATGCTAAGTTTTACCTCTTTTGCTCAAGACGATTTTAAGACAGAAATGTTAAACTTTGTTGAGGTACAGTCTGGTTCTACAATGGATGCAGCACTAAGTCAAGTAATGCCTATGATTCCTGAAGGGAAAAGAGAAGCTTTCAAAAAGGAATTGAAAACAGAAATGAGTGGATTGTACTCAGAGATAGCTGATATCTATATTGAAAAAGTAGGAAAGGAAGACTTGCAAAAAATGTTGGATTTTTATGAAACTCCAGCTGGAAAAAACATTTTAGAAAAAACTCCAGCTGTTGTTGAGGCAAGCATGTCTTTAAACCAAAAGTATATGATGAAATTGCAGCCTATTATGCAAAAATATATGAGTAACTAAATTTATATTTTTTCAAAAAACGAAAAAGCATCTTCTTAACGGAAGATGCTTTTTTTTATTTAAGATGAAGAAAAGCTTACTCTTCAAAAATAACACTTTCATAAGCTCCAGCATCTGGAGAACTACCTCTAGAAGTTCCTAAAATATCTTGAGCGGTTGCTGTTGTAGGATTTGCCAAGCCGTTGGCGGCAGATTCTTCTCCTATTTGTAATTGATTAAGCTCTGTAGCTTTAAAAATAGGATCTTCATTTAAAACAATATTTTCAAATAGAGCAGAATTCTCAAAATTATACTCTGGAATATCTGCATAAAGGTTATTAAAATCATTGAACTTAATTAAGCAGTTTTCAAATTTATAATTGAAAGCCGCTTCTTCAGATTTTGAGAATAAAAGTTCTAAGTTTTCATTTCCGTAAATAATACAGTTATAAAAATTAGCTTCAATCAAATCAGCTACAAAAATGTTTTCTTGGGTTTCTAATAAATTCTCAACCAATACCGCAGGAAACTGCCTAAACCCATTGTTAAAATAATTTGCAAAAGTAGAGTTGGTAAAGTTATATCTTCCGCCAAGGGAAAGGTTTAGAGAGGCTTGTCCGCTATTGTTAATCACTAGATTTTCTCCTTCAATAAAACCAGTTCTAGCCAAAAGTCCAACATTAGCGGAGTTATAAATTTGTGTATTTTTAATGATTAGGGTAGGTTGGTTACTTCCATCGTTATTATCCATACGTATACCCACCGATGCATTTTTAATCGTTGCGTAATTAATTTGATTATTGGTACTTCCGTCTGTTAACCAAATAGCTCCCCATTGACCAGCAACATCGCTAAAAGCAGGTTCTAATCGATCGCCTTCAAAAATAACTTCATTCTCTAAAACTTCGGGATCGTTGCTTAAAGCCCCATTTACGTGCAAAGAACCGTTTTCTGCAACTATAAGTCCGCTTTCACGATGAAAATGTACGCGTGCTCCAGCATCAATAGTGAGTGTTTTATTAGAAGGAACGGCGGCATAACCGTAGATTACATAGGGTTTTTCGTTGGTGAAATTAAGTTCGGTGTCGTCTAAGACAAATCCTTCAATAAGAATCTCTTTGCCTTCATCATCAAAGCCAAATGAAAGCGCTTCTGTAGTGCCATCTGCAAATTTTTCAGGATATAAAAAATGAGCATCTTGTATAAGTGTAACTAATTCTACTTTTTGTTGATTGCTGTTGGTATCAAATTCTATAGCATCAGTATATAGAAATTGATTGTCGGTTTGAGATAGATTTTCGATATCTGCAGTGGTTTCTACGAAAATAAAAATACTGTCATTGGCAAGAATATCGATGTCTCGAAAACTTTTTCCGGGTAAACCGTCTACATTTAAACGATAATTAGAACTTTCACCTTTTGCTAGTTGAATATTAGGTATGGTAATATCATCATCACTTTTATTGTGTACCGTTAGATTGTAAGTGCTAGAACCAATATTGGTAAAAACAGTATCTAGATAAACCGTGTCTTTAGAAAAAGTAAGTTTCCCCGAACTTGGCGTAGTTTCAAAATCTTTTCTACAAGAACTCCACAATACTACCGAACAAAGCAATAAAATGCCGTAAACATATCTCATAAATTACTTTTCTTTAATTTTTATCTCAAAAAGCTTATCCCAGTTTTTACCAGTAACATATAACTTTTTGGTGGTTTTGTTATATGCAATTCCGTTAAGAACATTTTCTTGACCAGCTATATTCTTACTGTTCCCTAATTGGTCTCTTAATCCACGCATATCAATTATTCCCTCGATTGCTCCGCTAATAGGGTTAATAATTGCTATCCCGTCTTTTTGCCACGTATTAGCGTAAATTTTTCCTTCTACCCATTCTAACTCATTCAGTTTGGTAGAAAGTGAAGTGTGAGTTACGGGTTGAAAATAACTTTCTTCTTCTAAAGTTTCTGGATTTAAGATCCAGATTTTCTCAGTCCCGTCGCTTTTATAAAGTTTTTCACCATCATTACATAATCCCCAACCTTCTTTACTTTCGCTATAACTAAACGTTTTTAATTTTTTTAAATTGTTTACATCATAAATTATTCCTTCGCCAGAACGCCAAGTAAGTTGGTATATTTTGTCATTTAAAATGGAGATCCCTTCCCCAAAATAAATATCTTTCAACTTTACCTTTTGAAGTACCTCACCCGTTTCATAGTTTACTTTTCGAAGCGTTGATTGTGCATTTCTTCCTGTGCCTTCATATAAAGTATCATTATAAAACTCTAAACCTTGTGTAAACGCATTAGAATCGTGTGGATAGGTATTTACCACTTCATAAGTATATATTTTAGGAGCTTTATCGTGGTGTAAAACCAATTCCTTTTGCGTATCAAAACTTTCTCCTCCTATAAAAACTTTAGCCTTTAACATATTTCGACCTAAAGGTTTTTGTAATTGAATAGAAATACTTTCGCTTAATGCGGAAGAACCTAATTTTTGATTCTTATAAAAATACTGGACAGAGTCAATCTGAATGTTTTTTGGGTTATTTAATTTTAAATTTAGAGCGTCACCAGCTTGTATTTTTTCATTTTTTGAATCTATTTGAAGAGAAATAGATTCTTTTTTCTTTTCTAGGCTATCACCACACGAGAGAAGAGTAGAGGTTAATAAAATGATTGACAGAGGCTTATAAAATCGCATAATTGTTTACTTAAATTTGTGAGGCTAATTTAGTTAATTCCTTTTAAAAAAAGCTTGTGAAAAAAGATAAACCTTGTATATTTGCACCGGCAAGTCCCACACAACCAGCTCCTGCTGAATCCCCCAGGGCGGGAACGCAGCAAGGGTAAGCGGTCGTAGCGGTGTGATGTGGGTAGCTTGCCTTTTTTTGTACCCAAAACTCAAAGAATTTTCTTCTCTGCATTTTTTCACTTTCGCTTCAAAAGTCGATATTTGCCACTTATCTCAATCTACATGTCAAAACAAGTTGTATTAATTACTGGAGCATCTTCTGGTATAGGAAAATCTATAGGAGAATATTTACATCAAAAAGACTATAAAGTTTACGGTACTAGCCGAAACCCAAAGCATAAAGAGCTCAATGGAATACATTTCGTAGCTCTAGATGTAACCTCTTCAGAAACTATTTCTTCCGCTGTAGCGAAAATATTAGAAAAAGAAGGAAGAATAGACTTTCTTATCAATAATGCTGGAATGGGAATTACAGGTCCTATTGAAGAAACACCAGACGAAGAAATTAAAAAAGTTTTTGACACCAATTATTTTGGTGTTATAAAAGTGATTAAGGCTGTGTTACCAAGTATGCGGGCACAAAAAAGCGGTTTTATTATTAATATAACCTCGATTGCGGGTTATATGGGGTTGCCTTATCGCGGAATTTATTCTGCTACCAAAGGAGCTTTAGAACTTACTACAGAAGCTTTTAGAATGGAGTTGAAAGAGTTCGGAATTAAAATGACGAACATTGCTCCTGGAGATTTTGCCACCAATATTGCGGCTGGGAGGTATCACGCTCCTGTAAAAGAGAATTCTCCTTACAAGAAAAATTATGGAAATACGTTAGCAATAATGGATAAGCACGTAAGCAGTGGTGAAGATCCTATCGTAATGGCAAAAAAAGTATATGAAGTAATGCAAGAAAAAAATCCTACTATACACTATAAAGTAGGAGAATGGTTACAGAAAGCCAGTATAGCTTTAAAGCATATTTTGCCCGATAAAATGTATGAAAAAATGCTTATGAATCATTATAAACTATAACTTTACGGAAAAAACAGATCAACATGAAATTTTTTATAGACACAGCAAATTTAGATCAGATTAAAGAAGCTCAAGATTTAGGAGTCTTAGATGGTGTAACTACCAATCCTTCTTTAATGGCAAAAGAAGGTATTTCTGGAAAAGAAAATATTTTACAACATTATAAAGATATTTGTGAGATAGTAGATGGAGATGTGAGTGCAGAGGTGATTGCAACAGATTTTGATACTATGGTTAAAGAGGGTGAAGAGCTTGCTGCTTTACACGATCAAATCATTGTAAAGATTCCTATGATCAAAGATGGGATTAAGGCTATTAAATACTTTAGTGATAAAGGAATCAAAACCAATTGTACATTAGTTTTTTCTGCTGGTCAAGCATTGTTAGCAGCAAAAGCAGGAGCTACCTATGTTTCTCCGTTTATAGGAAGATTAGATGATATCTCTAGTGACGGATTAAGTCTTATTAGTGAGATTAAACTTATTTATGATAACTATGGTTTTGCAACCGAAATTTTGGCTGCTTCAGTAAGACATACGATGCACGTAATAGATTGTGCTAAAATTGGTGCAGATGTGATGACTGGACCTTTAAGTTCTATTGAAGGTTTGTTAAAACACCCTTTGACGGATATTGGTTTAGAAAAATTCTTAGCAGATTATAAGAAAACCAACGGATAAAACTCAATTAAATAAAATAAAAAAAGCGCTCATTTGAGCGCTTTTTTTATTGATTTAAAAATTGTAAAATCTTGTTTTCAAAATTAGGATCCTCGAGATTTAATCTGTTTTGAACAATATTACCTTGATTGTCAATAATTAAAACTTTATCTATAAAACTTTTATATAAATAACGTTCGTTTTTTCTATCTCTAATCTGATATTCAAAAGCTTTATCGTAACCAAAATTCTCAATTGATTTTTTCCAAAGCTTAGTGTCTTCTTCATCAATATTTACCGCAATAAAAGTAATTTCGGGATATTTATTTCGCAGCTCATTAATAAGATGGTGGTGTAGTTTATGATTTTCTACAAATAAAGACCAAGTATAGGTAATAACAGGTTTTTTTGATATAGCAGAAAATTTTAGCTTTTCCCCATCAGCAGACAAAAGTTTAGCATCTGAAACATTTTTACCTATAAAATATCTTTTTTGAAGGTTGCCTAAGTTTTTTAACTCCTTTAATTGGTCTTTAGGTAAATTAAACTTATTTAATAAACTAATGGTAGAATCAATTTGCCCATCACTTACTGAAAAATTGATCTGTTTCTTTGCTATTTTGCTCAAAAAACTATTTCTTATATTTTTAATTTTAAATAAACTATCGCTCAAATAAAGACGTTGTTTTATATTTTCAATGGTATTCGCCTTAAAGCAATGAGAGGGATTTTCTGTTTCATTATCAATGCAAGTCTCTATGGCTTTATTTTTTAGATAATTGTCTAAAAAGCGTTGATACGTGTAATAAGACTGGATTGAAGCATCATTAAAATTCACATTTTTACGATAGTCGAAAAAATCATTAGGAATTTCACTTCTAAAATCACTAAAATATCTATTGATTAAATAGGCATAGCGTTCTCTTAAATCATAATATTCATAATCAATGGTTTTATGAGCTACTTCCGTAAAGGTCTCAGAAAACTCGTACTTATCTTTTAAAGATGCTAACCTTTCTAATTTGAAATTTTTTATCGAATCGGTTTTTTTAGCAAAATCATCCGGACTCATTTTATAATAAGAAAGGATAAGGTCATTGTCTTTCTCATTAAGAAGATACATCTCCATCAAAAAATTGTTTTCATGAGATTTATCGTTTGTGTACATTAATGATTCGTCAAATTCATCCATGTTTACACGTAGAAGTAAACTGTCTCCTTCTTCTATATAAAAAACTTGACTTTCGGGAGTGTGTCTAAAAGTATAAAGACCAGGGGAAAATTTTTCTTGGTTAAAAGTATACGAGAATTTTTTGTTCTTATCTAGAAAAATAGAATCTATGAGTTCGTTATTCTTTTCTAAAGTTATATAATCGTAATTACTTTTAACAATTTCTCCGGCTAAATAAGTGCCATTAGTGTTCTCAGATTCCTTTTTACAGGAGAATAGAGATAATACTAAAGAAAAAGTTAATAATAATTTAGAATTCATGAGTAGTTATAAATCATTAATATGGGTAATTATGGGGGTTGGCCAAAGACAAATATAGAGTATGTAGAATCTTAGTTTGTTAATTAGTAGTTAAAAGGAAAAGATGAAAAGTTAATCTTTCTTGATGTAGTTTTTATTAGTTACTTTTGCCAAAATTTTAAGAGAAATATGTTATCAGTATCTAATTTATCGGTTCAATTTGGAAAGAGGGTTCTTTTTGATGAAGTGAACACTACTTTTACACAGGGCAATTGCTACGGAATTATAGGAGCAAATGGAGCAGGAAAATCTACATTTTTAAAGATACTTTCTAGAAAATCTGAACCTACTTCAGGTCACGTTCATTTAGAGCCTGGCAAGCGTATGTCTGTGTTAGAACAAAATCATAATTTATATGATGAGCATCCTGTTTTAGAAACTGTGTTAAAAGGAAATCAGCCTTTATACAAAGTTAAAGCAGAAATGGATGCGCTTTACGCGGATTATACCGATGAAAATGCTGATAGAATAGGGGAGCTACAAGTAACCTTCGAAGAAATGAACGGTTGGAATGCAGAGAGTGATGCGGCTTCTTTACTTTCAAACTTAGGTATTAAAGCAGATTTGCATTATTCCCTTATGAAAGACTTAGATGGTAAGCAAAAGGTACGTGTGTTATTAGCACAAGCACTATTTGGAAATCCAGATGTCTTGATTATGGATGAGCCTACCAATGATTTAGATTATGAAACTATTTCTTGGTTAGAACATTTCTTAGCAAATTATGACAATACGGTAATTGTTGTTTCTCACGACCGTCACTTTTTAGATGCGGTTTGTACTCATATTTCAGATATCGATTTTGGTAAGATTAATCATTTTAGCGGTAATTATTCATTTTGGTATGAGTCTTCACAATTAGCAGCAAGACAACGTTCACAACAAAACAAAAAAGCCGAAGAGAAAAAGAAGGAACTTCAAGAATTTATTCAGCGTTTTAGTGCCAACGTAGCAAAATCTAAACAAGCTACTTCGCGTAAGAAAATGATTGATAAATTAAATATTGAAGAAATTAAGCCTTCTAGTAGAAGATATCCTGCTATTATTTTTGAAAGAGAAAGAGAGGCTGGAGATCAAATCTTAAATATTGAAGGCTTAGAAGCTTCTATAGAAGGAGAAACTCTATTTAAAAATATAGATATTAATCTTAATAAAGGCGATAAGGTAGTCGTTTTCTCTAGAGATTCTCGTGCTACTACTGCTTTTTATGAAATTATAAACGGTAAGCAAGAAGCTGTAAGTGGGAAATTTCAATGGGGAATTACTACAAACCAATCTTATTTACCTTTAGATAATGCAGCATTTTTTGAAGAAGACCTTGCTTTAGTAGATTGGTTAAGACAATATGCTAAAACAGAAGAAGAAAGAGAGGAAGTTCATATTAGAGGTTTCTTAGGTAAAATGCTTTTTAGTGGTGAAGAAGCCTTAAAAACAGCTAAAGTACTTTCTGGAGGAGAAAAAGTGCGTTGTATGTTAAGTAGAATGATGATGATGCGTGCTAACGTATTAATGTTAGACGAACCTACGAACCACTTAGACTTAGAGTCAATTACAGCTTTTAATAATTCGCTTAAGAATTTTAAAGGTACCATTATGTTTACTACTCACGATCACGAGTTTTCTCAAACAGTTGGTAATAGAGTTGTAGAATTAACTCCAAATGGAGTAATAGATCGTTACCTTACATTTGATGAGTATATGAGTGATTCAAAGATTAAAGAGCAAAGAGATAAAATGTATAGCGTTAATGCTTAATAATTTATTGATAGGCTATAGCTTTATTACAGCGATAATTCCGCGAAAGCGCTATTGATAGTTTAACGAACATTTTTATCTATAATTTTAAAATCTTATTGGTATTAAATAAAAGTCATTTTTTTAAAAAACCTTTCTATTCAATTAGAAAGGTTTTTCTATTTTTAGAAAAAATTAAGAAAAATGCAACAGCTACCCAAAGGGAACAAAAAATTATTAAACGCTTGGGCGTTTTATGATTGGGCTAATTCGGTTTACAACTTGGTGATTTCTTCAGCGGTGTTTCCTATTTTTTACGGGGCATTAACTATTTTGAAAGATGAAGATGGAAATGTAATTACAGATCAAGTAAGTTTCTTAGGTTTTGAATGGAACAATGACACGCTCATAAGTTATGTGACTGCTTTTGCTTTTTTGACAGTCTCAATCTTGAGTCCGTTTTTAAGTGGAATTGCAGATTATGTAGGAAATAAGAAAAGCTTTATGAAGTTTTTCTGTTATCTGGGAGCTATCTCTTGTATTGGTTTATTTTGGTTTAATCTTGATCATTTATGGTTTGGGTTATTGTGTTATTATTTAGCATTGATTGGGTTTTGGGGAAGTATTGTTTTTTATAATTCTTACCTTCCAGATATTGCTTTTCCAAATCAACAAGATAAGATTAGTGCTAAAGGCTATTCTTTAGGATATATAGGAAGCGTTATTTTATTACTGATTTGTTTAGCGATGATCTTAATGTATGAAACTTTTGGATTCGAAGATAAAGGCTTGCCAACTCGACTTTCTTTTATCCTTACAGGAGTTTGGTGGATTGGTTTTAGCCAGTATACCTATTATTATCTTCCGCAAGGAAATAAGAAACAAAAACTGACAAGAAATGTAGTTTTTAATGGTTTTAAAGAGCTAAAACAAATCTGGATTAAGATTAAAGAGAATTTACAGTTAAAAAGGTATCTATATGCTTTTTTCATGTATAGCATGGCAGTACAAACGATTATGCTTATAGCTACTTATTTTGGTATTGAAGAATTAGATTGGGGTACACAAGATGCTACCACAGGATTAATTATTAGTATTTTACTAATACAATTAGTAGCTGTTCTAGGAGCCACATTAACTTCGAGATTATCTTCTAAATTAGGTAATATTAAGGTTTTAATCGGTTTAAACCTTATTTGGATAGCCATCTGTGCTTTTGCGTATTTCATAGAAACTCCTGTTCAGTTTTACATTACTGCTGCTTTTGTAGGTTTGGTGATGGGGGGAATACAATCTTTATCTAGATCTACATATTCAAAATTATTACCTGAAAATGCTATAGATACAGCTTCTTATTTTAGTTTTTATGATGTTTCAGAAAAAATAGGAATTGTTATAGGAATGCTTTCTTATGGCTTTATTGCTGAAAAAACAGGAAGTATAAGAACTACCATTCTCTTTTTTATTGTGTTTTTTGTACTTGGAGTAATATTTCTTTTACGAGTTCCAAAACAAAGTGTTAAAATTAAATAATTTTAGTTAAGTTTGTCTTTCCCAAATAAATAATATTAGAATGAAAAATATGACCCTATTTAGACCCCTTATCTTGCTATTGGCTATTGTTTCTTTTGTTAGTTGTGATAATGAACCTTTAGAAGGTGAGTTTGAAGCTACTATTCCTAGCAACCCTAATAATAGTTCTAATTACACGTTTAAAGCGTTAATTGATGGTGAAGAGTTTATTGCAGATGGGGCGTTAGCTATAACCCTTATAAACGGAGAATTAGTACAAACAAGCATTTCAGGAACTTCTATTGATGGGACTTCAATCTCTGTAGCTTATATCGATAATACTACAGGAACATTTGAGCTTTCTGACCCTTCTGAAGGAGACGGTTATGCGATGTACTCTATTTTAAACGGTCAAGAAGCTCCTTACAGTACCATGCCGTCTAATTCTACAGGTTCTTTGGAGGTAACAGATTATGATGAAGATGGATTATTAGTTTCTGGAACTTTCTCATTTCAAGCTGAAAGAGAGGTAGAGCTAGAAGATGGATCTACAGAAATTGAAATAGTAAGTATTACTGAAGGTGAGTTTGAAGATGTTCCTTTAACCATTAGTCAGTAAATAATATATAACTCTATAAAAAAAGCTCCCAATTTGGGAGCTTTTTTTATGAGTCAAATAAAGCTTTCATTAAAGTATTTATGCCTTTAAAAATTAAAAAAATAGCTCCTCCGCAGGCTATAATTCCTAAAATAAGTACGGCGATATATAAAGGATGTTCTCTATTATTAAAGGCGCTATATAAAATAGAAGGACCTAAAAAAATAAGTGGCATTGCGCCAGCCAAATACCTTAAACCTTTAAATAGTACCTCTTTGTTAGTTCTTTTCATTTTCTAATATATTTTCAACAGCTCGTCTCACACTTCCGTGGAAACGTAATTGTTCATTTGCTATTTTATATGTTGCTTGTGTAGCTTCCATAATCATTTTAATCCCTCTTTCAACTAGTTTGTCATTACTAAGTTGCATATCTACCATTTTATTGCCTTTCACACGACCTAATTGAATCATACTGCTAGTAGAGATCATATTTAAAACTAATTTTTGTGAAGTTCCTGCTTTCATTCGAGAGCTTCCTGTGACAAATTCTGGTCCTACTACAACTTCGATAGGGAATTTTGCTACCAAAGATAACGGACTTTTAGCATTACAAGTGATACAGCCTGTAATAATGTTTTGTTGATTACACCATTCAACCGCTCCAATTACGTAGGGAGTTGTGCCCGAGGCTGCAATTCCTATAAGAATATCTTTGGAGGAGATTTGATGTTCTTGCAAATCAAGAATTGCTTGTTCTTTACTGTCTTCAGCATTTTCTACAGCATCTCTTATTGCTTTATCGCCACCAGCAATAATACCAACCACCAAATCTTTAGAAACTCCAAAAGTCGGTGGACATTCGCTAGCGTCCAAAATTCCTAATCTACCACTTGTACCTGCACCTATATAAAATAGCCTACCTCCATCTTTTAGTTTTAAAACTACCTGTTTAGTAAGTTCCTCTATTTGGGGTAAAGAATTTTGTACAGCTAATGGAACAGTTTGATCTTCTTGGTTGATTTTAGAAAGCAAATCACCTATTGACATTTTTTCAAGGTGATTATGATTGCTATTTTTTTCTGTGGTTTTAATGAAGTTTTCCATTTTGAGTTTATTAATAAGTTTTACAATTCCTAAGTATGATAAGAATTTGATTGTAAAAATTTCTATTAATTAGAGTACAAAGATAAGTTTATTGAGTTAGTTAGAAGAGGGGATTTTGTTATTATATAAACTTGAAAACCAATTCAAGAATCATAAAGAAATGATAATTTTAAATGATTTAAATCTGAAAACTAGAAGAAATTCCGAGTTTAGTTGTAGTGTAAAGCATTAGTTTTATTGAGTTTTTGTTTTATATGTATCTGTAAATAAGGTTTTTATATAATTTTTAATTTTTTAGTAAAGTTTAACATTTGGTTTGTTTTGTATTTAATAAATGTTGTATCTTTGCACCGCAAAATTAAAGGCTGTCATAAGACATATACAAGTCCTTTAGAAACAAGTTGATTTGAAGAAAAAAATCGCAAAAATATCAATACTACCAGCAATAGGAGCATTGATTTTTTTAAGTTTTTCGAACAAAGAAGAAGCTATAACTGCAAGTGTAAGCACTACAAATTTACCAGAAGCTTACACTGTAAAAATGAACAATGAAATTTTGAACGAGGTAGAAGAAGCAATTTTCTATCCTGTTCTTAAAAAAAGTTACCTAGGTTTTAAAGAAGCTGTAGCTTTTAAAGAATCTAGAGGAGATTACCAAGTGATTAATCAATTTGGTTATCTAGGGAAGTATCAATTTGGTATCGGTACACTCAACCTTATCGGTATTTATGATGCCGAAGCGTTCTTAAACAATCCAGAATTGCAAGAAGCTGCATTTTATGCAAACGCATCTCGAAATAAATGGATTTTACGTAAGGATATTGCAAAATATGTAGGTAAGACCTTAAATGGTATAAAGATTACCGAATCTGGTATTTTAGCAGCAGCACACCTAGCAGGTCCAGGAAGTGTAAAGAAATACTTAAGAAGTGGAGGAGTGCAAGGTTTTTCTGATGCTTTTGGAACCAGTATAAAATACTACCTTAATAAATTTAAGGGTTACGATACTTCTTTTGTTTCTCCTAATAGAAAAGCGAAAGCTAAAGTAAAAAGAAAATTATACGAAGGAGTTTTATAATTATTCCTTTTGAAAAATAAATATAGCCGGTTTTTTATGTAAATCCGGCTTTATTTTTTTCCACTCGGCTATAGTTTTCGTTTTAATATATTCATTTTTTTGAGTCACTTCACAACCAATACATAATTTGGTAGAAGGATGAAGATTCTGTTTTAAATCTTCAAAAAACTTTTCATTTCTATAGGGTGTTTCAATAAAAATCTGCGCCTGATTTTGCTCTAAAGAAATTCTTTCTAAGCGTTTAATATGCTGTTTCTTTTCATTTTTATCTATGGGCAGATATCCGTGAAAGGCAAAATTTTGTCCGTTTAGTCCGCTACTCATCATTGTAAGTAAAATTGATGATGGTCCAACGAGAGGGACAACTTGTATCTCTTTTTCATGTGCAATTCTCACTACTTCTGCACCAGGATCTGCTATACCGGGACATCCAGCTTCGCTTAATAACCCCATATCAATTCCGTCAAGGCAAGCGTTTAAAAAACTAGGAATCTCAGAAGATTCAGTATGTTTATTTAAAATCCAAAATTTAAGATTAGGCTGAGATTTATTTGGACTTATTTGTTTTATATATCGTCTTGCTGTTTTTTCATTTTCGGCAATAAAATAATCTAATTCTTCTATTTTGTCCTTTACGGAAATAGGCATGGTTTCGGCATGAGCATTTTCACCTAATGGAGCAGGAATTAAAAATATTTTACCTTTTTGAGTATTTGTCATTGTATATTATTGAACGATAAATTTATCTACTTGATGCTTACCGTCAAGGTAAGTAGATTTTATAAAGTAAACTCCAGAAGCGAACTTTACAGATAATCTTGTGTTTTTCTTGTTAGGGTATGTGGTTTTGATAACTTTTCCTGTGAAGGAAATAACCTCAATTTTTTTAATTATTTCCTGCGCTTCAATATTTATAACACCTTGTGTAGGAATAGGGTAAATGTTTATTCTCTTTTGATGAGAAATGTCTACGGAAAGGTTGTCATCAACTATTTTGTAAATCGTACCTGTACTTAATCCTGAGATATAGAGGTTGGATTGATGATCGGTTCCAAAAGTAGAAAAGCCATTTCCTGAGAATGGGCCAAAATAGGTGATATTACCCATAGAGTCTACCGTTCCTATTTCGTCGCTACAAAAATCAGCGAAAAGATATTTTCCAGTTAAGTTAGGAAATTCACTTCCTCTGTATACATAACCTCCTGTAACGGAGCATTTACTTACGCTGGTGGCTGTATGAGAATATTCAGCGAAAGGAAACTCCATCGTGCTTTGGGGATCACATCCTGTTGTATTGAAATTGCTTGAAGCTTCATAGCATCGCCATCCATAATTTATCGCTTCCGCGGAAGCAGATTTATTAATTTCTTCAAATTGATTTTGTCCAACATCTGCAATCCAAACATCACCCGTAGTTTCGTCAAAAGAAAATTTCCAAGGATTTCGTAATCCGTAGGCATAAATTTCATCCAAGGCATTGGGATCATTTACGTAAGGATTATTGGTAGGAATAAAAGGTGCTGAAACATCTACATCAAATCTTAAAATTTTACCCAATAGAGAATTTAGATTTTGTGCATTCCCGTTGGGGTCGCCACTGCTTCCACCGTCGCCAGTAGCGACATATAAAAAACCATCATCTCCAAAAGCAATGCAACCCCCATTATGATTACTAAAAGGTTGTGTAATTACTAGCATTACATTTTCTGAAGCAGGAATAGCTTCATCGGGATCTATAGAGCTCGTTTCAAATTGAGAAAGCACCGAATCTCCAGAAGGATTGGTGTAATAAAGATAAAATAATCTGTTATTTTGATAATTAGGGTGAAAAGCTAAACCTAAAAGTCCGCGTTCTCCACCCGAAGAAACTTGCGAGGAAATATCTAAAAATGGATTTGAATTTGTAGATCCGTCGTCATTTAAAATTTTAATAACTCCGTTTTGCTCTACAATAAAAAGTCTGTCGTCCCCGGCATTTTGAATATTTACGGGAGAGTTGAAGCCTGTAGCTATTTGTTGAATATTAACATCTTCTTGTGCAGCAACCCAACCAAAAGATAACACGATAAAAAAAAAGTAAAATTTTTTCATGATAAAGGTTTTATGATTTGCTTAAATTTACGAAAAAAGAACCCTATTATTAACTAATTTCTTTAGCAATAATAGAAGTTGCTTCGTCGAGCATTTCGTAAACATTCTTAAAACCGTGCTCTCCTCCGTAATAAGGATCTGGAACATCTACATTTTCATGAGGGAAAATTTTGTTGAGGATAAGCTCTACTTTTCGCTTGTCTTCGTCATTGCGAGCTAATTTGATGACATCATCATAATTAGAATTATCCATAACGAAGATATAGTCGAAAGTGTCAAAATCTTCTTTAGTAAACTGTCTTCCTTTTTGTTGAGAAATATCTAATTTATTAGTGCTGGCAACAGCAATAGAGCGCTTATCTGGACTATGGCCTATGTGGTAATCTGAGGTTCCTGCAGAATCTACTTGAATTTTCTCTTGATCTACTTTAGAAGCTAAAAGTCCTTCTGCAAGTGGAGACCTGCAAATATTCCCTAAGCAAACCATCAACACTTTAGTTTTCATTTTACAGCGTTAGTTTTTTATTAAGATCTTCTACAAACTTTTTAAACTGCTTATCTGTAGTAGAAAGGTTATTTACAGTCTTACACGCATGTAATACGGTAGCATGATCTCTTTTTCCTATTTGTGTACCAATACTAGCTAAAGAAGCTTTGGTCAATTTTTTTGCAAAGAACATAGCTAACTGTCTAGCTTGAACAATATGTCTCTTTCTTGTTTTTGACTGAAGCGTTTCTACATCCATTTGAAAATAGTCACTAACTACTTTTTGTATGTATTCTATAGAAACTTCTTTTTTAGTGTTCTTAACGTAATTCTCAACGATTTTTCTGGCCAAATCGATGGTGATATCTTTCTTGTTAAAAGAAGAGTGAGCGATTAATGAAATTATAGCTCCTTCTAGCTCTCTAATATTCGTTTTAATATTATTAGCTAAATACTCTACAATATCTTCAGGCATTTCTACACCATCACGGTAAAGTTTGTTTTTGATAATAGAAACACGTGTTTCAAAATCTGGATGTTGTAATTCCGCCGAAAGGCCCCATTTAAAACGAGATAATAAGCGTTGCTCAATATCTTGCATATCTACGGGTGCTTTATCACTCGTTAAAATAACTTGCTTGCCATTTTGATGTAAATGGTTGAAAATGTGAAAAAAGACATCTTGTGTTCCTGCTTTACCCGATAATAATTGAATATCATCTACGATAAGAACATCTATAATTTGATAGAAGTGAATAAAATCATTTCTATTATTTTTCTTTACGGATTCTATGTATTGCTGCGTAAACTTTTCTGCAGAAATATATAAAACAGTTTTCTCTGGATATTTGTCTTTTACTTCAACACCAATGGCGTGAGCTAAATGAGTTTTACCTAATCCTACACCTCCAAAAATCAATAAAGGATTAAATGATGTTCCTCCAGGCTTATTAGAGACTGCCATACCAGCATTTCGAGCCAATCGGTTAGAATCTCCTTCTAGAAAGTTATCAAAACTATAATTAGGATTAAGTTGAGAGTCAATTTTTACATTTCTTATTCCCGGAATAATAAATGGATTTTTTAACTCTGGACTTTTATTTCTTAACGGACTGTCAATATCTTGTGAAGAAATTTGTGTACGCTGTGAACTAGGAATCTTTTCGGTAAAAGGTTGTTTGTTACCGTAAGTGTTTTCCATTCTAATCACATAGACTAGTTTGGCATTTTCACCGAGTTCTCTAGTAAGAGATACTTTTAAAAGTTTTACATAATGCTCTTCTAACCACTCGTAAAAAAACTTAGAAGGTACTTGAATACTTAACGCATTATCAGTTAATTTAACCGCTTTGATAGGTTCAAACCACGTTTTGTAGGCTTGTGGAGTAATATTATCTTGAATAAATGAAAGACAATTTACCCAAACTGATTGCGCAGTTTCACCCATAGTTTTTTTTAATTTTATTAGTTAGTGTAAATAAATAATGAAAATGAATACTTCTTTAATAAGTTTTAAAGACTCTCATTTTGGAGGAACAAATATGTGAACAAAAAAGGTAATAAAAAAACAAAATGTCTCTTGAATTTACCGTTTTTTTTTCTCATACTTAAATTCTTTTTAAACTTACAAAAACTAATTCACTTAATTCTAAAATTAACATGAAAAGCCATTCAACACATATAAGAGTACGTTACGCAGAAACAGACCAAATGGGAGTAGTGCATCACGGTAATTATGCGCAATACCTAGAGTTAGCAAGGTGTGACTGGTTAGAGCAGTTTGGTACTTCTTATAAATCTATGGAAGAAAGCGGAGTAATGCTGCCGGTTTATGAGATGAATTTTAAATTTAAACGGCCAGCAAAATTTGATGATATTTTAAGGGTAGAAACTACCTTGGTAAAGATGCCCGATGTGAAGATTGAGTTTAACTATAAAATCTATAATCAACATCAAGAATTGTTATCAGCAGCTTATACAGTTTTAGTTTTTGTAGATATAAATTCTAGAAAACCTATGAAGTGCCCGAGTTACATTTTAGAAAAACTGAAGGCTTAAAAATTATTCTATTTCTTTAATTTTAATTCCGTAAATACTATCAAACTTTTTAAAAATAGCTTCGGCCTCTTTTTCTCTTATTAAAAGATAAATTTTACAGTCAAGTTCTAAAATTTGATTCTTTACGTGCAGATCTTTTTCTTTTATTACCCGCATGACTTTATTCATATTGGGATAATCAAAAGAAACTTCATATTCCACATCTATGGTTTTGGTTAAAATGTTTGAATTTTCCAAAGCCATTTGAGCGGTGGTTTTGTATGCATTGATTAGTCCGCCAACACCTAGCTTGGTACCACCAAAATAACGTACCACAACAACTAAAATATTGGTGACTTCAAATGATTGTAATTGTCCGTAGATAGGCATTCCTGCAGAGTTTCCTGGCTCGCCGTCATCATTAGCTCTATAATGTTCATAGTTTTTGCCTAATTGCCAAGCATAACACCAATGTCTAGCTTGATGATGTTTTGTCTTAAGCTCCTCGATATGTAGTTTTACCTCTTCTTCGGTTTTAACCGGAAAAGCATATCCGAAAAATTTACTGCCCTTGTCTTTAAATAAAACTTCTTCGCTTGGTTGGTGAATGGTTTTGTAAATGTCTTTTTCCAAATCTATTGTGTTGTTAAGGCCACTAAAATAATACTAACAACTGCCAAGGCAATGCCAATCCAGTTTTTTCTTAAAATCTTCTCTTTAAATAAAGCAATTCCTAATAAAGTAGAAAGCATTACAATGGCGACATTATTGATTAAAAACACTGTCGAGCTGTCTAAATTTCCGCGTAAAGCTTGTATGAAAAAATATACAGAATAATAATTAGGGATTCCTAAAGCTATTCCGCCAAGAATTTCTTTATAAGTGAACTTAATTTTCTTTATGAAAAAATGGTAAATAGAAATAAGAATCCCCAACGATGCAGCAACAATAAATAAGGTCATTGAGAAAAGCGCCACATCATCATGAGCAACATAGTTTTGCTCTAAATACTTAATTCCTGTTTCTATAATTCCGCTTCCAAAAAATACCAATACAGGAAAAATTAAAGTATTTTTTTTAAATGTAATTCCCTTCCTTGTTTTTACTGATGCAAGGTAGACCGCCACTAATGCTAGAATAATGGCTAAGATTTTTAAAACACTTGCAGATTCTTTATAGTAGAAAATAACAAAAATAATGGGGATAGATAAACTCATTTTACTCGCCACCGAAACAGCCGAAAGTCCGTTAATCTTAGTCGTTAATGCCATAAGATTAAAAACTACAATAAAGAGAAAACCTAAAATAAGTGCACCCCAAAACCAATCGGCATTAATGATGGTTTGTGCATCAAAACTTTTAGAATGTCCTAAATATCCAGCAACGACCGCAGTTAAGTAATTGATCACAATCGCATAAGAAATGCGAATATCGAACTTGTCTAATAACTTAAAAGCAACATAAATGAGGCTTGAGGATAAAATACTTAATAAAAGATATATCAAAATAAATGTTGATTAGTTTTGAATAAAGAGGTTACATCTTCTGTCTCAGGATCGATATTCCACACATGAAAACCTAAAGATTTTGCTGCATCTGTGTTTTCTTTGGTATCGTCAATAAATAAAACTTCTTTAGGTTTTAATTGATGTTGGTCTAAAACAAATTCATAAATATTGGCATTTGGCTTTCTCAAGTTGATCTCGTGAGACAAATAAAAAGCATCAAAACAGTTTTTAAATTCTTCGTAAAAATTTACTTGCTCTTTAATCCACGAAATATGTAAATCATTGGTGTTACTCAATAATATTAATTGAAATTCCCCTTTTTTCTTCAGTTCTTTAAGAAACTCTAATCGCTGTAAAGGAAAGTCTAATAAAATGGAATTCCATGCTGTTGTTATCGCTTCCGCGGAAGCGTTATTGTCCTTAAGGTTAGTGCGGTAGTAAGAAATAAAATCTTGTGAAGATAATTTCCCTACTTCATAAGCTTTGTTTTTTTCAATTTGTTCAGGCGATAACTTCGTTATTCCAAATTGTGCTAAGTGCTTTAAAGTAGCAGATTTATCTAAATTGATAAATACGTCACCAAAATCGAAAAGTAGCGTTTTAATCTGCTTCATAGAAAGTTATGGTATTGTCTTGTAAGTTTATTTTATTACTGATTTTACCACTTATTTCTGGAGCAGAAATTCCGTTTTCCCAAGAATTTAAATTTTTGGTAACTCTTGCTTCATCCCAATAATTTTTATTGATGAATTCCTGTAAAGTTTTGGCGCCGCCTTCAACAATAAGACTCTGAATTTCCTTACGATATAAAAAATCACAGATTTGCGGAATAAGAGGTTGATTAAAATCTAAGGTTTCAAACTCAATAAATTTCTTGTTTTCTTTTTTTAAAGCTGTGAAAAATACAGTAGGTGTTTCTTGAAGGTATAAATGACTTTGAGTAGGGATTTTTAAATCTTTATCAATAACCAATCTTAAGGGAGATTTTCCTTTCCAAAGTCGGGTGTCTAATTTTGGATTGTCTTTAATAGCGGTTTGCGTTCCTATAAGAATAGCTTGTTCTTCGCTTCGCCATTTATGCACCAACTGTTTATTGTAGCGATTACTTATCCAAACAGGCTCTCTTTGATTTTGAATTAGGGGAGCTAAGAATCCATTAGATGTTTGTGCCCATTTTAAAATGATAAAAGGACGTTTTTGTTTGTGAAATGTAAAAAAGCGCTTATTTAAGTCTTGGCATTCTTTCTCTAAAACCCCAACAACTACTTCGCATCCTGCTTGTATTAGTTTTTGAATTCCTCTTCCGGCGACTTTTGCAAAGGGATCTATCGTCCCAATAACCACGTTTTTAATACCGTGAGCAATGATTAAATCGCTACAAGGAGGAGTTTTACCAAAATGGCTACAAGGCTCTAAACTTACATAAATTGTTGTTTTTTTAAGTAGAGATTTATCTTTAACAGAATTTACCGCATTTACTTCGGCGTGAGGTTCTCCAGCTTTTTGATGCCAACCTTCTCCAATAATCTGATCTTTATAAACAATTACGCTGCCTACCATTGGGTTGGGGTAGGTGTTCCCAAGTCCATTTTTAGCCAGCTGAATGCAACGTTTTATATATTTTTCGTGTATTTTCACATTTCAAAAATAGCATGAAAAATCAAGAATGGAACACCTAAAAATAAGACCTATACAAAAAGAAGACAATCCCTTTGTAGCAGAGATGATTAGAGCGGTGTTAATAGAAAATAATGCTCCTAAAACAGGAACCGCTTACGAAGATGAAAATCTTGATACCTTGTATGAAACTTATCAAAATGAAAAATCGGTTTATTTTGTTTTGACCGATGGTGTTAAAATTTATGGAAGTGCAGGAATTGGTTCCTTAGAAGGAAGCGACGAAATTTGCGAACTTCAAAAAATGTATTTTTTGCAAGAGGTTAGAGGTAAAGGTTTGGGAGGTAGGATGATACAATCTTGTTTGAATTTTGCTATGGAAGTAGGTTATAAAAAATGCTACTTAGAAACCCTGCCCAGCATGGAAGCCGCTCAAAAACTTTATAAAAAAAGTGGCTTTGAATATTTAGATACCCGTTTAGGAAATACAGGGCATTTTAGTTGTACCACTTGGATGCTTAAAGAATTCTAAAATGACTTTACAAGAATTAAAATTAAATTTCTTTACGGAATTAAACACATTGTACCCTGCTACAGAAATTGAAAGTTTCTTTTATTGGCTTACACAAGCTTACTTAAAGCTTTCACGATTAGAAGTAGCATTACAGCCCGAATATAAAATTGAGGAAATTGCTATAAAGAATTTTCAGCAAGCAACGCTGCAGTTAAAGAATTATGAGCCCATTCAATACATTGTTGGAGAGACAAAGTTTTTTGGTTTTCCGTTTAGGGTAAATCCTTCAGTTTTAATTCCGCGTCCAGAGACTGAAGAATTAGTAGCTTGGATTGTTGAGGATTTTAAAAACAACAAGAATTCATTAAAATTATTGGATATAGGAACGGGAAGCGGATGTATTCCTATAAGTTTAGCTAAAACCTTACCGCAGTTAGAAGTAACTTCAATAGATATTTCCGCGAAAGCGATAGAAACCGCCAAAGAGAATGCAGAGTTAAATGAGGTGGAAATTACTTTTTTAGAACAAGACATCTTAAAAGTAGAAAAATTAGAAGATAATTTTGATATTATAGTATCTAATCCGCCTTACGTGCGCGAATTAGAAAAAGAAATGATGCAAGAAAATGTTTTGCAACATGAGCCTGATTTAGCATTATTTGTATCGAATGAAGATCCTTTAATTTTTTACCGAAAAATAAGTGAATTGGCTTTTGATTCATTGTCTGAGGAAGGGATTTTATACTTAGAAATAAATGAATATTTGGCCAAGGAAACGGTACAATTAATAAACGAGATTGGATTTTCGTTTGTAGAAGTAAAAAATGATATTTTTGGAAAAGCAAGAATGATTAAAGCTAGTTGTACTAGTAAATAAAAGTTTAAAGAATGGAAACTACGAACAACTCAACATCAAATAATTTTATTAAAAGTATTGCTGTTTTTTGCGGAAGTGGTGATAGCAATGACGAATTTATTTATAGTCAAGCCTATGAATTAGGTAGATCTTTAGCTAACAAGGATATAGATTTGGTTTTTGGCGGAAGCAAACTAGGGCTTATGGGACAGGTAGCTAAAGGAGCTTTAGATTATGAAGGAATTGTTTTTGGGGTAATTCCAGAGTTTTTAAAAACCAAAGAGATTGTACACCGCAACTTAACCGAACTTATAACTACAAAAGATATGCATGAGCGTAAGCTTAAGATGCATGAAATGAGCGACGGTTTTATTATGTTGCCTGGTGGTTTTGGAACTCTAGAAGAATTTTTTGAAATTGTGACTTGGGCGCAATTAGGCTTGCATAAAAAACCAATAGGAATATTAAATACCGAGGGTTATTATAATGATCTTCTTATGATGTTTAATGCCATGGTGACCAAAGGTTTACTGAAAAAAGAAAATTTAGATTTGATTATCGTATCGGATGCGGTAGAGGTGCTTTTAGATAAAATGCATAAATATCAATCCACACACGAAGCAAATTGGCTAACTAAGGAAGATCAAACTTAAAATAAAATTCATTTACGCATTTACATATATTTTTAATTAGCATTTTTATGAGCACCACCGAACAGCAAATAAATGAATTAAGGCTAGCCTTACATCAACATAATTATAATTACTACACTTTGGATAAGCCAGAAATTAGTGATTATGAATTTGATCAATTGCTAGAAAAACTGCAAGAGCTAGAAGCAGCTCATCCAGAGCTTATGGATGAAAATTCACCTACTCAACGTGTAGGAGGTGCTATAACTAAGAATTTTCCTACGATCGTCCATGAAAATAGAATGTATTCATTAGCCAACTCATATTCTAAAGAAGATCTAGAAGATTGGGAAAAACGAATTGAAAAACTAAGTGATGGAGAAGTAGAATATACTTGTGAGCTAAAGTATGACGGGGCGTCAATTAGTTTAACTTATGAGAACGGTGAATTGCTTAGAGCAGTAACAAGAGGTGACGGAAATCAAGGAGATGAGATTACAAATAATATTAAAACCATAAAATCTGTTCCGTTAAAACTGAAAGGGGATTATCCGCAAAAATTTGAAATAAGAGGAGAAGTAGTTTTACCTTACGAGGGTTTTGCACAATTGAATGCAGAACGAGTAGAAAATGGGGGAGAACCATATGCCAACCCTAGAAATACAGCCTCCGGAAGTCTAAAGCTACAAGATAGTAGTGAGACAGCAAAAAGACCGTTAGATTGCTTATTATATAGTGTTATTGGGGAAGATTTGCCTTTTATATCTCAATTTGAAAGTTTACAAAAAGCAAGAGAATGGGGTTTTAAAGTTCCTCAAGAAGCTATTTTAGCTTCTAGTATGCAAGAAGTAGATGAATTCCTTCAATATTGGGATATTCATCGTCACGAATTACCATACGAGACCGATGGGGTGGTGATTAAAGTTAATAATTTGCGTCAACAAGAAGAGCTAGGCTTTACTTCTAAAGCGCCACGATGGGCAATGGCTTATAAGTTTAAAACAGAGCAAGAAGAAACCGTTTTAGAAAGTATTACTTATCAAGTAGGAAGAACAGGAGCTATCACTCCGGTTGCAAATTTAAAACCAGTGCAATTGGCGGGAACTACTGTTAAAAGGGCATCTTTACATAATGCCGATCAAATAGAAAAATTAGATATTAGAGTTGGAGATGCGGTATATGTTGAGAAAGGCGGAGAAATTATTCCTAAAATCGTAGGAGTAAACTTTAATAAGCGTGATGCATCTTCCAATCCTACGCAATATGCCATAAATTGTCCTGAATGTGAAACAGAATTGGTTCGTCAAGAAGGTGAGGCACAACATTATTGTCCGAATGCTACAGGTTGTCCTCCGCAGATTGTAGGTCGTATTCAACATTTTATTTCGCGTAAAGCGATGGATATTGAGGGACTTGGTGGGGAAACCGTGGCGTTATTAGTGAAAGAAGGTTTAATCGAGAATTACGCCGATTTATACGACTTAAAGAAAGAAGAAGTTCTTCCGTTAGAACGTATGGCAGAAAAATCTGCAATAAACTTGATCAACGGGATTCAGCAATCAAAAGAAGTTGCATTTGAACGCGTTTTATTTGCACTCGGAATTAGGTATGTAGGCGAAACTGTAGCTAAAAAGCTGACTAAATACTTTAAAACAATTGACGCTTTAGCGGAAGCTTCGCAAGAAACGCTGGTGAATGTGGAAGAAATAGGGGAGAAGATCGCAGAAAGTGTGGTTCACTTCTTTGAAGTTGAGGAAAATAGAAATACTATTGAAAGGCTAAAGTCTTTTGGTGTTCAGTTAGCCATCTCTGAAGAAGAGTTAGAAGGCTTAACCGATAAATTACAAGGAAACACTTTTGTAATTTCTGGAGTATTCCAAAAAGTTTCCCGTAAAGAGCTTAAAAAGTTAATAGAAGACAACGGTGGAAAAGTGACGGGTTCAATTTCGGCTAAAACGAATTACTTAGTAGCTGGTGAAAATATGGGGCCGAGTAAGCTCGCTAAAGCGGAAAAAGTAGGCACTCAAATTATTTCTGAAGATGATTTTTTAAAAATGGTTTACTAAACCAACCTTCTTTGATTTAAGAAATAACTTTTTTCTTTATTAATAGAGAGCTAATCATAACTCCTATTCCGATTCCTTTAACAGTTCCCTCTACAAGATCTGATACATCCAGAAATCGAGGTAGAAAGGAAGAAAAAATCATTAAGGCCATTCCTATTAGTAAAAGAATATATTGTTTTTTATTTAAGCTCATAATCATTGTTTGAGTTACAAGTTATAAAATTCTATACTAAAATACTAGCTCCTTTTCCGTTAATTTTATTAGAGTGGTCAAGATAAAAATCTATTCTACCTAAATTAATCCCAGCCCAGCCTACTTGGTTAACAAGTACATCTTTGCCTTCAGCATTTTTAGTTACGGTAGGTTTATCTAAAAATGTATGGGTGTGACCACCAATAATAAGATCGATATTTTTAGTTTTAGAGGCAAGTTTCAAATCATCAATTTTATCGTGATCGTAGTGATAACCTAAATGCGAAAGACAAATCACCAAGTCACATTTTTCTGTTTCTTTAAGTTGTTTTGCGATATCTTGAGAGATTGAAACGGGATCATTATATTCTGTTTCTTTATACATTTTTTTGTTGACCAAACCTTCTAATTGTATTCCTACACCAAAAACTCCAATTTTCACTCCGTCTTTAATAAAAACTTGATATGGTTTTATTTGTCCGTCAAGAACTGTATTAGAAAAATTATAATTAGCATTTAGTAAACTAAACTCAGCATTTGGGAGTTGGGCATTTAAGCCATCAATACCATTATCAAAATCATGATTTCCTATGGTTGCAGCATCATAACCTAATTTGCTCATCAATTTAAACTCTAATTCTCCACCATAAAAATTAAAATAAGGAGTACCTTGAAAAATATCTCCAGCATCTAAAAGTAAGGTATTAGGATTCTCCTTTTTTATCTTTTGAATAAGTGTATAACGTTTAGCGACACCTCCTTGTCCAGGATTCCTGTCATCATCTAAAGGAAAAGGGTCGATATGACTGTGAACATCGTTGGTGTGAAGAATGGTGATGTGTTTCGCTTCCGCGGAAGCGAAAGAACTACTAAGTAAAGCCGTACCTGCAATTCCTGTAAACACTCCGGCAGCAGTAGTTTTTTGTATAAAATCTCTTCTTTTCATGTGGTTTACTCTTTTATGAAACGTTCATCACGAACGGGTTGAATGGTGTCGTACTTTTTGAAATAATCTATAAAAATATTACGTAATTTATAGTCTAGAAAAGTCTCGCTTTCTCTCTGTGAGAAGAACTTCATATTATCTCCACCTTCCATTAAATAATCATTCGTAACGATGTAATAGGTTTTACTAGGATCTACTTTTTTCCCCTGTACTCGAGCAGTTTTAATTTGATTTTTAGAATTTAAGATCAATTGCATTCCAGAAATAGGATGTGCTCTTTTACTGCGAGACAGGTATTCAAACATTTTTAAAACTTGACTTCCTTTTAACGCTACGACTACAGCTTCATTTTCAAACGGCATAATATTATAAGCAGTTTGGGTGGTAATATCGCCGCGATTAATTTTAGAACGTATTCCGCCGTGGTTTAACAGTACACCATCTATCGTGTTTCCTGTACGTTTTTTGAATATAGGATTAGCAAACTCCATCACAGCATCTGCCATCATATTTCCAATGGCGGTGTTGTATTCTCCATCAGATTTTGATAGTGTTTCTCCAGTATAAGATAAAACCATATTCATTTCACCTTTAATCCTATTTTTATAAGGAACAATAAAAGACTTAATCTCTTCGTCTTCGGTTAAAGATTTTTTTACAGAAAGTTGCTTTCCTTCAATTTTAGAAACCTGTAGTGGGTCAGAAGAATTGTTTTTTTCTTCTCCACAAGAGGAAAGAGATAAAAGAGTGATTCCGTAAAGGAGTAAAAGAAAATTTTTCATCTATATTTTTTTACAAATATAAAGATAGCATTTAAAGCTAAAGTTAATTTAAAGGTTCCTTTTTATAAAAATTTTAAAGAATAGATGTAACATTTGAAAATAAGTGAAGTCTTATTAACAAAACCATACTACATGAAAAAAATGATTTATACTGCGGCTTTGGCTTTTGCACTCTTCTCGTGTAAAAGTACAGCAGTAAAGACTTCTGAGAATGAAACTATTGTGACTAATATCGACTTAGTAGATGTACAAGATGATAAAGTGATGGTAAGTGTTAATCCTGGAAAAATTGATAAGGAAAGCATTGTATTTTACATTCCTAAAACTGTTCCTGGTACTTATTCTACCGATAATTATGGGAAGTTTGTAGAAAATGTAAAAGCTTACAATTACAAGGGAGAGGAATTAATAGTTACAAGTCTAGATGAAAATTCTTGGCAAATCGCAGATGCGACGAATTTAGATAAAATCACCTATTGGGTAAATGATTCTTTTGATATTGCAGGTGAAGAAGGAGTGTTTTCTCCAGCAGGAACAAACATTGCTGCTAATGAAAACTTTATGCTTAACCTTCACGCATTTGTAGGTTATTTTGACGGAATGACAGAAACACCGTATCAATTAACGGTAAAAAGACCTAATAGCTTAGTGTCAGGTACTTCTTTAAAATCTAGCATAGTTTCAAAACCTGAAGGTGATGCTACGATAGATGAATACTCTGCAGCTCGTTATTTTGAAATTACCGATAATCCAATTATGTATTCTACTCCCAATCAGGTAGATTTTCAATTGGGAGATATGAAGGTGATTTTAGATGTGTATTCTCCTAATGGGGTTTATACTGCCGAACAAATTAAACCTAATATGTCTAAAATCTTAGAAGCTCAAAAAAGCTTTTTAGGAGATATAGACAATACCAATATGTATGCTATTTTATTGTATTTAGCAGACATGCAAAAAACCGATGCTAAAGGTTTTGGAGCTTTAGAGCACCATACTTCAACTACGGTAGTTTTGCCCGAAACTATGCCTTTACAAGCGTTGAACGAATCGATGAAAGATGTAGTTTCACATGAGTTCTTTCATATTATCACTCCGTTAAGTGTACACTCAAATGAAGTGCATTATTTTGATTATAACAACCCAAAAATGTCTAAGCATTTATGGATGTATGAAGGAGTTACTGAATATTTTGCTAATTTATTTCAGGTAAATCAAGGATTGATCGAAGATGCAGCTTTCTATGAAAGAATGGCAGAAAAAATAGCTAGTTCTAAAAGTTTTGATGATACCATGCCTTTTACGGTAATGAGTGAAAATATCTTAGATGAAAAGTACGAAAAGAGCTATTACAACGTATACCAAAAAGGAGCTTTAATAGGAATGGCTTTAGATATTCGTTTAAGAGAATTGAGTAATGGAGAGTCTGGTATTTTAGACTTGATGAAAAAATTGAGTGCAAAATACGGTAAAGAAAAACCATTTAATGACGATGAGTTGTTTGATGATATTGTAGAGTTAACTTATCCAGAGGTAAGAACATTTTTAACTACGTACATTAGCGGAACAACTCCAATCCCTTACGAAGATTTCTTTGCTAAAGTAGGAGTTGAGAAAAAAGAACAAGAGGTTAAATCGGGTTATTTCCTTAACGGACAAGTTCCTTTTATTGATGGAGATGCAGAAACCAAAGAACTTTTTATTCGTAAAAATATAGCTCTTAACTCATTTCTTGAAGAGATGAAGTTAGAAGGTGGTGATATCATTAAATCAATTAATGGTACTGCTTATACTATAGATAATGCATATGCATTAATTATGACTTCTCAAGCTTGGAAAGATGGTGAAGAGCTTAAAATGGTTATAGATAGAAACGGGGAAGAAATGACTTTAACAGGGACAGTGAAACCAGCAACGATGATGAAAACTTCTTATGAATCTTTAGATTTACCAGACTCAGATGCTCGTAAGCAATTACGTGAAGCTTGGTTAAGAGGATAATAAATATTAGAAATTGATAAAAGCGGTAGAAATACCGCTTTTTTTGACCATAAATTTGAGCAAACAAAGAATAAATTTACCTTTGCAAACAGTTATTGCACAAGGTGAGAATATGGAACTTTGTGCGTCTTTGTATGATAAAAGGAATAAAAAAGTTTAGTGTAAAAAAAAATATAGAGAAACATTTTTCTTTACGGAAAAATGAACCTTTAAAAAACCTTAATCGTATAGGTTTAATAGTAGACGCCAATTTTAATGAACAGCGTCTTATAAAAGTATTATCCACTACTTTTTCTTTAAATTCTAACCAATTGAGCACTATAGTTTTTAAAGAAAATAAGGGCAAAGAAATTGAGGGTGCTTTTTTTACAGAAAAAGATATTGATTGGCGAGGAGTTTTTAAAAAAGAGAGTGAAGTAAAATCGTTTTTAGCACAAGATTTTGATTTACTAATTAATTATTTCTCTAGAGATAATTTAGCATTACTTTTGGTTGCAGCTTCCGCGGAAGCAAAATTAAAAGCAGGTTTTCCTCATCAAGAAAAAAGATTAAATGATATGGAGATTTTGATGCAAGAAGAGGAACCAGGTTTGTTTGTGAAAGAATTAAAAAAGTATACAGATATAATTATTAAATAATGGAAAAGTTTGTAGGGACAGGAGTTGCATTAATCACCCCTTTTAAAGAAGATAAGTCGGTAGATGTTGAAGCTTTAAAGAAGGTGGTGAAGTTTCAAATAGAAAATAGTGTAGATTATATTGTTGTTTTAGGGACAACAGCAGAAAGTGCGACACTAACCAATGAAGAAAAAACCTTAGTAAAACAAACGATAATTGAAGCTAATAATGGTGAGTTACCATTGGTTTTAGGAGTAGGAGGAAACAGCACTGCTGCGTTAGTTGAACAGCTTAAAAGCGAAAACTTAAAAGGTTTTGATGCTATACTTTCGGTTTCTCCATTTTATAATAAACCCACTCAAGAAGGAATTTATCAGCACTTTAAACACGTAGCAGAAAACTCTCCTTTACCTATAATTTTGTACAATGTACCAGGAAGAACGGCGAGTAATATGTTGCCTTACACCGTAGCAAGATTAGCCAGTGATTTTGATAATATTATTGCGATTAAAGAAGCGGCAGGAGATATTGTACAGGCGATGGAAATGATACAGCAGACTCCAAAAGATTTCTTAGTGATTTCTGGAGATGATATGATTACGCTTCCTATGATTTTAGCAGGAGGAGCGGGAGTAATTTCAGTAATAGCCGAAGGGTTTCCAGAAGATTTTTCTAATATGGTCGCATTAGGGTTAGATAGAAAAGTAGATGAAGCTTATGAAATTCATTATAAAATAGCACCTGCAATAGATATGATTTTTGAAGAAGGTAACCCAGCAGGAATCAAATCGGTTTTCAAAAAATTAGGCTTAACTACCGATGAGGTAAGACTTCCGTTAGTGAAAGCTTCAGAAAGTTTACAGTTAAGATTAGCTGAATTTATAGATAATAATTAATAATTAGCGCAAAACAATATTTCTGATAAATTAGAGTTTTTTTAATACGTTAGAAAGCAGTACTTTTGCAAGATGTTTTATAGACTTATGAGAAAATTAATGTTCCTTTTACTTTTGGTATCTAGTTTCTACTCTTGTAGTGAATACCAAAAAGCCTTAAAAAACGACGATGTTAAAACCAAATATGATATGGCTGTAAAGTTGTATGATGAAGGGATTGAACAGGATAAAAAAGGAAAAATTAAAAAATCTCTTAGGTTAACAGAGCAAATTTTACCACAATATAGAGGGAAGCCGCAAGGAGAAAAAATCTCTTATATGCACGCTAACTCCTATTATTTATTAGAAGCTTATTTTGATTCGGGGTACCAATTTGAGCGTTTCACTAAATCTTATCCTAAAAGCGAAAAGATAGATGAGGCTTACTTTAAAAGTGCGAAGAGTTATTACTATGTTTCTCCTAGGTTTAGTTTAGATCAAACTGAAACATATAAAGCAATTGATAAGTTTCAAGATTACATCACGCGTTTCCCTGACGGAGAAAATTTAGGAAATGCCAATGAGTTATCATCAGAGTTGAGAGAAAAGTTAGAGAAGAAATCATATGAGATATCTAAACAATATCACCATACTGAAGATTATAAAGCGGCAATGGCTTCTTTTGATAATTTTATAGAAGCTAATCCTGGTTCTATATTTAGAGAAAAAGCTTATTTCTATAAAATGGAATCTGCTTATTTATTAGCGATCAATAGTTACAAGTACCTTATAAAAGAGCGTTTGTTGACGGCTAAAGAATACCACGAAAATTATAAAAAATATTTTCCTCAAGGCGAGCTTTCTGAAGAAGCGAATATAATTCTTGAAGATATTAATAACAGATTAGAAAACTATAACAGTTAATACTTTAATAAATGGATATAAAAAATGTAAATGCACCCGTAAGTACAACTACTATCGATAAAAATTTAGTAGATGCGCCTACAGATAATATCTATGAGGCAATTGCTATCATGTCTAAAAGAGCAACTCAAATTAATACTGAAATTAAAAAAGAGCTTTTAGAGAAGTTAGACGAATTTGCTACTTACAACGATAGTTTAGATGAAATTTTTGAAAACAAAGAGCAAATCGAAGTTTCAAAATTTTATGAAAAATTACCAAAACCCCATTCATTAGCTGTACAAGAGTGGTTAGATGATAAAGTTTATTACAGAGATACCAAGAGCGATAACGCATAATCTATGATATCCTTAAACGATAAAAAAGTACTCATAGGGGTAACTGCAGGAATTGCAGCCTATAAAATAGCTTTTTTAGTACGTTTATTTATAAAAGAAGGAGCAAAGGTTAAAGTGGTTATGACTCCAAAAGCTAAGGAGTTTGTAACCCCTTTAACCTTATCTACGCTCTCAAAAAATGACGTTATAATTTCCTTTACAGATAAAGAATCTGAGGTTTGGAATAATCACGTAGATTTGGGTTTATGGGCAGACTTTATGCTCATAGCTCCTGCCACAGCCAACACACTTTCAAAAATGGCTCATGGGCAAAGCAATAACTTTTTATTAGCGACTTACCTTTCAGCTAAATGCCCAGTTTACGTAGCTCCTGCAATGGATTTGGATATGTATAGACATCCATCAACCAAAAAATCTTTAGAAAAATTAAATACCTTTGGTAATGTAGTAATTCCTGTAGGGAATGGCGAACTAGCTAGTGGCTTGAGTGGAGAAGGAAGAATGGCAGAACCAGAAGAAATCATTAGTTTTATAAAAAGAGATATTGCAAAACAACTTCCGTTAAACGGAAAAAAAATATTGATTACCGCTGGTCCTACATACGAAGCTATAGATCCTGTACGTTTTATAGGCAATCATTCTAGCGGAAAAATGGGGTATGCCATAGCTGAAGAAGCAGCAAAGCTAGGAGCAGAGGTAATTTTAGTTAGCGGACCTAGCTCACTCCAGTTGAAGAATGATGGTATAAATAGGGTAGATGTGGTTTCTGCTAAAGAAATGTATGATGCAGTACATTCATATTATAAAGAAGTAGATGTGGCTATTGCTGCTGCTGCAGTTTCTGACTACAGGCCAATGACTAAGGCTACTCAAAAAATAAAAAAATCTGATCCTAAACTTACCTTAGAATTAGAGAAAACCCAAGATATTCTTTTGTCTATGGGGGAAAAAAAACAAAATCAGTTTTTAATTGGTTTTGCATTAGAAACAGAAAATGAGGTAGAAAATGCTCAAAAGAAATTACAAAAAAAGAATTTAGACTTTATTGTCTTAAATTCGTTACAAGATAAAGGTGCAGGGTTTCAACAGGAAACTAATAAGGTTAGAATTATAGATAAAGATAAAGTCCAATCTTACGAGTTAAAGTCAAAAGAGAAAGTGGCTAAAGATATTCTCAAAGAATTAGTAGATAGATTAGTATGAAAAATATTTTAATATATTCTTTATTGATGTTGTTTTCTTGTGTGTTAAGTGCGCAAGAACTTAATTGCTCGGTTACTGTAAATGCAGAGCAAACTGGTAAAACACAATTATCTATATTTAAAACTTTAGAAACTTCAGTTAAAGAGTTTATGAATCAGAGTTGGACAGATCTAGATTTGGATGACGATGAGAGAATACAATGCAGTATTTTTATTACCATAAAAGAATATAATTCAGATAACTTTACCGCTACAGTTCAAGTTCAATCTTCGAGACCTGTATATGGAAGTTTGTATTCTACTCCTGTCTTAAATTTTAAAGACAACGATTTCAATTTTAATTATACAGAGTATCAGCCATTGCGATATAGTGAAAATACCTTTAATTCTAATTTAATTTCTAATTTAAGCTTCTATGCTTTTACTATTTTAGGTTTAGACGCAGATACTTATGCGTTACAAGGAGGAGAAGATTATCATCAAGAAGCTAAGCAAATTGTGAATATCTCTGCACAAACAGCAGGTGGTGGTTGGACAGCAAATGATGGAAATCAATCTAAGTACAAGCTTAACGCGGATATTATATCGAGTAACTTTACTAAATATAGAGAAGCATTATATGTATACCACCGTCAAGGATTAGATGTGATGCATAGTGATGTAGAGGCTGGGAAAAATAGTATTGTAGATGCTATTCAGTTATTAAGAGACGTAAATAATAACCGACCAAATTCTGCTCCTATGCGAGCTTTCTTTGATGCTAAATCATCAGAAATTGAAAGTGTATTTACTGGTGGGCCTTCGGTAGAAGTAAATAAGGTTGTTGAAAATTTACGAAGAATATCTCCGCTTTATAATAAAAACTGGAATAAGATTAAATTCTAAAATTCTGTTTTGTTTTTGATGTATCTCATCAATTTCTCTTGTATATTTACCCTAAAATTAAAGAGGATTTGTTAACTAATTTATCGATTAAAAACTTTGCTTTAATTGAAGATGTTTCTCTACAGCTTCAAGATGATTTTACTATAATCACAGGGGAAACCGGTGCTGGAAAATCAATATTATTAGGTGCTTTATCTTTACTTATAGGGAAACGTGCAGACATTGCTTCTGTAAGAAACCCTGATAAAAAATGTGTAGTTGAAGGGCATTTTAAAATATCTGTTTATCAATTAGAGAACTTCTTTGTAGATAACGATTTGGACTATGAGCCAGAAACCATTATTAGAAGAGAGATCTTACCTTCTGGTAAATCTAGAGCTTTTATAAATGACACTCCCGTTACCTTGCAAAAATTAGTATTGTTGGGAAATCAACTCATAGATATTCACAGTCAGCATGAAACTCTGTCTTTAGGAGAGGTGAATTATCAATTTAAAATTATAGACGATTTAGCAAATCACAAGACGACATTAGTTAGTTATAAGCTAAAATTAAATTCTTATAAAACACTTTTAAAGCAATTAGAAGAATTGAAGTCTTCTCAAAAAGAAGCCAAAGCAGCTTACGATTATAACCTTTTTTTGGTTTCAGAACTTCAAGAAGCTAATCTTAAAGCAGGAATTCAAGAAGAATTAGAAGAAAAGTTTACAGAACTCAATAATGTAGAAGAGTTAAAGGAAAACCTTTCGGCTTCTTCTTTTCATTTAGAACAAGAAGATATTGGAGTTTTAGCTGTATTAAGAGATGTGAAAAATAAACTTTCACGTTTAGAAAATTTCAGCGAAAGCTATAAAGAAATTTTTCAGCGAGTAGAAAGCAGTTTATTGGAGTTGGAAGATGTTACGGAAGAGATTGTTAGATTAGAAAGTAAAATTGAAGATGATCCAGAAGAGTTAACTTTGGTTAATCAAAAACTTCAGCAAATTTATAATCTTCAGCGTAAGCACGACGTAGAAACAGTTGAAGAGTTACTTGCCTTACAGAATGATTTGGAGAAGAAAGTAGCAAGCTCTGAAAATGCAGATGAAGAGTTAAATATATTGGAACAAAAAATTGAAGCTTCAAAGCAAGAGGCTTTAGCATTAGCTCAACAACTTTATAAAACTAGAAAAAAGGAAATTCCCACTTTTATAAGCAAAATGCAAGCTATTTTGGCAGAAATAGGGATGCCAGATGCAAAGCTAAAAATTGAAATCGCACTTCAAGAAGAATTTAACGCTCACGGAATAGATAAAATGAACTGGCTATTAGCAGCCAATAAAGGAGGAAGTTTTAAGGATATTAAAAAAGCAGCTTCAGGCGGAGAGCTTTCTAGAATTACTTTAGCGGTAAAAAGTATATTAGCGTTTTATGGTAAATTACCAACCATAATATTTGATGAAATAGACACGGGAGTTTCGGGAGATGTAGCTCAAAAAATGGGTAATATTATGCTAAAAATGAGTCAGGAGATGCAAGTTATCGCTATAACGCATCTGCCACAAATTGCAGCAAAAGGAAAGCAGCATTTAAAAGTTTATAAAGAAACTAAAAAGAAAATAACCACGACTAATATTGAGCAGTTAAGCGAAGAAAATAGAATTTTAGAGCTTGCAGAGATGCTTGGCGGAAAAGAAAAGTCTAATTCGGCAATTGCTCACGCAAAACAATTATTGAACTAATCTAGTTTTTATATATTTACCACCACTAAGAAAAAACAAAATCATGTCATATAACTTATTAAAAGGAAAAAGAGGAATCATATTCGGAGCTTTAGATGAAAATTCAATCGCTTGGAAAACCGCTGAAAAAATAAACGAGCAAGGAGGAACTTTTGTATTGACAAATGCGCCAATTGCTATGAGAATGGGAAAAATTAAAGATCTTGCAGAAAAGACGGGATCAGAAATTATTCCTGCTGATGCTACAAAAGTAGAAGACTTAGAAAACTTAGTAGAAAAGGCAACAGAAATTTTAGGAGGTAAATTAGATTTTGTACTTCACTCTATAGGGATGTCTGTAAACGTGCGTAAAGGAAATCATTATACCGATATGAATTATGATTTTACCACTAAAGGTTGGGATGTTTCGGCAGTTTCATTTCATAAAACCATGCAGGTTCTTTATAAAAAAGACGCTATGAACGAGTGGGGGAGCATTGTAGCTTTAACCTATATGGCTGCACAACGTGTTTTCCCAGATTATAACGATATGGCAGACAATAAAGCTTACTTAGAATCTATCGCAAGAAGCTTTGGTTACTTCTTCGGTAAAGATAAAAAGGTAAGGGTAAATACAATTTCTCAATCTCCAACACCAACTACTGCAGGACAAGGAGTGAAAGGTTTTGATGGTTTTATCGCTTACGCGGAAAAAATGTCTCCTTTAGGAAATGCCACTGCAGATGAGTGTGCCGATTACACGTTAACACTATTCTCAGATCTTACTAAGAAAGTTACGCTTCAAAATTTATTCCACGACGGAGGATTTTCGAATATGGGTGTAAGTCAGCAAGTAATGGAAGCATTTGTAGAGAAAGAATAAGAAAATATAAAATATTTTTAAAAAAACCGCTTTTAAGCGGTTTTTTTTGCTTTTAACCGAATAGTGTCTTAAGTTATTAATATTGAAATAGTTTTTTAACATATATTTTGTATTTTAGGGAGTTGTTTAACTTAAAATATATATATGAAAAAAATTACTTTATTGATTTTCTTTACCTTGTTGGGAATAACGACCTCTTGGTCGCAAATCTCAACTTATTATACATTTTCTGAAAGTTCAGGAACTTATATTCCTATTACAGGAGGAACAGTTACCTCAGCTATTACAGGAGATAGTGACGATGGTGAAGAATTGAGCGTGCCTATTGGGTTTACATTAAATTATGCTGGTACAAGTTATTCAGATTTGACTATAGGTGTAAATGGAGCTATAAGCTTCACCAATAATGATGTCAGTTTTACAAACGATTTAAGTGCTACGGGCGTAGCCCAAATTGATGTAATAGCTCCCTTATGGGATGATTTGTATCATAGATCATCAGATGGAGCAGAGATTAGATATGAAACTTCAGGAACATCTCCTAATCAAACTTTTACCGTACAGTGGACAAATATTTCTTGGAGAACTACTGGGAACAATACTAGCTTTCAATTAGTACTATATGAAGATTCAAATAATATTCAATTTAATTATGGGCCAAATACTTCAACGGACTCTAGAACAGCTTCTATAGGTTTTAATAAAGGAAATTCAGGGTCTAATTTTATTAGTGTTACTCCAGGCGTTCCTGGAGCTGCAAGTACATCTACAGACAATAATAGTATTTCTTCTAGTGATTATCCAGGAGATGGAGTTACATATATATTTACTTATGCAGCTCCAACGTGTATAACACCAACAAATGCTCAAAATACATTATTAGCGGCAACAACGGCAGATTTTACTTGGGATGCTGAAGCTACTGCAACGTCAGGATATAACTGGGCAGTAATGGCAGATGGAGATGACCCAACGACAGATACTCCAGTAGCAAGTGGTACCGCTGCAACAGGAACGACCTTAGCTCAAGCTACAGGATTAACTGCAAATACAGATTATGACTTTTATGTGCAATCTAATTGTGGTGCAACAAATGGTTTAAGCTCGTGGTCTGTTAAAGTAGATTTTATAACTCCTTGTGCAACATTTATTGCAACACCTAGCTCACCATTTGTAGAGGAGTTTACTGCTACTACAATCCCAGCTTGTTGGTCTCAAACTTCAGATTGGGAGTTTTCAGGTAGTATTGGTTGGAATACTTCAGGTTGTTCTGCTATACCATCTGATAATACTGCTGGTGGAGGAGGAAGCTATGCCGCTGTTGATATGTCAGATATTACAACTACAGAAACTATCGTTTTGGAATTACCTTTAGTTGATGTAAGTGCACTTACCGCACCGAGTTTAAATTTTTATATGTTTATGTGTACTCAGGGATATAACCCGCCAAATGAATTACATATAGAAGCATATGATGGGACAACTTGGAATCAAGTTGGCATTGTTGATACTGGTAGTGCTAGTTGGGAAAACCACAAATTTATTTTACTAAATCATGTAGTAGGGAATACAGTTCAATTAAGATTTAGGGTGCAAGAACAATCATCAAGTAGTAGCTATTATGGTGATATTGCTATTGATGATGTAATGATTGAGGAAGGACCAAGTTGCTTGAAACCAACCAATATAGTTAATGCTGCAGTTACTGCAAACACGGCAGATTTTACTTGGGATGCTCCAGCAATTTTACCTTCTAACGGTTATGAATGGGTAGTAATGGCTTCTGGAAGTCCTGCTCCAGATATTTCTACTTCTATTAGTACCGGTACAGCTACTACAAATAGCACCACAGCTGGTTCTTTGACTCAAGTAACAAGCTATGTTTTTTATGTTCGTTCTGATTGTGGAGGAACTGATCAAAGTGCTTGGGAGGGTCCACTTTCATTTACTACTGGCTGTCCATCACAGCTTGCTGGAAATTATACCATTGGTACAACTGGAGATTATACTAGTATTTCTGCAGCAATATCAGATTTGAATGCTTGTGGTGTTTCTGCAGCTGTTACCTTCGATATTTTAACAGGTTCAGGACCATATAATGAGCAATTAGTATTAAATGAAGTGACAGGAGCTAGTGCAACTAATACAATTACTTTTAATGGTAATGGTGAAACTATCACATCAGCAACAGATACTTCAAATCGTAGCTTGTTTTTACTAGATGGTGTAGATTATGTTACTTTAAATAATATAAACTTCTTGACTCAAGATGTCGATAATAACTTTGTTATTCAGTTGACAAATGGTGCTAATTTTAACAGTATAACAAATAATACTATTGATTTAACTTCAGCAATTGACGATACAGGATCTGATAATGCAGGTATTGTTGTTTCAGGAAGTTTAACTAGCGCAACATCTGATGGTGATAGTGGAAATGTAACTATTACTGGAAATACCATCATTGGGGGGTATTATGGGATTTCAATTAGTGGACAATCTACGGGAAGTTCAATGGATAATACAATATCAGATAATACTATACAAGATTTTTATTATTATGGTATTTATAACAATGATGTTGAAAATACTACTATTATTAGTAATGATCTACATAGGGAGAATAGAACGAATGTTAGTAATTTTTATGCTCTGTATTTTACAGGAAATGGAGGTGGAAACATTATCAATGCTAACATGCTTCACGATGCTTTCACGGGAGAACCATCTGCAACAAGCGCAGCATATCCTATTTACCATACTTCTACAGATGCAGCTGCAGGTAATGCCAATATTGTCTCAAATAATATTATATATAATATTAATGGCGCAGGAGGTACTAATTATGCTATTTATAATTCTGGTAGCGATGGTGTACATTACTATCATAATACGATTACACTTGATTTTCAAGGTGCGTCTTCTGGAACAACAAGAGGTTTTTATCAAACCACAACAGCCTCTGATATCGAGTTTATCAATAATATTGTTTCTATAACTCGTGGAGGTTCTGGAACTAAATATTGTCTATATTTCAATACTTCAGGATCTAGTATTATTAGTAATTATAATGTATTACATATGGACGCCCCAGCTGGTACCAATCACATAGGTTATAGTGGGAGTGCACAAACGACATTATCAGACTGGCAAACTGCTACTGGTGGTGATACTAACTCTGTAGATGTAGATCTTTTATTCGCTGCGCCTGCTACAGGTCAATTAGAACCAAATAACCCAGCAGTAGATAATATTGGTACGCCTTTAGCATCTGTAACAATGGATATCAATGGTAATGCTAGAAGTGTAACGGCACCAGATATTGGAGCATTCGAATTTACTCCAGCTTCTTGTATACTGCCTACAGGTATTATGGCTAATAATATTACAGATTCTTCTGCAGATATAATTTGGACAGGTAATAATACACCAGCTGCTACAGAGTGGGAAATAGAATATGGCCCTGTAGGTTATACTCAGGGTTCAGCAGCAGCTATTGCTACAATTAATGATAATGATGGTACTTTAGGTGAAACTCTAACAGGTTTAACAGGTTCAACAGACTATGACGTTTATGTTAGAACTATTTGTTCATCAACAAGTTCAAGTGCTTGGACAGGTCCATTCACTTTTACAACACTTTGTAGTCCGATTACAGCTCCATTCTTTGATGATGTTGAAACACATACAGCTACGGCTACTAACCCTGTTGAAGATTCAGAATGTTGGTATACAATTCAGGGTTCTTATGAATGGCAAATTAGTGATGATGATACAACATCGTCAGGAACCGGGCCAAATCAAGCTAATAGTGGTACTAACTTCTTTTTTACTGAAGGAAGTAGTGGCTTAGCAGGAGATGTAGCAGAATTATATAGTCCTTTTTTAGATATTAGTTCACTGTCATTCCCAGCATTAGAATTCTATTATCATATGTTTAATGGAAGTACTATAGGAGATATGGGAGAGCTACATATTGATGTCCATGATGGATCTACTTGGAATAATGATGTTATGACTCCAATAGTTGGCGGGCAACAAGCTGCTCAGGCTGACCCTTGGGTTCTTCAGACCGTAGACCTTTCAGCTTATTCAGGAACTATACAGATTCGTTTTAGAGCATTAAGAGGTAATGATTATGAAAGTGATATTTCCATTGATGATATAAGCGTATTTGATTTTAACTGTGTAGCTCCTACTAATGTAGTTGTTTCAAGTATTACTACAACTGCGGCAGATTTTAGTTGGACAGCTTCTCCTGATGAGACTAATGGGTATGAATATATAGTGATGTTAGATGGTGAAAATCCAGATATGGATACTCCTGCAGCTTCAGGTATATTGTCAACTGGTAATACTATGGTATCTGTTTCAGGTTTATCTCCTGGTGTGGCTTATGATTTCTATGTAAGAACTATATGTTCTTTAGATGGACCTTGGTCTCCAGTAGTAGATTTCACAACAGCTTTACCACCATGTGATCTACCAACAGGAATCACTAATACTGCTGTAACGTTAACTACTGCCGATTTCTCTTGGACTGCTTCTGCAGATGAAACCAATGGTTATATCTGGTTAGTTATGGCTGATGGAGATGATCCATTAGTAGACATGCCTTTAGATGATGGAACGGTAGCTACTGGAGTTACTACATTAACAGTTAATGGATTAACTCCTGCGACAAACTATGATTTTTATATTCAAACAGATTGTGGTGGAGGTACTTTAAGTATAGTGAGTAACAAGGTTGATTTTATGACCGATAATTACCCGTGTACACCGCCGGCAAGTATTTCTAATAATGCTATTACGGGCACGACAGCAAAACTTACTTGGCAAACAAATGGTTTGGAAACTGGAGGTTATAACTGGGTGTTAATGGCCGATGGAGATGACCCAACAACCGATATGCCTTTATTTAATGGGAGTGTAGGAACAGGAGTTACTTCTGTAATCATTTCGGGGTTAACTCCGATGACAGATTATGACTTCTATGTACAAACAGTTTGTGCTACAGAAGACAGTGGTTGGTCGTCTAAAGTAGATATTACCACAACAGCACCTCCTTGTGCAGAACCATCAGGAGTTGTAAATACTGATGTTCAGAGTTCTACAGCTGATTTTGATTGGACAGCTTCACCAGATGAATCTAACGGTTATAATTGGGTTCTAATGGCCGATGGAGAAGATCCAACAATCGATACGCCTTTATTTAATGGAAACGTGGCAACTGGAGTTACTTCTGTTTCTATTTCAGGGTTAACCTCAATGACTGATTATGATTTTTATGTACAGACGTTATGTGGTTCAGGGAACTTAAGTGATTGGTCTACTAAGGTTGATATTACAACTTTAGCATCGGCTTGTGCAGCACCTACAGGAGTAATGAATACAGATGTTCAAAACACTACAGCTGATTTTTCTTGGGCAGCTTCACCAGATGAGACAGGTGGTTATAGTTGGGTAGTAATGACAGAAGGTGAAGATCCTATGGTTGATTCGCCGGTACAGCAAGGTGCTGTAGCAACTGGAGTTACTAACATTCAAGTAACTGGTCTTACAAAGGACACTGAGTATGACTTCTATGTTAGAACAGATTGTGGTTCTGGTAATATGAGTGATTGGTCAACAAAAGTAGATTTTATAACTACAGACTTGAAAACTTCTATTTCTAATTTCCAGAACTTCTCTTATTACCCTAATCCGGTAAAGTCAACTTTGGTTTTAGAAGCTTCTATTCAAGAAATGCAGAAAGTATCTGTATATAACTTATTAGGGCAAGAAGTAATTTCAATTCAACCTAATTCGTTTAAAACCAATTTAAATTTGGAAAAATTAGCAGCAGGTCCATATATGATAATGGTAACTATTAATGGGGAATTAAAAACCTTTAAAGTAATCAAAGAATAGACTTAATAATTAATTAATTTAAAATTAAAACCTAAAGCGCTTGCTTTGGGTTTTTTTTTATAAATTTGCCCGATCCCCCATAAATTTTTAATATAAGTTTTTTAAAACAAAAGAGTTATGAGAAAAATTACTTTTTCTATTTTACTTGTTTTGGTTGCTACGTTGTTTGTAAATGCTCAAATAAATACAAGCCAAAACTTTAACTCGTCTACTTCATATACAGATGGATGGAGTGATGACGGGGCTTTTGCAATTACCCCAACAGGTGCTTGTGGAGGTAACAGTGCTAGAGACAATGTATGGGTCAATAGTATTAGTGGAAAGTTATATTCACCTCCGATAGATGATTTATCTAGTGGTACAACGATGGATATAAGTTTTGATTATAAAATTGTAGATTATGTGTCATCAGGAATACCTATTAATGCGACCCAACCTGGTTGGGGTAGTTTAGATGTAGAATATACTTTAGATCAAGGTACAACTTGGATAAATTTAATGACCATTGATGATAATAACCATATTACCAGCTCTAGTTGTAATACAATCAATCTCACAATTCCTGCTGCGGATATTCCATCAGGCTCAGATTTTCAGTTAAGATTTACTTCACATTGGCTATCAGGAGATTTCTATGTGTATTTAGATAATATCTCAGCTGTTCAGACGGTTACATCAACTCCTAATTGTGATATAGTCATGACTTCACCCACCGATGGACAGGCCAATGCTTCTACAACCGGTTTAATTACTTGGAGTCCTGCTACGGGAGGAGTAGTAGCTTATAAACTCAATATAGGTACAACTTCAGGAGGAACAGATGTGGTTAATCAAGCACTAATTGAAGGAGGAGATACTTTTTACAATGCAGGTTCACTCTTGCAAGGAGTAACTTATTATGTTTCTATAATTCCCTATAATAATTTAGGAGAATCATCGTGTTCAGAATTTCAATTTACAACCTTTGATGTCCCTGTCAATGATGCTTGTATAGATGCATTTGATGCTTTTCCATTACCTTATACCAATTCTCAAGACGTATATGGAGCTACCAATAATGATGGTTTTATTGCTAATTGCGAATCAGGAATGAATGATGGAGTATGGTATACCGTTAGCGGAAATGGAGAAGAAATTACCGTTACTGTAACTGAAACTTCTGTGTGGGATTCAGAATTAGGAATTTATACGGGAAGTTGTGGTAATTTTACTTGTATAGATTTTTCTGACTCTTCTAATGATACTGAAGAAGTTGCCTTTACATCTGTCATCGGAGAAACTTATTATATTAACGTAGGAGATTTTAGTGGATTTATGGATAATGATGAAGGAGCTTTTGATATTAATATCACTTCCTCCCCAGTATGTTCTTTACCATCAGATATCCAAGTAAATAATATTACAGATAAATCTGCTACCGTAACCTGGGTAGAGAATGGTACAGCAACTGAATGGCAAGTTGTTTATGGACCAACAAATTTTGATCCTACAAGTGAGGGGACATCAGTTTTTGATAATGACGGAATATTAGGAATAGAAATAAGTGGTTTAAAGGAAGAAAGTACTTATGATGCATATGTATTTGCTGTATGTGACGGTAGTCTTAGCAAATTATTAGGACCAACCACTTTTACGACAGATAAATTATCAGTTGGAATTCAAAATTTTGCTGGTTTTAGTTTTTATCCAAATCCTACGAATTCTATAATCAATTTAAAATCAAATTATCAAATTGAGAAGTTAACACTTTATGATATGCTAGGGAAGAAAGTTGAACAGTCAATCCCTAATAGCCTAAATACTGTAGTTAATCTAGCTCAATTAAATTCAGGAGTTTATTTGCTTCAAGTAGAAATTAATGGTGATTCTAAAACCTATAAAGTGATAAAAAAATAATTTAGATATACTACATTAAATAAAAAGTCCCAAGATAATTTCTCTTGGGATTTTTTGTTTGTGTATTTTAGCCAAATGAATATTAATTACTCATTTGTTATCCCTGTTTATAATAGGCCAGAAGAAGTGGAAGAACTACTAAAATCTTTTGCTACTTTCACAACTAAAATTCCTTTTGAAATAGTTTTAGTAGAAGATGGGTCTACTTTATCTTCTAAACCCATCGTAGAAAAATTCATTGATCGTTTAGATATATCTTATTTTGAAAAGGAGAATTCAGGCCCTGGAGATTCTAGAAATCACGGAATGAGTAAGGCAAAAGGTGAGTTTTTTATCATTTTAGATAGCGATGTAATATTACCAAAGGACTATTTAAAACAAGTTGATGATTATTTAAACAATACTTATGTAGATTGTTTTGGGGGGCCAGATGCTGCCCATCAATCATTTTCTTCTACTCAAAAAGCAATTAACTTTGTAATGACATCCTTTTTGACTACTGGTGGAATACGTGGTAAAAATAAATCAGTCAAAGAATATGAGCCAAGAAGTTTCAATATGGGGATTTCTAAAAAAGCTTTTTTAGCTACTAAAGGATTTGGGAAAATCCATCCAGGTGAAGATCCCGATTTAGCAATAAGAATTAAAAACAAAGGTTTCAAAACTGGTTTTATTGAAAAGGCATTTGTTTACCATAAGCGGAGAATTGATTGGAGTAAATTTTATATTCAAGTTAATAAATTTGGTAAAGTAAGGCCTATATTAACATCTTGGCATCCAGAAACATCAAGTATAGCTTTTTGGTTTCCAACTTGTTTTATTTTTTCAGTTCTATTCTCATCAATTTTGGTATTGATGAATTTGTATCTTCCTATTTTATTGATATTTAGTTATTTATTTTTAATATTTTTCTTTTCAAGTATTGAGAATAAAAGTATATACATAGGTTTTTTATCTATAATGACAGTTTTAATACAGTTTTATGGTTATGGGATTGGCTTTTTAAAATCTACCTACTATATTAGATTACTAAAGAGAAATCCAAAAAAGGTTTTCCCCGAATTATTTTTTGAATAATGTTTAAAGAGCAAGTACAACGTTTAAATAGAACTACCTTTAAAAAGACCAATTTTAAAGCATTCTTTTTTTTCTTTATTTTTGCTTTACTGATTTGGTTACTTATTCAGTTTTCTAAAACCTATACCAAAGAAATCTCAGTTCCTATTCAGTTTACAGAAATTCCTAAAGATAAAATAGTAAATAAAACCAAGGGGACTATTAAAATTAGAGTGACAGAAAACGGCTTTGGTCTAGCTTGGTTATCCATAAGAAATCCTAAGATAATTAGTTCATTGGAAGATCTGTCCGTTACGGAAAATAATATCACTTTTCTAACAGAAACTCAGGAGACAGAAATTTTATCAAAACTTCGAGTAAATTTTGACAAAGTTCATTTTATTACTAAAAAAATAAATATTCCATTTATTCAAAAGGAAACAAAGAAAATTCCTGTTGTTCCAATTATAGATGTGAGTTATGCTCCAGGATATAACTCAGATGAAAAACTGGAGATACAACCTGATTCAATCAAAATAAGTGGTGCCAAAAAGATTTTAGACTCTATTAAATTTATTTCTACTCAAAAGATAACTTTAAAGGAAGTAAGTTCCAATCAAAATGGAAAGGTAAAAATTGACACAGCTGAGTACTCTAATGTAACTTATTACCAAAATGAGATAGCTTATCAACTAAAAGCTAAAAAGTTTACGGAAGGAAGATTAAATATTCCTATTGAAATCTTGAATGCTCCAGAAGATGCTACAGTAAGTATATTTCCGAAAGAGGTTATAGTTATATATACAGTTAGTCTTGATAGCTTTGAAGAAGTTTCTAAAAATGATTTTTTAGTAATTTGTGATTTTAATGATTTAAGTGAAAATCAAAACTTTCTAATTCCTAAAATAAAAAAGAAGCCTAGTAATGTAACTGCAACAAGATTGAATATAAATAAAGTTCAATTTGTTTTAAAAAGATGAAAGATGAAAATTATAGGGCTTACAGGAGGAATTGGTAGCGGTAAAACTACAGTAGCAAATTTCTTTAAAGAATTAGGAGTACCAATTTATATTGCCGATGTTGAAGCGAAGAAAATAATGAATACTTCTGCAAGCATTAAGAAGGCTTTGATTTCTTGGTTTGGAGAAAAATCTTACTTAAATAATGAATTGAATAGAAAATTCATTTCATCCAAAGTATTTAAGGATAAAGAATTGCTTCAAAAGCTTAACAATATTGTTCACCCAGAAGTTGATAAACATTTTAAAGTTTGGGTAGCTAATCAAGATCAATCTTATGTTATTTATGAGGCTGCTATCATTTTTGAAAATAATGCTCAAAGCAAATTTGACTATACAATCTTAGTTACGGCTCCTGAAGATATAAAAGTGAAACGAGTTCTAAATAGAGATGAATCTACTGAGCAAGAGGTGAGAAATAGAATGAAGAATCAATGGGATGATTCTAAGAAAGAAAAACTTGCAAATTTTATAATTGAAAATATTGATTTAGAAGATACAAAGTCACAAATTTATCTACTTCACACTAAGCTCTTAAGCCTTGCTACCGCTTAAGAAATCCATATGTTAACATTTGGTTAAACCAGTTTATCTCTAAATGTTAAAATCTTACTTTTGGGGACATGAAAAAGAAAGTATTCTTATTTCTTATTCTTTTGATGAGCTTATCATTAATAGGAATCATTTTTGTTCAAGGTTACTGGATTAAAAATACGGTAGAAACAAATGAAGAGCAATTTTCATTTAATGCAAAACAAATTCTTATCAATGTAGTAGAAGATATTGAAAGTCAAGAAATTGATAAATATTATGTTCAATATGCTATCCTAGCAGATTCAGCTAAACCTAGTAGTGCAAGGCTTAGTGAGCTATTTCAAATTAAACAAGATCAGCTTACCAACGAAACATTTTTTTACTCTAATAGTGTTTTACAAGAAGACTATAAACTCTCATCTTCCTTTTTAAGTGAAGAGAAAGATAGTATAGATTTTAAAAAACTAGTTAACCGAAAAGTAACCAGAATCGTTAGAAATGATGAAATTGATGGTTCAGAACAACTTTCAGCACAAGAAAAATTTGAACGAATTTCTAGGTTAGAAGACAATGAAAAATTTCTCTTATTAGAAGCTATAAAAGAAAAAGCTGCAGAACTTCCTATTTATAAAAGAGTTGATACCACTCTTATAAAAAACTTGGTTTTGTCAGAATTAAAGACTAGAGATATTGAGTCTAATTTTGAAATAGGAATATACAGTGATGCTTTAGCAACAAAAATAAAGACTGAAGATTTTGTGCTAAATTCTCCCGCTACATATGGCATTCCTATATTTAAATCAGATAATACCAATTATAGACTTTTTATCAATTTTACTGGGAAGAAAAAAGAGGTGTTGTCTTCTATTGCTTTTATGGCAACATTAAGTATCGTTTTTACACTTATAATTATTATAGCATATTTTAGTGCACTCTCGCAACTAATTAAACAAAGACAAATCTCCCAAATTAAGACCGATTTTATTAATAATATGACTCACGAATTTAAAACGCCAATTGCTACTATTAATTTGGCTTTAGATTCGGTTAAAAATCCAAAAATTTCTTCAGATCCAGAAAAAGTACAACGTTATATGAGGATGATAAGAGAAGAAAACAGAAGAATGCATGCGCAAGTAGAGAATGTTCTTCGAATTTCAAAATTAGAAAAGAACGAACTCAATATTAAGAAAGAAAGATTAAAGCTACACGAATTAGTTGAAGATGCAATTACACATATAGAGTTAATTGTAGATGATAGAGACGGGTATGTTAAAACACACTTTGGTGCCTTGAAATGTTCTATTCTAGCTAATGAATCTCATTTTACCAATGTTATCGTCAACATATTAGATAACGCTGTAAAATATTCTGATGGGAAACCCAAAATTGATATCTATACAGAAAATGTAAAAAACTATGTTATTTTAAAAATTAGAGATCAAGGAAAGGGAATGAGCAAGGTTGTTCAGAAAAAAGTTTTTGAAAAGTTTTTTAGAGAACATACAGGTGACGTACATGACGTAAAAGGTCATGGTTTAGGTTTAGCCTATGTAAAACAAATACTTACAGATCATCACGGCGAAGTGAGTGTTCAAAGTGAAAAAGGAAAAGGAAGCACATTTATAATTAAATTACCATTAATATCTTAAATATATGGAAACTGAAAGCAAGAAAATTTTATTAGTAGAGGACGATCCAAACTTTGGTATTGTTCTTAAAGATTATTTAGCGATGAATGACTATGATGTTACTCACGCTAAAAATGGGATGGAAGGATTTGAAAAGTTTAAAAAAGACGATTTCGATCTTTGTATCTTAGATGTAATGATGCCTTATAAAGACGGATTTACATTAGCAAAAGAGATTAGAGAAAAAAATGAAGAAGTGCCAATTATTTTCTTAACCGCTAAAGCGATGAAAGAAGATGTATTAAAAGGTTATAAAGTAGGTGCAGATGATTACTTAAATAAACCTTTTGATAGTGAAGTACTTCTTATGAAGATAAAAGCTATTATGCAACGTAAGGCTACTGACAGCATTGCAGATAGTAAGCAATTTGAATTTCAAATAGGTGGTTTTCACTTAAATTCTAAGTTAAGATTTTTAACTTTTAAAGAAGAAGAACCATCTAAATTATCTCCAAAAGAAAATGAACTTTTAAGGTTGTTAGCTTTGCATGAAAATGATTTAATGCCTAGAGAATTAGCATTAACTAAGATTTGGAGAGATGACAATTACTTTACATCTAGAAGTATGGACGTATATATCGCAAAATTACGTAAGTACTTAAAGAAAGATGAGAATGTAGAAATCTTAAATATTCACGGGGAAGGATTTAGACTTGTGATTAGAAATAAAGAAGAGGAAAGCAAATAAATTTGTAATTTAAAGCTCTTCAGTTTCAAAAATTTACTAGTAGCATTTAGCTACTAGTAAATTTTTTGTGTTATAGACTCAATTATTTTTTCAGGCGGACTATCATAAGAAAACCAAGTTGTGTTTTCATCTTTTTTAAACCAAGTAAGTTGTCTTTTCGAAAATCTTCTAGTATTCCTTTTAATTTCACTTATTGCAAATTCTAGACTCCACTCTCCATCAAAGTAATTAAATAATTCTTTATAACCTACAGTATTTAACGCGTTTAAATTCCGTAAAGGATATAATTTTCTAGCCTCCTCTATAAGTCCGGCCTCGATCATGAGATCAACCCTTTTTTCTATACGTTCATAAATTAATGGGCGAGGAGCATCTAAACCTATTTTAATGATATTAAAGTCTCTTTTTTTATTCGAATGATTTAAAAAACTAGAATAAGGCTGCCCAGTACCTAAACAAATTTCTAAAGCTCTAATTACTCTTTGCGGATTAGAAATAGCTACATTTTCATAGTGAAGAGGATCTAGGTCTTTTAGCTGAAGCTGAAGTGGTTCAATACCTTCTTTATTTAATCTCTCGTTTAAACTCTCTCGAATTGCAGCATCCACTTTAGGAAAGTGGTCTAAACCTTTATTTACAGCATCAATATATAAGCCACTTCCGCCAACTAAAAATAGAATTTTATGTTTTTTAAAAAGATCTTTTAATTTATTAATAGATTGCTTTTCAAAATCTCCTACAGAATAATTATCGTGTATAGAAATGTGTTGGATAAAATGATGAGGAGCTGCAGCTAATTCTTCCAAGGAAGGCACCGCTGTACCAATATTCATTTCTTGGTAAAACTGTCTAGAATCTGCTGAAAGTATTTCAGAAGAAAAATGCTTTGCTAATGCAATACTTTTTGCAGTTTTCCCAATGGCAGTTGGTCCTACAATACTTACTAAATAAGGTTTATTTTTCAATATTTAAAGAATATCCGCAGTTATGACAATAATGGGCATCGTCTAAGTGTTTACTTTCGTTACAATTATAACAAGATTGAGTATTTACTCTTGGTTCTTTCTTAAAGTTTTTAGAGTATTCGGCACTTACAATTCCTGTAGGAACAGCTATAATACCATAACCTAAAATCATAATAAGTGATGCAATAAATTGACCTAGCGGAGTTATAGGGTGAATGTCACCAAACCCAACAGTAGTTAATGTCACAATACACCAATATATGCTAATAGGAATGCTTGTGAATCCACTTTGCTCACCCTCAATAATATACATAGCTGTACCAGCTATTAATGATAAAATAACTACAGCAAAGAGAAAGACAAAAATTTTAGCTCTACTTTCTTTTAAAGCACTAGCTAGTTTATTTCCTTCTCCAATATATCTACTTATTTTTAAAATTCTAAAAACTCTTAGAAGCCTTAACGCTCTTACAGTAACTAAGGCTCCACTTCCTACAAAAATGAGAGAAAGATAAAGAGGTATGGTAGATAGAAAATCTATAATTCCGTAAAAACTAAAAATATAATTAGAAGGCTTTTTTATAGAAACGATTCTAAGAATATATTCAATAGTAAAAAGTATAGTTACTACCCATTCTCCATAAAATAGAAAGTCATAAATCCAAGGTTCTAAACCTTTTATACTTTCAATCATAACAAAGATGACACTCAAGAAAATAAAAACAAGTAAAACGACATCAAATAATTTTCCTGTAGGCGTATCTGCCTCATAAATTATTTCATGCAACTTCTCTTGCCAGGTAAAGTTTTCTTTTTTATTCAATGAATAGAATTTTAGATTATAAGATTATAGGTAATATAAAGTAAAACTTAATACTCAACAACTTTTATATTTTTATTTCTTCTCATATAGCTTTGTATAATATGTTGTGCATCTCTATTATTTTGCATAGGAGAAATAATATTTTTCAAAATATCTATATGATTAATTTGGTGGTTAAGATTTGCATATCCAAAACCTTGAAATTTACCTTCTTCAATAAGCAAAATACTTTTCTCTCCAGTTTCTCTCCCTCGATCAATAAGTACCATATTTTTATTGAGATAACTAAAACGTTGTAAAACCTCTTCAACTTTTTCATTATAAGAAACAGTAGATTCTTCTGAAATACAAGCTCCATCACAAGATTTTATAGAGTAGTTAAAACAACTCGTATCAGTTTTATAAATTCCTGTAAATTTTTGACACAGTCCATAATTCTCTGTCAGCATTTCCATAAAATTTTTAGCTTGTTTTAGAGTGGTAAATGTAGTTATAGGGTTTTCTATTAGAGAAGATTTCATGATTTTTAGCTCTATATAACCATCTTCATTTGTAAAAGAGGTAACGGCATAATTAAAAATATCTTTCTTTAAAGCACGATTGTATTTGGGCTTATTCTTTTTGATTTCGTCATTTTCTTTTAACAATGCTAGAAGTTCATTACCTGTAAGCTCATAAGAAACGGCAGCAATATCGTGTCGCATTTTTTTAGCTTTGTGACTTTCGTTTGTAAAATGCTGATTTAATCTTTTTCGAATGTTTCTACTTTTTCCAATATAAATAATCTCACCTTCTTCATTATGCATATAATAGACTCCGGTGCTAGAAGGAACATCATCTAAAATCCTTATCAATTTCGTATCTAATTGATTCTTGGGTATTTTCCTAACCGATTTTTTTATAATTTCCTTTTCGGAGTCTTTATTCAGTAATAATTGAAACAACTTAACAGTTGCCAGTGCATCTCCGCTCGCTCGATGTCTATCTGTAATAGGAATTCCTAAACTTTTTGTAAGTTTCCCTAAACTATATGAAGGTTGATCTAATATAAGCTTTTTAGAAAGCTCTACGGTGCAAATAGTTTGTCTCTCATAGGTGTAACCTAATCGTCTATATTCTAACTTTAAAATTCTATAATCGAACTTCGCATTGTGGGCAACGAGTACACAATCTGTAGTAATTTCAATAATTCTCTTTGCCACTTCATAAAACTTAGGGGCATTACGAAGCATGTCATTGTTAATTCCTGTAAGACCAACCACAAAGGGTTGTATAGGGCGTTCTGGATTTACAAGGCTTATAAACTGATCTACAATTTCGTGTCCATCAAATTTATAGATAGCAATCTCAGTCGTTCCTTCTTCATTATATTTACCTCCCGTGGTTTCTATGTCAACAATTGCGTACAACTATAAATTTTGTTTTAATTATAAATCCGTTTTCCAAATATAGAACTTCCTATTCTCACCATATTACTTCCATTATCAATGGCAAGTTGATAATCACCACTCATTCCCATAGATAGAGTGGTTAATTGAGGAAAATCTTTAGAAAACTCATCCATTTTCTCTTTTAGATAAGCAAATTCACTAGCTATCTTCTGTTTATCTTCCGTTAAGGTTGCCATTCCCATCAAACCAACAATTTTCACATTTTCCATTTGCTGGTAGGCATCAGAATTTAAAATTTTTAAAGCTTCGTCTGCTTCCATCCCATATTTACTATCTTCTTCAGCTATTTTTATTTGAAGCAAACATTCAATTACGCGATTTTCTTCTTTTGCTCTTTTTTCAATTTCTTTAAGCAACTTCATTTTATGAACCGCATGTACTAGACTTACATATGGTGCCATATATTTTACTTTGTTGGTCTGTACATGACCAATCATATGCCATTCAATATCTTTAGGAAGAGCTTCATGCTTATCTGTCATTTCTTGTATTTTGTTTTCTCCAAAAATACGCTGACCTGCATGGTAGGCTTCTAAAATATCTTCATTCGGTTTGGTTTTAGAAACTGCTATTAAGCAAATATCTTTAGGCAAACTTTCTCTATATTCTTTTATTTTATCACTTATGTTGCTCATAGAATTAATATTCATAAATGGTAATTCCACTTCTTAATTTAGGTTCTATATAAGTAGATTTTGGTGGCATGGTTAGACCTTCATTCGCAATATTTTTCATTTCTTCTACACTTGCAGGAACCATTCCAAAACCAACTTTAAAGGCGCCGCTATCTACTAATCCTTTTACGTGAGGCATTCCTTTTTTTCCGTGAGCGTAATCTAAACGTTGATCATTTCTAGGGTCTTTAATCCCTAAAATAGGTTCTAAAACAGTTTTATATAAAACTTGTGCATCTAAATGAGAAAGTGAATTTTCTATTTTAAAATTTAGCTTTCTTAAATGTAAAGAATAAAACTCACCATCTAAGTACATGCTAAATTGATGTTTCTCTAGTGGCCTATAATAAGTACTTTTTCTATTCTGAATTCTAAACGAGTTATCTAATTTAATTAAGAACTCTTCTTTAGATAATCCGTTAAGGTCTTTAATTAATCTATTAAATTCTAAAATCTTAAGATTGCTTTCAGGGATAATGTAACTCATAAAATAATTATAAGGTTCATTCCCTGTATGTTGAGGATTATTTTTCCTTAATTCTTCATAAAGTTGGTAGGCAGAGGCACTTCTATGATGGCCATCTGCAATATAAAGATGATCCATACTACTAAATTCTTCTTGAATTCTCTTCAGTAAAATTTCATCATCTAAAGTCCATAAATAATGAGTATCTCTATACGTTGTGGTGAACTCATATTCAGGTCGGTCTTGAGTAACTTCTTTAATAATTTCAGCTAAAGCGGAATTATCTGGATGAGTTAATAAAACAGGTTCTGCGTTAAATCCTACAGTCTCCAAATACTCCTTAAAATCATCTTCACGATGTGCAATCGTTTCTTCGTGACGCTTAATAAGATTGCTTTTATAACTATCTAGGCTCGTTGCGGCTACAATTCCTGTAAAAACGTGTTTTTCGCTATCAATTAAGCGGTAGATATAATAATTAGGTTTTTCATCTTGAATAAAGATATGATCTTCCCTAAATTCTTGATATCTATTTTTTACCAGTTCATAACGATCTGGACCCGAAATTTCTTTGTGGTATTTATAACCAGGATTTACAATATGTAAAAATGAAAACGGATTGTTGTCTAGACGCGCTTCCCTTTCGGCCTGAGTGTAATGATGATAAGGCCTAGAGGAGATAAGACCTACTTTATCTCGCGTAGGTCTTACCGCTCTAAAAGGAGTTACTTTTGGCATAAAATTTTATTTGAATTGAGCCGATACATGTTCTGCTTTTCTGCTTTCCGAGTAATCGTAAAAACCTTCACCAGATTTTACACCTAGTTTTCCTGCTTGTACCATATTTACTAATAATGGGCAAGGTGCATATTTAGGGTTCTTAAAGCCATCGTACATCACTTCCAAAATGCTTAAACAAACATCTAAACCAATAAAATCGGCTAATTGTAATGGTCCCATTGGGTGAGCCATTCCTAATTTCATTACCGTGTCAATTTCTTCAACACCAGCAACTTGATTGTAAAGCGTTTCAATAGACTCATTAATCATGGGCATTAATATACGATTCGCCACAAAACCAGGGTAATCATTCACCTCTGTAGGAACCTTTTTTAAAGCTTTAGAAAGATCCATAATAATCTCGGTAGTTTCATTTGAAGTGTTGTAACCTCTAATGATCTCGACCAATTTCATAATAGGTACAGGATTCATAAAGTGCATCCCAATAACTTTATCTGCTCTTTTGGTTACCGAAGCAATTTTGGTAATAGAAATAGAGCTTGTATTAGAAGCTAAAATCGTATTGGCAGCACAAAATTTCTCTAGATCTTCAAAAATCTGAAGTTTAAGTTTTTCATTCTCTGTAGCGGCTTCAACTACAAGTTCAACATTTTTTACACCTTCTTCTAAAGAAGTATGCTTAGTAATATTCTCTAAGGTGTTGCTTTTATCGCTTTCGCTGATTTTTTCTTTGGCTACCATTCTATCCAAATTTTTAGTAATGGTGGCTACACCTTTAGAAAGGCTATCTTCAGAAATATCTATTAAATTAACTTTATAACCAAATTGTGCAAAGGTATGGGCAATTCCGTTTCCCATAGTTCCTGCTCCAATAACAGCAATATTTTTCATGTGATTGTATATATTTTAATTAGAAAAACTTTCAATAACTTGTTTAGCTACTTGTAAAGCTTTTGTTCCTTGCTCTAAAGTAACTTTTGGGGTGGTATTATTATTAATCGCATCGGCAAAAGTTTCTAGCTCATCTAGAATGGCGTTATTTTCTTCTACGTCTGGATTATCAAAATAAATTTGCTTTTTAATGCCTTCAGCATTTTGGAGAATCATATCAAAATCTCCGGGGTTTTCTGGAGCTTCTTTCATTTTCACTACTTCACAATTCTTTTCTAAAAAGTCTACAGAAATATAAGCATCTCGCTGAAAGAAACGTGCTTTACGCATTTGCTTTAATGAAATTCTACTAGCTGTAAGGTTAGCCACACATCCGTTTTCAAATTCGATACGAGCGTTACAAATATCTGGGGTTTCACTAATCACAGAAACTCCGCTGGCATTAATTTTCTTTACATCAGATTTTACAACGCTAAGAATAGCATCAATATCATGAATCATTAAATCTAAAACAACGGGAACATCAGTCCCACGTGGGTTAAATTCCGCTAGACGGTGAGCTTCAATAAACATAGGCTCATCAATCATATACGACACCGCTTGGAAAGCAGGATTAAAACGCTCCACATGACCTACTTGACCCTTTACTTGGTGCTTTTTTGCAAGCTTTACCAAATCTTCTGCTTCTTCAACCGTATTGGTAATGGGCTTTTCTATAAACACATGTTTACCAGCCTCGATCACTTTTTTTGCTGTTTCGAAGTGAGAAAGGGTAGGAGTAACAATATCAATCACATCTGCTTGCGCAATAAGTTCTTCTATAGAATTGAAAACAGTGTATCCAAATTCTTGAGAAATTTTTTGTGCATAATCGGGATTACTATCGTAAAAGCCAATTAAATTATAGTGTTCTGATTGATTTAATAAACGCAGGTGAATTTTTCCTAAATGTCCTGCCCCTATAACTCCAACATTAAGCATATGGTCTGGTTTTTCACAAAAATAGTATTTCTTTTACAGAAGTGGTATTAAATTTAGTAAATACATGTTTCTACTTGATATTTAACTATTTATTTTAAATCAATAAATTTTTAGTAAATTTAAAGAACCAAAAATCTAGCTTTATGAGGACAATTTTACTTTTTCTTGTTGGAATTTTAACGACTTCCATTTCCGCGCAAACCACCAGCATTCCCGACCAAGGTTTTGAGCAAGCCTTAATTGATTTGGGTATAGATTCTGACCAAACCCTTAATGGGCAAGTATTAACTAGCGACGTCGCTAGTGTTACGAGTTTAGATTTATCCGATTGGATGCAGAATACAGGCACATTTTATATATATAAAATTGATGGGATTGAAGATTTTGTAAACCTTGAAGTATTAGATATTTCAAATACTAGTATAGGTGCGGTTCTTCATGGTGTGGAGTTAGAAGACCCTCCTAGAATTTTAGATTTATCTAATTTAACAAACTTAGAAGAACTTAATATGGAAACTAGTGAATTTAGTGGTCCTTATATTCAGATTCTGATTGTGGATAACAACCCGAATTTAAATTTGATAGAGGCGGTTGGTCACGCTTTGGAAATTGTACGTTTAAAAGGAGGAGACCTAGCAATAAACAATCTAGATCTTTACTTAGGAGATGATTATTTTGGACCAGGGACTAGGCCTTCCGTTTGTGTAGAGGTAACTAATGCTAGTCAAGCCAATAACCAACAAGGTACTTATGCTAACTGGACAGCTCAAGGAGCTTACCATTATTCAGAGACGTGTACTTTAAGCAGTGAAGCTTTTAATAAAATAGACGTTCAATTGTTTCCCAACCCAGCAACTGAACATTTTCAATTAAAAACGAATGAAGAAATTAAAAGTTTAACGGTTTATTCCCTTAACGGAAAAGAAATTTTGAAATTTCAAAACCAAAATACTTATGATGTTTCTCAACTTCCTGCAGGAATATATTTTGTAAAGATGGAAACCTTGAATGGTACGGGAATTCAAAAATTGATTAAAAATTAATGATCGTGAAATTAACAATTAAACTACTCTTTATTTTATGTTCTTTAGGTGTTTCCGCGCAAACCACCAGCATTCCTGACCAAGGTTTTGAGCAAGCCTTAATTGATTTAGGAATAGATTCAGATCAGACTATTAATGGGCAAGTACTAACTAGCGATGTCGCAAGTGTCACGAGTTTGGATTTATCTTCTATAGCGGGAATGGGAAATATTTCTAATATAGATGGAATAGAAGGTTTTGTAAGTCTTAAAACTTTAAACTTGTCTGATGCAGGTTTATTCTATTACAATACACTTTTAGATTTATCTAGCTTAACAAATTTAGAAGAATTTTATTTTGGAGGTCAAGGTGATATGATTACAAATAGTGTTTCTGAAGTAATATTAAACAATAATCCCAATTTGAACCTTATCTCTGCTATAGATAACTACCCTTTAAATAAAGTATCCTTAAAAGGTGGAGATGTAAATATTACCGATTTAGATTTGTATTTAGGTTATTATGATAACTATTCAGCAGATGATTATACGCATTATGTTTGTGTTGAAGTAACTAGTTCTTCTCAGGCCAATAACCAGCAGGGAAACTATAGCAACTGGCAGGTGAACGGTTATGTAAATTATTCAGAAAATTGTAACCTAAAGACATTTAGTTCTAATAAAGTTGACGTTCAACTATTTCCCAATCCTACTGCGCAACAGTTTCAGTTTAAGACCAAAGAAAAAGTTAAGGGGATTAAAGTGTATTCCCTTAGCGGAAAAGAAGTCCTAAAGTTTCAAAACCAAAACGCTTATGATGTTTCTCAACTTCCTGCGGGGATATATTTTGTAAAGATTGAAACTTTAATTGGTACGAGAATTCAAAAATTGATTAAAAACTAGCTTTATGAGGACAATTTTACTTTTTCTTGTCGGAATTTTAACGACTTCCATTTCTGCGCAAACCACCAGCATTCCCGACCAAGGTTTTGAACAAGCCTTAATCGATTTGGGAATAGACTCTGACCAAACCATTAATGGACAAGTACTAACGAGTGATGTTGCGAGTGTTACTAGTTTAGATTTGTCTCCATATAACGGAGGTTATTATTTTGTGCAAAATATTAGCGGGATTCAAGCTTTTACATCTCTTAAAATATTAAATTTAAGCGAGGTAGGCTTATATACCAATTTAGGGTATTCACCTGGTCCACCTTTGGATTTATCTGCTTTAACTCAATTAGAGGAGTTTTATTTTAATGGTCATGGGGATTTGATAACATTGAATGTTCCTGAAGTTATCCTAAACAACAATCCTAATTTAACAAGACTGGAAGCAGGAGGGAACTGGATGCTTGAAAGAATAGTTTTGAAAGGTAGTGATCAGTATTTATGGAATCTATTTATGATTGCAGGTGATTACGATCCCTGGACAGGAGAATCTATTGATGTTTGTGTTCAAGTTACAAATTCTACGCAAGCTGAAAATGGGCAAGGTATTTATAGTAATTGGACGGTTTACGGACCAATAAACTTTTCTAATGATTGTAGTTTAAGTGCATCAAGGTTTAATGAAATTGAAATTCAGTTATTTCCTAACCCAACAACCGAATATTTTCAATTAAAAACGCAAGAAGAAATTAAAAGTTTAATGGTTTATTCTCTTAACGGAAAAGAAGTTTTGAAATTTCAAAACCAAAATACTTATGATGTTTCTCAAATTCCTGCAGGGATATATTTTGTAAAGATGGAAACCTCAAAAGGTACGGGGATTCAAAAACTTATTAAAAATTAAGAGGTTAGAAAAACCTTAGTTTTAAAAGAGATTTTCTTTGATTTATAGCCAAGAATTCAAGAGATTTTTGGCTATTTTTATGCAAAATTTGGCGCATTGAAAGATACTTTTAGACATCAAGGAAAAAGACAACATTTGGTTGAGATTCTTAAAGAAAAAGGAATTACAGATAAAAAGGTCTTATCGGCTATTAATAAAATACCAAGACACTTGTTTATGGATAGTTCTTTTGAAGATCATGCATACCAAGACAAGGCTTTTCCCATTGCTGCCGATCAAACCATTTCGCAACCTTATACGGTAGCTTTTCAAAGTGAATTGCTAGAAGTAGAGAAAGGCGATGAAATTCTAGAAATAGGGACAGGAAGCGGATATCAAACAGCCGTATTATGTGAACTCGGTGCTAAAGTTTACAGCATCGAACGTCAGCAAGAACTTTATAAAAAAACCAAACTCTTTCTTAGCAAATTGGGATATCGTCCTAAGTACCTTACGTTTGGTGACGGCTACAAAGGTTTGCCTTTATATAAGCCTTTTGATAAAGCCATTGTTACGGCTGGCGCTCCTTATGTACCTAACCCATTATTAGCACAATTAAAAATAGGAGGTAGATTGGTAATTCCCGTTGGAACCGATAGCCAGGTGATGACACTTTTTATACGTAAATCTGCTAAGGAATTTGAGAAAAAAGAATTTGGTGAATTTAGATTCGTACCCTTGTTAGAAGATAAAAATTAATTAAATACTATACTATGGGAGAATATTCAAATAGGATTAAATTAAAAGTATTAAAAAGTTCTCTCAGGCTTGAAAAAACTGCGAGCTATTCTTTAGCTTTCATTCTGGGTATAAATGATCCTGAAAACAGTAAAAGCCTTGGTAATAAAAGTTCCTCTTTATCATTTAATCAAAAATTGAACTTACTTTTAGATAGTGGATCAATTACAAAAACTGATAAATTGAAATTAGAAATTTTTATGGAAGTTAGGAATCAATTTATGCACAATTTGGATGTTTATTCATTTAAAGAAGTTTTTCAATTACTTGAGGGTAGGGAAAAAAAGCTAAAAAAAAATTACCCAATATTTTTTTCTGATTCTATAGATATTGAAAAATCATTTGAAGAGTGTATAACAAAAATTTATAGCGAAGGTATCAGTTGTTTTGCATCCTTTAAAGGAGAAAGACTTAGGAAGTTTAGATCGCTTAACGGCTAATATTAAATACAACCTTCGTTTTGCCAATCATCTCATTAAGGTCTTTAAGTCGAATTATTTGAAGATAAAAATTAATACACTCAGCTATTTGATTAGTCTTATGATATTTGGGTAAAGATCATCAGTTTTTCCTTTATTGCTTTTAACTGCGAATACGATGGGTAAAGCAATATTTATAAGGTAAAGACCAATAAATACCAAAAATATATATTGACTATAGCCATAATGCATAATTTTCAAAAAGGTGAAAACAAAAATATTAGCAAAGAAAATTACCGACCAAACAATCTGAAAATTTAATAGGTTAGCACCAATACTCTTTAACCCAATAACTTCATTCTTTTTATTGAGCCACAAAATTACTGGGAGAATAATATTTCCTAAAGGAATTGCTAAAAAAGCAAATACCGAAAGATGAAAAATAACAAGATAGCTTTTATCTTCTTTTTTACCATAATCTAAAAGATCTTCTGCATTTATTTCAAGAACATCACAAATTTAATGTAGAGTTTTTCCGTGAGGCTGACTTTCATTATTTTCTATTCGTTGAACTGTTCTTAAACTTATTTTCGCACAATCGGCTAATTCTTCCTGGGATAAGCCTTTTCTTTTTCTGACTTCTTTAATTTTTTTTCCAATTTCTTTCATAATTAGTTCTGTTTAAATATTTCTCCAAAATTAATTATGAAAGTTCCCATTTGATAACGTTGTTTAGGTGACACTTTTATGACATTTTTGTCAAATTGCTCGTGTGTAATGCTTTACCTGGCATTATAGGTAAGTTTTATAAGACTCTATTTGTAGGGCAAGAAATTATAATTTAGCTGATTTTACGAAGGGTTTTAAATGAGATTAAGATTTTTTGTTCTTCTTCTTGCCTTTTTCAATTTTTTCACTGGCCCAATCTTCTTCATCTTTTGAAGATTTTAAATCTTGCTGTTTCCATTCAGCTCTGGGCGTATAGTTAAGTTTTGCATACATGGGAAAATGATCTGATCCAATATTTTTTTCTCTTGCCATTTCTACAAGGGTAAAATCACTTGTATGAAAAATATGGTCTAAGGGCCAGCGCAGTAAAAGATAATCTGCATTATAGGTATTAAAAAAACCTCTTCCGCGACGAGGGTCCATTAAGCCACTTATTTTTTGAAACAGTTTTGTAGTCCTAGACCAAGCCACATCATTAAGATCGCCAAATACTAATGTTAATTCAGCATCTTTATCAATTTCTTTACCCATTAAAAGTAATTCTGCATCTCTATTGGTAGAAGTTTTACTTTCGGTAGGACTAGGAGGTCTAGGGTGTAAGCAATGAATATTAGCTTCTTTGCCATTAGATAATTCTATCTTCCCGTGTATAGAAGGAATATCATCTTTAATTAAATATTTTACCTCAATATCTTTTAAAACCAGTTTAGAGTATAGGTGCATTCCATATAAATTATCTAATGGTATTTTTACAGAATGTGGGTATTCTTCATCAAAAATGCTTAATGCTTTCTCCCATTTTTTATCCGATTCTAAGGTTAAGAAGACATCGGGATTACGAGATTTTATTAAATTAATCAATTTGTTGTAGTCTCTATTTGTTGTGAGTACGTTGCTTACTAAAATACTTATTTGATTATCGTTTTCTTCTCCGCTGTATTTTATTACCTGCTTTTTCCAGAATATAGTATATGGTAATATGAGCCAACATTGGTATACTAAATTAAGAAAAAGTAAAATGAGTAGTATAGGATGCCACCACTTGGTAAATGAATAAGCAAATAAGGCAAGAATTATATTGATAACAATAAGAGCTGAAATCTGAATTCTAGGGAAATCGAACCCTCGTACCCACCAATAGTCCAATTTTGTGACCGAAGCCAAGGTAGGAATGCAAATTAAAATATTAAATATGATTACGACTATTTCCATATAATTCATAAGTAATACATTTTTACAAAAATAAAGATTATTTAGCTAATTGCATCTTCAAAAGAAAGTCTTATAATGATTAAAAACTAAGTCCAAACATAAAAGCTCCGTTTTGCCAACCTCCTTGGTAAGGTTTTACATAATCTACCCGTAAAAATCTAAACTTACCAATTCCTAAATTATCGATACCTATGCTAAACTCGGTATAAGGCTTATTTTCGTTAGTGATTAAAGAATGTGTACCAACGATCATATTAAAATTGAGTTGGTTAACGCCAGGTATTTTTCCTAAAATCCAACCGTTAAAGTTATGTTCTAAGTGAGCTTCTGCATAATCATCATTGGTGCTATGAGAATAGTAGGGAAGTAAATTAAATTTTGCTAAGGCATTATCTAAGTTAATCCTGGTTTGATTTCCACGGAAGTGTTGAAAATCTACTAGAGAAATTTCATCGGCATCAAAGAATTTTCCTGCTCTCAAATTATAACTCAACTCTCCTTTGTTTTGTAAACTCAAAGTTTGGCTCGCCGAAATTTTTATCAAATCAAAATTATATTGTTTAATATCTGATGCAAAACCTTTTTCGTATCCTAACCAAAGCGTAGGATAATCATCATTGGTTACATTATACTTTCCGTCGGGGTAATTATAATATTCTTGACCAAAATTGATTCTGGCATTCAGCTTTAATTTGGCAATCGTATGCTCTTCAAAAGAGGCAGCACCAAAAGCTTGCGGAGCCAATGGATTGTTAGAAGTATAACCTCCATTATCATTATTTACAAAAACATGATCGGTGGTATTAAAAAGCGGACTCCTTTTTTCTGCGCTTAAAGCGGAATAGAAACGGAAACCATTAAATAACTCTTCAGAATACGTTGCTTCAGCAAATAGCTTGTCATAAAGTTTTAAATAATTACGCTCAAACAAAATATTAGCGACATCGTTAACATACAGTGGCAAAGGATCGGTGTCGTTAATTTGAGTCGCTTTTATCCCTCCACTAATACTAATATAAGCTTTAGATTTATTGTTGAGTAAGCTTGTAAAGCCACCACTAACTCGGTAACGCTCGTCGCTTACTCCATAACTCATGTCGCTAAACAAGTTCCAATACGTGTTTTCTTCTTCGTTTCTTTTGGTAAAGTTAAGGTCTAAATTTACGCTCCATCCTTGAACGGTGTTATAATGCAATCCGTTTACAGGACCACTAATGCTAAAACGATAATTTTTATGAGAATTTTGATAACTGTAACCAAAAAGCGGATCGGTAATTGAAAACTTGTTTCTTACGCCGTCAATAGAATCTTTATATACTTTAGAGTTTTTACGCTCTTGAATACTGTCTTTCCTTACATAATCGTTCAGTTCTTCATCGGTTAACGGAATAGGACGAATGCCTTGCCAAAATAGAGAGTCTTTTTTATTAGCTTCTCCTTCAAAACTCATAATCTCTCGGCTAAAAGAATCTTCATCAAACTGCGGACTAAAGTTGTGGTTACTATAAACAGCAGTAAAACGACCATCGCCAGTGATACCGAAAATCCCCCATGTGAAATCTACGGTTTGAGAAATTTTCACCCATAACTGGTCATTTTTGTTGTACTTAAAATTTTGTTTAAAACTTAACGTATCTATCGGGGTAATTTGCATCGCTTTTCCGGTAGTGTTTAAATCTACGCCGTAAATCTCCCAATCGTCTTCAATTATATAGATAAAACCAGAAAAGATACGATCGTTTTTACGTTTAGGGGTAATTTTTACTTTATTGATGAGGTTGCCTAGCTCATCATAAAAAACACCATCTAATTGATAATCGTAATAATTAAAAGCATAATCAGCGATAGGAGAAACGATTTCTGTATTGAGTTCTATTGTATTGTTATAAAAATTGAAATTGGCTTCGCGGGCGCTATTTAAGCTAAAGCCGTTATCGTCACCACTGACTTTAGAAGCCACTATTTTTTCGTGAAATTTATCTGGCGCTTTAAATTTGATTTTAGAGATCGTTTCCGATAAATAAACAATTCCGCTACGGGTAGAATCTAATCCACCACCAAGATCCCCAACTTCTGCTCCGAGAATTTTTTCGGGCGCATTTTGTATTTTCCAAAGTCCGCGAGAGTAGAAATCTGCAGTATAAGCTTCGGTTTTGGCTAGATTTTCTTCTCTGTATTCAATCGCTTTTTTAATAACGCGAAGGGCCGGGTTTTCTCCCGATTTAAGAATTACTTCATCTAAGCTTGTAGATTCTTCCGCTAAGGAAACATTTAATACGAATGGAAAATTGGTAATATTTACTTCTTTTTCTAAGGTTTTAAACCCTAAAAACTGAAAAACAAGGGTGGTTTTTCCAGTTTGCTCATAATCGAGCATATAATTTCCTTCATTGTTAGTTGTAGTCCCTTTGTAGGTGTCTTTAATGTAAATATTTACGTAGGGAATAATTTCGCCGGCTTCATCGGTAACTTTACCTACGAGTTGAGAAAATCCAGAAAATGAAATAAATAAGAAGGCTAGGAGTAAAAGTTTTTTCAAGAAGAATAGGTGTTTAGTTATACTCTTTTTTAATTCGATCTAAGCGTCGTTTACTTTCTCTGTCCTTAATCGTTTCTCGTTTGTCGTGCGTTTTCTTACCCTTACAAAGTGCAATAGATAGTTTTGCAAAACCTCTATCGTTAATAAATAGACGAAGTGGAATAATAGTTAAACCCGTTGAGGTCACTTGCTTTTCTAACTTTCGTAATTCATTCTTATTAAGTAGTAATTTGCGTTCACTTTTAGGAGCGTGGTTAAAATGCGTGGCGTGAGAATACTCTTCTACATGCATATTAATCACAAATAACTCCCCGTTATGAAATTCACAAAAGCTTTCGGCAATTCCTGCTTTCCCAGCTCTTATAGACTTAATTTCGGTACCCGCTAATTTAATCCCGGCAGTAAACTTATCGAGAATTTCGTATTGAAACTTAGCTTTCCTATTTTTTATATTGATGTTGTTTTTACTCATAGCAATCGCTAAAATAGGAAGCTTTTTTTAAATAAACATACGCTATTGACTTAAAGACCTCTTAAAATTAAAATTGTTACAACTTTAACGACTTAAAATTACCCCTATAACGAAGTTGTGTATATTTGCAATAAAATTAAACACTCCATGAAATACGCATATATTTTCATTTTTTTTATTGTATTGATAGCTTGTAAAAATGAAACTAAAGAGTCTCCTGTCAAAGAGAAAGTAGAGAATAAAGAACTTACAGAAGAAAGTGTATCTAAAGCTCAAAGCGTTTTGAACAAAGTAATAGAGCAAGCAGGAGGAGAAAAGTATGAGACTTCGGCTATAGAATTTCGCTTTCGCGGAAAAGAATACGTAAGTGTTCGTAATTGTGGAATGTACGAACTTCAAAGGAATCAAATTAGTAAAACTGGCGACACGATAAAAGATGTAGTTTCTAATATGGGTTTTGAAAGATTTGTGAATCGAAAAAAACAAAATCTGCCAGATTCTTTATCAAATAAATATAGTAATGCTGTAAACTCTGTTCATTATTTTGCTCAACTTCCCTTTGGTTTAAATGACCCTGCTGTTAAAAAAACTTATTTAGATACAGTGAAAATCAATCACACTGCATATTATAAAATAAAAGTACAGTTTACTGAAGAAGGAGGAGGGGACGACCATGATGATGTCTATATGTATTGGGTTAACCAAGAGAAAAATACCATAGATTATCTAGCTTACTCTTTTGAAGTTAATGGAGGAGGAATGCGTTTTAGAAAAGCAATTAATCCTAGAATCATTAACGGAATTCGCTTTGTAGATTATGAAAACTATGCTCCCAAAGAAGCTAATCTAAATGTGAAAGATTTAGATAAGGCTTATGAAAATGATAACCTTAAAAAAGTGTCAGAGATCATTAACGAAGATATTCAAGTGGTATTAGGTAAAGAAAAGTGTAATTAAAGCGGATGCCGAGTTAACTTACTTTTTTTCTTTCCGTTTTTTGAAACTACGACTTTATAAAGGTTACTATTGTTATTGTCATTAATATCTTTATACTTTGTTTCACCTAAAATAAGGTTGACGAATTTTGGAGTTGTATCGCTGTGGCCTACTACTAAAACCGTCTTTCCTTGAGTTTCTTTCTGAAAATTAATATCATTCAATTTTTCTACAGGATATAATTTAACCTCTTGCGAGAATAGATTTGCCGTAGGAGTGGCAGTTTGTATCGTACGCTTAAAATCGCTACTGTACACTAAATCAATATTTTTGTCCTTTAATACTTTAGCCCAATTTTCGGCTCTTTGCTGTCCTTTTTCGGTTAATGAGGGATCTTTAGAATCCGTAGAGCGGTCTTTTTCTGCGTGTCTTATGAAATAGTATATGGTTTGAGTTGCGCTTTCTTTTGCTTCCGCGGAAGCGATATTAGCTTCTTTAGTTGAAGAAGGTTTTTGCTCTTTACAAGCAAAAAAGAGAGTAAGTAAAAGAATAAATGAATATTTCATAACGCTATTTTTTTATAATCTCGAACCACAAAAGCTGATTGAGTTGTGGCATAAAACTATTAAAGTTATTATCTGCGATTAAAAGTAAAGTTTTATTTCCGTTTTCTAAAGTAGGACCGTAACAAAAACCTTCTAAATTGTCAATACTTTTACTAGGGAGTTGATCTCTAATATCATCTAAATCTAAAACTAGATTCTTTTCTACGTGTTGCTTTCGTAGTTTTCTAAGCGATTCTTTTTCTAAAGTGTTAGTATTATGATGTAACACATATTCATAAATGACCACACGATGAGACTTTTTTCCTTTACCGGCAGAAAAAGCTCTTTCTAATACCAAAACCCTATTTTTTGCTAATGCCATTATGCTGGTTAAACCATTAAGAGAAAAAGGAACATTAGGTATTTTTTTTATTCTTCCTAGTGGATAAGAAAATTGTTGTTGAGGTTTTGTATTTTCAAAATCATAATAAGTAAATCGTACTAGAGATTTTGTTTGGTAAAGTTTAGGCTTAGGACCATCGGCTTTTAAAGGAAGTTCATTAGCTACCCAAAATCCTTTTTGATCTGTACTTACTGTAATTGCTTCAAAAACTCCATTATTTCTTGGTCGTGAAGAACTATTGGCTGTAAAGTGAGACGGAATTTCATATTTTCTTACAAATTTTCCTTTCTCATTAAACTGAATAATTGAAGGATCTTTCTTATTATCAATATTTCCTTCGCTAACTATTATATACTCCTTATTTGTGGGATGGATAATCAAATCTTCTGTGTCTAAAAATACCTTACGAAGTAGTGGATTATTTTTATCTAATAAAATTACCTCATTAAAACTAAGACTATCAATTTGCTTAGCGGAAGTAAATAAATGTGCTTCGTAAATTCTTGGAGTTTGAGGGTCGTCGCTAATTAAATAATACGCATTATTATTCTGTTGAATGCCTGATAGACCTCCTATTGCGGTATTTTCTAATTGAGAATCTGCAGGTATAATATACTCATCTAAAAGTTGAAGCTTTAGGGAAGGGGTTTTACTTGGTGGTAAAGAGGCACAACTGGTTAGAAGAAAGAGGGTGGTAAAAAATAAAATATAAGCTAATTTTCCTTTAGAATTGTTAAATAACATACTGTTAAGATAATGATAGGAGTTTGTTGGGACAAACTGAATTGATTAAGCTTTAAATTTATTGTATTATAAACCACGAAAAAACTTAAGTTATGAACAATCAAGAATTAGAAGGAAAATGGAACCAAGTAAAAGGAGATTTTAAGCAGAAGTACGGTAAAGTAACCGACGATGATGCTACTTACTCTGAAGGGAAGTTTGATGAAATGTTAGGTAGATTACAAGAAAAAACTGGTAAGACAAAAGAAGCATTGCGCGACGAGATTGAAAAATGGTAAAACCAAATTGCTATGAAAAAGGAAAAGCCTCATTTTTAAATGAGGCTTTTTTTATATTCTAATTAGAGATTATTCAGCTCCAATCCCTACTAATTCTACATCAAAAAGTAAAATAGAATTTGGAGGAATAGGACCATTTCCTCTTTCTCCATATCCTAAGTAAGGAGGTATGATAAGCTTTGCTTTTTCACCAACTTTTAATAAACGAATTCCTTCGTCCCAACCTGGAATAACTTTTCCTACGCCTACAGGAAATACTAAAGGCTGATCTCTATCATAAGAAGAATCAAATTTAGTGCCATCTGTTAACATACCTGTATAATGTACTCTTACTGTTTGTCCACGTTCTGGAGTAGCACCAGATTTTTTGCTTTTAGTAATTTTATAACGCAATCCGCTTTCAGTTTTAGCATAACCTTCAGACATGTTATTAATTTCGTTATCAATTACTTCTTTAGCTTTTGCTTTTTCCGCTTCAGCTTTTTCTTGAGCTATCTTCTCAGCTTTTTCAGCTTCTTTTAATTGCGTGTCAAATACTTTTGGAGCATCGAAAGACTGAGCATCACTACCTTTTCTAACAATGTTCACTTCATTCATTACTACAGGATCTACTGGTTTATCTCCAGCTTGGGTTTTTACTTGTCCTATAGAGTCAACGATGTCTTGTCCTACAACAATTTTACCAAAAACAGTATGTCTATTATCTAAATGCTTAGTAGGAGCAAGGGTAATGAAAAACTGACTTCCGTTAGTTCCAGGTCCCGCATTAGCCATAGAAAGTATTCCTTTGCTTTCGTGTTTTAAGCTTTCGTCAAATTCATCTGGAAACTTGTAACCAGGTCCTCCAGCTCCAGTTCCATCAGGATCTCCCCCTTGAATCATAAATCCGCTGATGATACGGTGAAACGTTAAACCGTTATAATACTTTTTACCTTTGTAAGTAGTATCGGCCATATCTTGTTTTCCTTCAGCTAAAGCTACAAAGTTAGCTACCGTAAGCGGAGTTTTGTCATAATACAATTCGGCTACAAAAGTTCCTTGGTTTGTTACAAATTCTGCGTACATACCGTCTTCCAAATCTGGATATTTGTCGTTGCAAGCGAACAAACTAAGGCTTGTAATTAATAAGAGTAGTAAAGTTTGTTTTTTCATTTTTATTTAAGGTTTGTATTGATTTTTTTCTAAAGTAATTGAATTTAATGTGATGGTAGAACGTATAGGCACGTTTCTTCCAATTTTATCTAAATCGCCATAATAACCAAATGCTTTATGAGAAGGGAAAAGAAAAGTAACTGTTTCTCCTACTTTCATCAATTTTAAGCCTTGGCGTAAGCCGTTAAATACATTTTCTTTATCAATTACATATTCTCTTTTTCCTATTTCTTGTTTGGTGTAAATAGGATTCCCTTCGAGTGTAGAAATATTATACTCAAATTCTACAAGATCTCCAAAATGCGGAGTGAGGGTGTCTTCAATATTTTGATCTTGATAATAGTACCAAAAACCATTAGATGAAGAGATGTAATTATTAGTAGTATCGATTTTTATAATGTCCGATATTATTTTTTCTTCTTGAGCGACTAATTTTTTATTCCGCTTGACGGATTCTTGTATGAAAGATCCCGATTTAGAAGCGACAGGTTTTCTGGCTTCGGGTGTTTTGCAAGCAAAAGCGCAAAGCAGTACTAAAATAAGGTATAAACTATTCTTCCCCATGTTCCAATTCATTTTTATAGTTATTTAAAATACGCTCAAAAGAAGCTGTAGTTTCATTTAAAGATAAATCGCTTTTTCCTCCAGCAGCATTAATATGTCCTCCACCTTCAAAATGTTCTCTCGCGAACTTATTTACATCAAAGTCTCCTTTAGAACGTAATGAGATTTTAACAATACGATCCTGCTTATTTTCAATAAATATAGCGGCAAAAATAATACCTTTTATAGATAAACTGTAATTTACAAAACCTTCAGTATCTCCTTTTTTAAATTGATGAGTGTCTAGCTCTTCTTGTGAGATTGTTATGTAGGCAGTTTTTAACTCTGGTAATACCTTCATATTACTAAGAGCTACACCCAACAACTGTATTCTGTTAGTAGAATTGGTATCGTAAACCATTTGATGAATTCTAGAGTTATCGGCGCCTTTATCTATTAAATTAGCGATAACTCTATGGGTGGTACTTGTAGTAGATGCAAATCTAAATGAACCGGTATCGGTCATTATCCCAACATACAAACAAGTAGCGATTTCTTTCGTTACCTTATGAGTATCCTCCAGCATTTCTAAAAAATGATATACCATTTGGCAGGTCGAAGAAATGCTAGTATCACTATAGGTGAATTTAGCGTAATCTGCAGGTGCTTGATGATGATCTATCATCACATAAGTAGTATCGGTTTTATCTAAAACCTCCTGCATATCATTTCCAGTTCTAGAAAAATGATTAAAGTCTAAGGTGAAAATAAGATCGGCATCTGCGATAAGCTGCTTGGCCTTTTCAGTATTTTCAGTAAATAAAATCATTTCATTTACACCTGGCATCCATTTTAAAAAATCGGGAAAATCATTAGGAGCTACAACTGTAGCATCGTGACCTTCTTGTTTTAAATAGTGTTGTAAAGCCAGTGTAGAACCAATAGCATCTCCGTCAGGGTTTCTATGAGGTATGATAACCGTCTTTTTAGGTTGGGAGAGTAGTGCTTTTAATTCGGCTACTTTTTCATTTTCCATAGGGGTAAATATACAATTTCTTTGGATTTTGAAGGGAATTGACCTATAAATTTAAGCTAACTCAGCCTGCGGTGTTTTCTTTTCCGTCAAGCGGAAATTATTACAAGAATGTTTAAAATAGGGTTAAGACTTGTATATCACATATAAAAAGGTATTTTTGCACCAAAATTAAAAAAAAATAACATGGCAGAAAATAGAACTTTCACTATGATTAAGCCTGATGCGGTAGAAAATGGCCACATTGGAGCAATATTAGAACAAATCAACTCTTCTGGTTTTAGAATCGTAGCGTTAAAATTAACGCAAATGACTAAAGCTGATGCTGAACAATTTTACGCTGTTCACAATGAGCGTCCATTCTTTGGAGAATTAGTTGAATTTATGACACGCGGACCTATTGTTGCGGCAATCTTAGAAAAAGAGAACGCTGTTGAAGACTTTAGAACTTTAATCGGAGCAACTAACCCAGAGGAAGCTGCTGAAGGAACCATTAGAAAAAAATATGCAACTTCTATAGGAGAAAATGCAGTTCACGGAAGTGATAGCGATGAAAATGCTGCTATTGAAGGAGCTTTTCATTTTGCAGGTAGAGAAATGTTCTAAACATTTTTATAAGATATAAAAAAGGCTGTCTAAAATAGACAGCCTTTTTTTGTTTTCTATATTCTTACCTCAATACCAATTTATCAACCAGCTCTTCACCTAATTCTTCGTTCATCATTTTGATGATTTTAGATTTTCCGTAACTTAATTCTTCCCTCAAAACAGAAGAGCTTAATGCTACGAAAAGCGTTTTGCCTTTGAGCTCTATTTGAGTAGTGTATTTCGCTATGGCAGGTCCCATTTGGGCATTCCAAACATCCTTAACATTTACTTTATTTAAGCCTTTTTCTAATTTGTTTTTTTTGACAAATGCTTTAAGTACGTCACTTATATTTTGCTCTTCATTATTTCTCGCCATCAGTAATATATCCTTTAAAATTTTTATAGGTGTAGGTGATTCCGTGTTCGTTTTTTACGACTAGTTCTTCTTCGGTTAACCGAATTAAATATTCTTTCCATTGATCTTGTGAAGTCTCATAATAAATAAAAATGCTGTCATTCTCTTCCTTTACGGAAACTTTTTCTTTTGCTCCGTTGGTTTTATAACTACCATCAAATTGAGGCTGCATTTTTTGTCGGAAGCCTTTTAGATTTTCTAAATAGAAATAATCTACATGTTCATTAAAATTAAACTCCTTTTCATTGCCATTTTCCTCTTTTACTTTGCTTATTTCCCAGTAACCATTAAGTTGATCAATTTGAGAAAGATCTGGTGTAGAGTTGCAAGAGATAAGTAAAAAACTAATCGATAATATTAAAAATAGGTTTCTCATAATTAAGATAAATGAATCATTTGATATTCTTTTGCGTGGGTTTTTACCACATTTTCTGTCCTGTCAGCGTGCGTATCGCTTATAAAAAGCTGACCTAGATCGTCTTGAGTTACTAGTTTAATAATCTGCGCTACACGCTCTTCATCTAGTTTGTCAAAAACATCATCTAATAACAAGATAGGATTTACTTTACTTTCTTGTTTTAGGAAATCATACTGAGCTAATTTTAAAGCGATTAAATATGATTTTTGTTGACCTTGAGAACCGAATTTTTTTACAGGATAACCTTTAATCTTTAAACTTAAATCGTCTTTATGGGTACCTGCGCTACTGTATTGTAGTTTAAGGTCTTTTTGAAGGTGTTCTTGAAATAATTCCGTTAAGGAAGTATCTGTCAACTGACTTTTATATTTAAGTTTTACTTTTTCTTTTCCGTCACTAATCGTTGCATAGCGTTCTTCAAAAATTGGAGTGAAAATTTCTAAGAAAGCTTTTCTTTTTTGATGAATACTTTCCGCCAAGGGTAATAATTGAAGGTTATATATTTCTAAAGTTTCCTTTTCAAAAACTCGATTTGCCGCAAAGTATTTGAGTAACGAGTTACGCTGAGAAAGAACTTTGTTATAATTAATTAGAGTGGTTAAATATTGTTTGTCACTTTGAGAAATGATGCCATCAATAAATTTACGTCTTACGTCACTCCCTTCCATAATTAAATCTCGATCTGCAGGAGAAATAATTACAACAGGGATTAAACCTATATGATCGCTAAATTTTTCATAGGCTTTTGCGTTTCTTTTAATGACCTTTTTTTGTCCTTTCTTAGCGCTGACAACTATTTTTTCATCTCTTTCACTTTTTTCAAACTCTCCATCAATGACAAAAAAGTCAGCTTTATGATTAATATTTTGACTGGTAACAGGGTTAAAATAGCTTTTTCCATAAGCTAAATGATAAATACTATCTAACACATTTGTTTTTCCTACTCCGTTAAATCCTACAAAGCAATTGATCTTTTCATTAAAACTGAAAGTAGTGTTTTCGAAATTCTTGTAATGGAGGAGAGATAATTTTTTTAAAATCATAAATGTTTTACAGTCTTCTTTAAATTGATTTTAGAAAGGCTAAAAATACAAATACAATGCCTAACAACTTCTTTAAAATAACAAATAATTCTCTTTTATATATGAATAAAAATTTTAATTTTGCGGTTCATTAACTAATTTTTATGGCAACATATAAGAAAAGGGGTTACAAGCCTAAAGCAACTAAAGAGAACGATGAGGTAGAAGACAACTTCAACGAAGAAGAATCTACAACCGCAGAAGTTTTCAATAACTTAGATGAAGGTGCTAACAAAACAGAAGAGTGGGTTGCAGGCAACCAAAAACCTATTCTTATTGCAATAGGAGTAGTAGTGGTAGCTGCATTAGCTTACTTAGGTTACTCTAGATTTGTAGAGCAACCAAAAGAATTTGAAGCTGCAGATGAAATTGCACAGTCTCAAATCTATTTTGAAAATGCTTTAGATGCTACTAATAAAGATCAAGATTCTTTATTTAATCTAGCGTTGAATGGAGGAAATGGAAAATACGGACTTTTAAAGGTAATTGATAATTACGGAGGAACTTCTTCTGGAAATCTTGCTCATTATTATGCAGGTGTAGCTTATTTAAACATTGGTAAATATAAAGAGGCTATAGATCAATTAGAAGATTTTAAAAGCGATGATGAAATTTTAGCTCCATTAGCTAAAGGAGCAATTGGTGATGCTTTTATGCAATTAAATCAGCCAGAAGAAGCTTTAGGTTACTATGAAAAAGCGGCTTCTATGAGAAAAAATAAATTCACAACTCCTAAGTTTTTAATGAAAGCAGCAATCACTGCTATTCAATTGAAAAAAGGAGCTGATGCAGAAAAGCACTTATCTAAAATTGAAGAAGAGTATAGCGATTCTCCAGAAGCTGAAAATGTACCAGTTTATTTAGGACAAGCACAAGGTTTACAATAATCTATGGCAACAGCAGGAAAAAACTTATCTGAATATAATAAAGACACTATCCCAAACGCGAAAGATTTTCGGTTTGGGATTGTTGTTTCAGAATGGAATAGTGATATTACTGAAGGATTGTTTCAAGGCGCTTTTGATGTTTTTATAGAGAATGAGGTCTTAAAAGAGAACATCGTTCGCTGGAATGTTCCTGGTAGCTTTGAGTTAATTTATGGTTGTAAAAAGATGCAAGAGTCTTTTGAAATGTTAGATGCCATAATTGCAGTAGGGAATGTCATACAAGGTGAAACTAAACATTTTGATTTTGTTTGCGATGGAGTAACTCAAGGAATTAAAGATTTAAATATCCAGTCTGATATTCCTGTAATCTTTTGCGTGTTAACCGATAATACCAAGCAACAATCTATAGATCGCTCTGGTGGTAAACACGGTAATAAAGGAGCTGAAGCAGCTGTAGCGGCAATTAAAATGGCTCAACTTAGAAAAGACGCCAAATTCTATAAAGGTTAATTTTTAAAACTTCTTTTCTTTAAAATTTAACCAGGCTTTCTCGGCATTGTTTTTGATTTTCCATAACTTTGAAGCAATAGGAAATCATGGGAATTTTAAAGCGACGTAAGAATAAGAAATTTAGCTATAGCCCTCGTTATTACAATGACGAAGGGAAAGGTAGTCCATATCAATTAGAACATAAATTTGATAAATTCCGTAAAACTGCGGGAGATGCCGGAGGTTTAGTTTATCGGTTTAAATCGGCTTGGTCTGAATTTAGAGATGAATCTGATAAACAAACCAATAGACGTGTGCTTTGGATTATACTTATTCTAGTGTTTATTTTTCTATTTATTATTGATTTTGATCTTTCTATTTTCTTTAGCTAATTCATGACAGATATTATTCAACTTTTACCAGATCATGTGGCCAACCAAATTGCTGCAGGAGAAGTCGTACAGCGTCCAGCTTCTGTAGTTAAAGAGTTGCTCGAGAATGCCATAGATGCTGGTTCTACAAGCATACAATTACTTATAAAAGACGCAGGTAAAACCCTCATTCAAGTTGCCGATAATGGTAAAGGAATGAGTGTTACCGATGCTCGTCTTTCTTTTGAACGTCACGCCACTTCTAAAATTAAATTGGCAGAAGATTTATTTCAGCTGCAAACTAAAGGGTTTAGAGGGGAAGCCTTAGCTTCTATCGCGGCGATTGCTCAAGTAGATTTAAAAACTAAGCAAGAAGAGGAAGAGGTAGGTACTCATATTCAAATAAAAGGTAGTGAGGTAGAGTCACAAGAAGCTTGTGTTACTCCTAAAGGAACGGTTATCCACGTTAAGAATTTATTTTACAATATTCCGGCAAGGAGAAATTTTTTAAAGTCTACCTCCGTAGAAACGCGCCATATTATAGACGAATTTCAGCGTGTGGCTTTGGCGCATCCTTCGATTGCTTTTAGAATGCATCATAATGGAAGCGAAATGTTCCAGCTTCCAGTAAGTAATCCGCGGCAGCGAATTGTAAATATTTTTGGGAGCAAAACCAATGAAAAGTTAGTGCCCGTAGAAGAAGATACTGAGATGGTGAAAGTAACTGGTTTTGTGGGTAAACCCGAATTTGCCAAGCGAACTCGTGGAGAACAATTTTTCTTTGTAAATGATCGTTATATTAAATCACCTTATTTAAACCATGCGGTAACCGCTGCTTTTGAAGGTTTACTGAAAGATAAAGCACATCCTTCTTATTTTTTATACTTACAGGTAGATCCTAAGAGTATAGACATCAATATTCATCCTACTAAAACCGAAATTAAATTTGATGATGAACATGCTTTATATGCTATCTTAAGAAGTGCGATTAAGCATAGTTTAGGTCAATTTAGTGTAGCTCCAGTATTAGATTTTAACAGAGATTCTAATCTAGATACTCCTTATGAATTTCAGCAAAAACAAGCTGAAACCCCTAAAGTGGAGGTGGATAGAGATTTTAATCCGTTTAAAGAGGTCAGCACAAGAAATTCTTCGGGTTCTTCTGTTGGATTTCAATCTAAAAGACAAAGCGCTCCACAAGAAAGTTGGGAGGCTTTATATACTGGTTTGAACGATCAAAATGATGAAAAAGATTTTTCTAAAGTAGAGTTTGAAAGTGATGTGGTGACGGGTCAACTTTTTGACTCTTCAGCTGTAGCAACATCTTCCACTACATTTCAATTACAAAAAAAATACATTATAAGTCCGTTTAAAAACGGAATGATACTTATTGATCAGCATAGGGCGCATTGTAGAATATTGTATGAAGATTTATTGAAAAGTATTACCGTAAAAGCAGCTGTAAGTCAGCAATTATTATTTCCGTTATCCTTACAACTCAACGCGCAAGAAACCCAAATGCTTCAGTATTTAAGGGAGTCATTAGAGCAAACTGGGTTCATTTTTTCAAAAATGGAAGAAGAAGAAATCGAGATTACTGGAATCCCAACTTTAATTCCAGAGAGTGAAGTCTCTATTTTATTAGATCAATTACTTTCTGATTTTGAAAATGAAATTCCCGAAAGTGGATTCCTACAAACCGATTTACTCGCAAAGTCATTGGCGAAAAGCATGGCGATAAAAGCAGGAACACAGTTGGATACCGTAGAGCAAATTGCGATCGTAAATGGTTTATTTGCTTGTAAAGAACCACAATTAACTCCGTCTAATAAAAAGATTTTTATAACGCTACAAGCGGAAGACATCGAGAAAAAATTCATGTAAATGGGAAATATAACCGAAACCGTAAAAGTTTTATTAATTGCTAATATTCTATTTTTTGTAGGGAGTCAGTTTTTGGGAGATTATGCTTATCAATTATTAGCATTGTGGTTTCCTGAAAATGAGAATTTTCAACTTTGGCAAATAGTAACACACATGTTTATGCATGGTGGTTTTTCCCATATTCTATTTAATATGTTTGCTTTATATATGTTTGGAAGTGTTTTAGAGCAAACATTAGGGCAACAACGTTTTTTATTCCTTTATTTTTCTGCAGGATTGGGAGCTGCAGGTTTACAAATTTTATTTAGCTATTGGAGTTTTAACTCTGCAATGCAAACCTATTTAGACGCTGGTTTGTCTTCGCAAGAAGTGTATGACATGCTTTCTCAATATAGTACAACGGGGAAAGTATATGCATCTATTCCGCGTGAAGCGACTCAACAATTAATATCTACTTATATGACTCCAATGGTAGGAGCCTCTGGAGCTATTTTTGGTGTTTTAGCTGCTTTTGCAGTAGTTTACCCAAATTTACCTTTATATTTAATGTTTGTACCTATTCCAATTAAAGCAAAATATTTAATTGGTGGTTATTTTGCTATAAATGTATATTCTGCTGTCACAGGCACCACTTTATTAGGTCCTTCTAATACCGCATATTGGGCTCATATAGGAGGGGCAATTATCGGCTTTATCACGATGTGGTATTGGAAAAAAAATAGTTTTAACTCAAATCGCTGGAATTAATGCGTTGGCAAGATCAATTACGTTACCGTTACAATATGGCTGGAGTTTTAGAGAAACTCATTGCTGTTAATGTAGTTGTGTTTATCGTTCAGTTTTTTCTGCAAACTCTAGGGTTTCTATTTAAAACTAAAATTAATTTTATTTTTGAATGGTTTAGTTTTCCAACCCATTTACAAACTTTGCTTTATAAACCGTGGAGTATTATTACGTATGCTTTTTTACACGGTGGTTTATTGCATTTGTTTTTTAATATGATGATTCTCTATTTTTCGGGAAGGTTATTTCTTACTTTTTTCTCTCCGAAGCGATTATTGAATTATTACTTCTTAGGTGCTATTAGTGGAGCATTGTTATTTGCCTTAAGCTATAATTTATTTCCTGCTTTTGCGGGAGTAGGAAACGTTCCTTTAGTAGGAGCATCGGCAGCAGTAACTGCGATCCTGGTAGGAGTAGCAACTCAAGCTCCTCATATGCAAGTGAGAATGATGTTTATAGGAAATATAAAATTATGGTGGATTGCTGCTTTCTTAGTGGTGGTAGATTTTATACAAATTCCTTTTGGAAATGCCGGAGGCCATATTGCTCATTTGGGTGGTGCTCTTTTGGGATATATGTATACTACACAGTTATCTAAAGGAAACGATATTGGTGCTTGGTCTCAAAAAATTACCGATACGATTGTAGGCTGGTTTCAACCTTCTAAGAAGAAACCATTTAAAAATGTATATAGAAATACTTCATCGGCTAAAAATAAAAAGGCCGCTTCTTCGTTTTCAAATCAAGAAGAAAAGCAAAAGAAAGTGGATTCTATTTTAGATAAGATAAGTAAAAACGGTTACGATAGTTTAACTAAAGCAGAAAAAGATTATCTTTTTAAAGCGGGGAAAGATTAATTGCCTATGAAAGGCTTAAACCTTATAGATAAACTTATTTTCATTGTAAACTCATTGTTTGCAACAGCTCTTTTATTAGCTTATCTATTGCCTTATATTCCTCCCAACACATTTCCGTTTTTATCGGTTTTAAGTTTAGGAATGCCTCTTTTGTTGATTATTAATTTTATCTTTTTTCTTTTTTGGGCTATTCGGTTTAAACGCCAAGTACTTCTTTCCTTTTTTATCTTACTTATTGGGATTAACCATATACTTTCTTTGTACAAATTCTCTAACGATCAGCTTCAAGCGGATACCAACGATGATAAGACTTTTAGTTTGATGACCTACAATGTTCGTCAGTTTAATCGTTACGATTGGATTAGAGATTTTAGTGTGACTAAAGAAATTATCACTTTCGTGGAAAAAGAAAATCCAGATATTTTATTGGTGCAAGAGTTTCATGCAAGAGAAGATGTTAACTTTAAAACCTACCCGCATAGTTATGTGAAGTTAGTAGGGGAAAATTCGACATCTGGGCAAGCGATTTATTCTAAATATCCTATTGTAAATAAAGGTTCATTAGATTTTCCAAAGACGGGAAATAATGCTATTTATGCTGATGTTCTTATTCACAAAGACACTATACGTATTTTTAATTTACATTTAGAAAGTTTGAAGATTAATCCAAAAGTAAAGGAGCTTCAAAATAATAGTGAGAAATTAATAGGTAGGGTAGGGAACTCTTTTAGAAAACAACAAAAGCAAACCGAAATGGTGTTAGCCAAGGTTGATGAAACTTCATATAAAAGCATCATCGCTGGCGATTTAAATAATAGTGCTTTTTCTTACGTATATCAAAAACTTTCTGAAAATTATACCGATGCCTTTAAAAACGCAGGAAGTGGTTTTGGGAAAACCTTTGACTTTGATTTTATCCCTTTACGAATTGATGTAATTTTAGCTGATAAACAGATTAAAGTAAAAAAATTGATCAATTACGATCAACAATTATCAGATCACTATCCTATTATGAGTGTGTTACAATTGAAGTAATCTCTGCCTATTTAATGCTTTGATTTTCGAGATACATTAAACTATTTGGACCTTCATTAAACAAAAGATCTAAAATAGATAAGTCTGGAATAAAACCTTTTTTACTATCAAAAACCTGTGTATAGGTTTCTAAGCTCAAAGTTTCTCTATTTTTAGCATTTATCAAATTCCTAGCATCAACAACATTTTCCTCGTTGCTATAATCATTTAAAAATACCTCTGTTTTTTCTATGGGTTTTTCTATTTGAAGGCAAGAAAGCAATACTTCTAAACAAGCATAATTAAAATCGAGCAAGTGGGTATAGGTTTTATCATAAAGAGGCTGTAATTCATCTTCATAGAACTCAAAAAAAGGAGAGGTTCTGTAAGCAGCTTCTAAAGAACGCCAATGAATCGTTTGCCAATTAAAATCGTTTTCAATTTTTATCTCTTTATATTTTTGACGCTTATCTTTAGAATGCTTGATAGGAATATTTAATAGAAGTTTTCCATTAGCACCATAGATGTATTGTCTACTTCGGTAGCTTTGTTTTTGATAATTATCTTCATTTTCAAAACAAATTTTTTCCGCTTTAGCGAAATAAACAAATTGCTCAATAGATCCGAAATAGGCGGGATGAAGGATTAACGTATTCATAAATTTAAAAAACTATGATTCCTTATTTTTCTTCTTTTTCCAGAAGAAATTGATTCCGAAAACAATCACCAACAAAATAAGGAAATGGAAAAAGTATGAAACTGGCTTTCCATCACCACCAACGGTAGTAAATAAGCGATCCCAGCGAATTTTATTGCTAAAACCTTGTCCGTTTCCATCCCAACTCATCCATATCAATACAGGTTTTCCTACTACGTGATTTTCTGGAACGTAACCCCAGTAGCGACTATCTTCACTATTATGACGGTTGTCTCCCATCATAAAGTAGTAGTTTTGTTTGAAGGTATATGAGTCTATAGGGTTTCCGTTAAGTAAAACTTGAGTTCCTCTAGTGGTAATCTTATTATCTATATGCATTTCTTCTCCTTCATAAGTTTCGATAATGCGCTTATAAAATGGAAGAGATTCTCTAGTAATGCTTACTGTTTTTCCAGCTTCTGGGATATATATAGGTCCGAAGTTGTCTCTATTCCAGCCCGTTTTCCCTGTATTCGGGAAAGTTCCTCGATCTTGTTTTCCTACCGAATCAATTATTCTTTCTACCGACGCTACATTAGGATGATTTTTAAATCGCTCTACAGTTTCTTCCGATAAAGAGGTGAAGTAATATTGTTTTTTGGTTTGATCGTACCAACCTACAGGGTCTGTAATGTCGTAGGTTTGATATAAATTTTGAAGGGAGAAACCTTTACCTTTTCCTTGTACTACGTAAGAATATTGAGGCTTAGCTCTTTCTGGTAATTGTAAAGGCTGGTTATTAATATGAATTTTACCATCTACGATTTTTAATGAATCTCCAGGAATACCCACAGTTCTCTTAACGTAATTCGATTTTTTATCGATAGGCTTGGTGTAACTTTCTTTTCCGCGGTAACGGAAATAAGGTACCGTATCTACTGGCCAGTTAAAAACTACAATGTCATTTCTTTCGATATTCTCAAAACCTGGTAATCTAAAATAAGGAAGCTGTGGCCAATTGGTGTAAGATTTAATTCCGGCAACGGGAATAGTATCGTGTACCATAGGAAAAGAAACCGTTGTTTTGGGTGTTCTTGCACCGTAGTGAAACTTACTTACAAATAAGAAATCTCCTACCAATAATGTTTTTTCTAAAGAAGAAGTAGGAATAGTAAAAGGTTGTATAAAATACGTGTGAACGATAGTAGCAGCAACGACAGCAAATAAAATAGAACTTACCCATTCACCAACCTCTGTTCTAGGTTTTAGACTGCGCCCCTCAACATAAGTAACATCTAAGGCATAATTTACGTAATAGACATAAAACCCTAAGGTCAAAATTGCTAACCAAGTATCAGCTTTGGTTTGTTTGCCAAAACTACGAATCGTTTCTACCCAAATTACAGGAAACATTATAAGGTTGACTATAGGTACAAAGAGTAAGATCGTCCACCACCAAGGACGATTAATAATTTTCATTAAAATTACTGCATTGTAAACGGGTACAAAAGCTTCCCACGCTTGCCTACCTGCTTTTATATATAATTTCCAAGTTCCTAAACCATGAATGGCTTGTATCGCCAAGAAAAATATAAACCACTGTACAATTGTCATCTTTGTTTTGTTTTATAAGTAGTAAACAAGCTAAACTTGTTACAAATTATTTAGTTGTAGCACATCTTTCATGCTATACACTCCTTTTTTTCCATTCATCCATTCTGCTGCAATTACTGCACCAAGAGCAAAGCCTTCTCGAGAATGAGCTGTATGTTTAATCTCTATATCATCTACGGTAGATTTGTAGCTAATACTATGCGTACCAGGAACATTCTCTATGCGTTTTGCCGTTACCGGAATTGATTTGCCTGCATTTTCATCTTCTTGCTCAACCAGCTTCCAATCGGTTAAAGAAGAGTGGTTGATAATACCTTCAGCAAGACTTATAGCAGTTCCGCTAGGCTTATCTAATTTTTGTATGTGATGAATTTCTTCTAAACTCACCTGATATTGCTCATGATTTTTCATCAATTTAGCAAGGTGTTCATTGAGATTGAAAAACAAGTTTACTCCCAGACTAAAATTGGATGCGTATAAAAAAGTTCCGTTAAGTTGATTGCAAGTTTTAACCACTTCGTCATAATTTTCTAACCAACCTGTGGTACCCGAAATAACGGGAACTTGGGCTTTAAATGCTGAAGTTATATTTTCTATCGCTGCTGTTGGAATACTAAAATCTATCGCAACATCTGCCTGTTGAAGATTTTCTTTATTAATTCCAGAAGAGGTTTTATAAACAATAGTATGGTTTCTTTCTAAGGCTAATTTTTCAATGGTTTTACCCATTCTTCCGTAACCTAATAAAGCAATTTTCATAAGTTAAAATTTTAAATTTAAGGATAAACCGTAATTTGCTCTTCCGGTAAGGTCATCTACATTTAGATTAGGTTGTACACTTAAATCTTCATCTACGTTAAACTGTCTTAAATGCGCATCTACATTGGCATCAATAATATTAAGAATGTAGATAGCGGCAGTCACTAAAATTGATATTTCTTTTTGTCTTCTAAATTTTTCTTGAGCAGAAATTAAGGTAGCGTCTTCTAAAACTCCTTGAAACTCATCGTCACTATAACCTGCGAGTCTTCTCTTATAAGCATCTCTATAACGGTTATATTCACGATCATTTACCGAATAAAAATAAATTCCTGCTCCAATTCCTGCATATACAATAGGGATTTTCCAATATCTTTTATTGTATGCTTGCCCTAAACCAGGTAAAACAGCCGAATAAAATGCAGCTTTTGCCGGAGCTAACGGATTATATTCTACTTTGGCTTTTAGACTTTTCTTTAAAGTCACTTCTTTACTTGTCTTAAGTTGTAAAGAATCTTCTTGAGCAAAGATTTGAAAACTTAAAAACAGAAAAAAAACAGAAAAATAAAAACAGCTATTTTTCACTGTGGATGAGTTTAGTTAACCGCTCAAAATCTTCTTGAGATGAAAAAGGAATAATCACCTTACCATTTCCTTTCTTACTAACTTTTACATCTACTTTAGCGCCAAAATAACTAGAGAAATCTTTGACAGACTCCTTAATTTCTTTAGGGACCTTAGGAGTGTTCTTAGTTTTTTCTGAGGAAAGAGAACCAGAAGACTGCACACTTTTTACTAATTTTTCAGTATCTCTTACTGAAAGTGAGTCTGCTAAGACTTTTTCATAAACTTCTAACTGAAGTTCTAAATCATCAATGTTTATCAAAGCTCGACCATGTCCCATACTTAAGAAACCATCTCTCATTCCTGTTTGAATGATAGGATCTAGTTTTAATAAACGCAAATAATTAGCAATAGTAGATCTATTTTTACCAATACGATCACTCAGTTGTTCTTGAGTAAGACTAATTTCGTCGATTAATCGCTGGTAAGAAAGTGCAATTTCTATAGGATCTAAATCTTGACGTTGAATATTTTCAACCAACGCCATTTCTAACGACTCTTGATCGTTAGCAATTCTAATATAAGCAGGGATAGTTTTTAAGCCTACAAGTTTAGATGCTCTAAACCTACGTTCCCCAGAAACCAATTGAAATTTATTAAAATCAATTTTTCTAACCGTAATAGGTTGTATAACGCCTAACTCTTTAATAGAAGTGGCAAGTTCTTGTAAGGCACTTTCGTTAAAACTAGTTCTCGGCTGAAAAGGATTGACCTCAATTGCATCAATATCTAATTCTACTATACTGCCAACGACTTTATCTGCATTTTTATCTTTTGCAGAATTGATATCATTTTCGGGATCTTTCAGTAAAGCAGAAAGGCCTCTTCCTAAGGCTTGTTTTTTTGTTGCTTTCGCCATAAATCCTTATAGATTTTTTTTAATAATTTCTTCCGCTAAGCTAAGGTAATTGCTAGCTCCTCTACTACCTGCATCATAATTAATGATACTCTCTCCATAACTAGGAGCTTCGCTTAAACGAACATTTCTTTGAATGATGCTTTTGAAAACCATCTCGTCAAAGTGCTTTTTTACTTCATCTACAACTTGATTAGAAAGTCTTAGGCGAGAATCGTACATTGTAAGTAAAAGCCCTTCAATATCTAATTTATCATTGTGTATTTTTTGAACACTTTTAATAGTGTTAAGGAGTTTTCCTAAACCTTCTAAAGCAAAATATTCACATTGAATTGGAATAATAACCGAATCTGCAGCTGTAAGGGCATTTAAAGTTAATAAACCAAGAGAGGGAGCACAGTCAATTAAAATATAATCGTAAGACTCTTTTAAGTGTACAATTGCTTTTTTTAGCATGGACTCTCGTTGATCTTGATCTACTAACTCTATCTCTATCGCTACCAAATCAATATGTGCAGGGATAATATCTAAATTAGGAGAGTCTGTGGGAATAATTGCTTCCTCTGCTTTTATGGTATGTTCTAATAGTTGATAGGTTCCTTTTTCAATTTCTTCTACATCAATCCCCAATCCAGAACTAGCGTTAGCCTGCGGATCTGCATCTATTAATAGAACCTTTTTTTCGAGAACTCCCAGAGAAGCCGCCAAATTAACAGAGGTTGTAGTTTTTCCAACCCCTCCTTTTTGATTTGCAATTGCAATGATTTTACCCATTAACTCACCATTCGTTTAGACAGTAAAAATACAATTTATTATTCCATTTTAAAACGGAATTTGTTAACAAGTGTTGATTGATTATTTTTTACCTTTATTTTTAATCATTTGTTCCAATTGATCCCACATTTCTTCAGGAATTTCTTCTAGCAAATTAAATTGTCCCGCACCTTTCAACCATTCACCGCCGTCGATAGTAATTACTTCTCCGTTCATATAGGAAGCAAAATCAGATACTAAATAAGCAGCTAAATTTGCTAATTCTTGATGTTCTCCTACACGCTTAAGCGGAACCTTTTTCGCTAAGTCAAATTTTTCCTTTAAATCTCCCGGTAATAATCTATCCCAGGCACCTTTGGTGGGAAATGGGCCTGGAGCTATGGCATTAAACCTAATCCCATATTTGGCCCATTCTACAGCTAATGAACGTGTCATCGCTAATACCCCTGCTTTCGCTGTCGCGGAAGGAACCACATATGCAGAACCTGTCCAAGCGTAAGTAGTCACAATATTTAAAACGGTTTTGTTTGTTTCTTTTTGATCTATCCAATGTTTACCAAAAGCGAGTGTACAGTTTTTACTTCCTTTTAATACGATATCTATAATAGTGTCAAAAGCATTCGTTGAGAGTCTTTCGGTAGGAGATATAAAGTTTCCTGCGGCATTATTAAGAAGAATATCAACGTTTCCCATTTTAGCGATAGCTTCATCCCGCATATGTTCAACTTGATCGTAATGTCTTACATCACACTGAATAGCAAAACACTTTCCGCCTGTTTCGTCTTCTAGTTCTTTAGTAGTATGCTGTAATTTTTCTAGATTTCTAGAAGTAATTGCAACTTGTGCACCTAATTCTAAAAAGTATTTGGTCATGGCTTTTCCTAGTCCGCTTCCGCCACCAGTTACCACAATATTTTTTCCGCGTAAAGCGTCATCACGTAACATTCTCTTAGTGTAGTCCATTTTTTAAATCATTGTTTTTGTAAAGCTAATGATTTACTTGATAAAATAGAAGTTTAGAATTAAATTAAACATTATAGAAATAAAGCTTTTCACTATTCAAAGAAATAAGTGAGTGTGGTTTGAGAAGTAGATTCTGGATTTGTCATTTCGTTTTCCCAAGTTTTGCTTTTAAAATAACCGTTTTCATGAATTTCAAACGTCGCACTTTCACTTTCTTCCGTAGTGATATACGGGGAATGATTTAATTTTTCTATATCCTTAATGGTAGCGGCATAAACTTCTGCACATTGTAGACGTCTAATTTTTTTAAAATAGGATTGATCTAACACATAGCTTTCGGTGTTTTTAATATTAGAATACGTGAAAGATTTGCTTTCTCCATTGTCAGTTTCTATTTTAATTAGATTATGGTTCTCATCATAAGTGAAATTATTTTCATTGTCCATAATCCCATCTTTATCATTATCTCTTCCCGCTTTAATGACGTTATCATGTTCATCAAAAACAAGAATTCTTCTGCTTAAAATATCTGCATTAGGGTCATCATTAGAGGTAGAGAGAACTTCAAAGTAGTAATTATTGTTTTCTGATTCAGTTATTCTATAATAACGACTTACATTGCCCAAACTTACACCAATTAATTCTTCATCATTATTGTAATAAAATTCTCTTTTCTGGTTTTCATCATTGTTGTCAAAAGGAAAACACGTTTTTACATTATTATTCTGATAAGTAAAATGATTAAAGGTTTCTTGGGTTTGTGCTACTCCATTAAATATTTCTTCTCTAGTATAATGGGTGTATTTATTATGAGTTAAATCTCCATTAAATATAAGTTTGAAATTAATAGTAGAATTATCTGCACTGTTTTCGATAGTACTTTGCATAATTTTTTCATAAGAAATGATGCTAATATTTTCTTGAGTATCCTCATTTATATCATTTGATGAGTTATCATCATCATCTGCCGAACAAGAAAATAAAGCTAAAAGTCCAAAAAAAGCTATTAAGTTTTTCATAATATAAGTGTTAGTTAGTTAAATATATAACTTTAAATAAAATTGCTTATTGTGTATTCAAATGAGGTGTTTTTAAAAAAGCAGAGAATTTATTTTGCAATTAGTTTTTTTCTACTAGTTGTTTATCTGATTTTATATGGACAAAATAAAGCCGCGAAGCTAAATGGTGAATAATTTGGTTACTTCCTTCACTAAGAAGAATTTGCTCTATTCTAGGGAAGTCACCTGTATGTATTACCTTCCTATTGCCCAATGTGTTAGTTCCTGTATTTTCATACCATACAACTTCACCGTTCTGGTTGTTGTTTGTTATCATATCTTTTTTACCATCATTATTTATATCACCCCATCAATATCATTGATTTGGAATACATTCTCATCGATTACTTTTTTGCTATCGAAAATTCCATTAGCTAGGTTTTCAAACTACAATAATTCATTTAAACAAGCGCTGCTAGTAACGATATTTATGTGTCCGTCATGATTAACATCTCCTGTTGCTACAGCAAATACAGCATCTGGGGTGTTGGGATTGGAAACAATAGAGTCATAAACAATTTTTCCATTATTATTGTTGTACACGTAAAATGGAAAGGCACCTTCTATAATTTCGGGAAAACCGTCATTATATAAATCTGCAATTTCAATAGTATAATGATCGCTCGGCAGCAGCATTAGAATTATTTCTTCTGTGAAGGATAGGTTTGTTTGATTTGAGAAGACATATAGAGTGCCATCGGTTGCGACAATAATATCCTCTTTCGTATCATTAGTAATAACTGCCACTTCTGTATCTACACCATGAATTTGTTGTGCCACATCAATTTTTGTAAATGTGGTATCCTGATTATTAATTAAGATAAAAAGGTTGGTGTCGTAAGAAATGATATCGTCCCAACCATCGTTATTAAAGTCTCCTTTGGCAATAAATGTTCTAATGGAAGTTAAATTCTCGAGAGTTGTAAGACCATCAATATTCCTGTTACCAAGATTTAAGCTCATACTTAATTTTGTTGGCGGGTTTCCAAATCGACTTTCTGAAACTATAATATCTTGAAAGCCGTCGTTGTTAAAACCAATACTCTCAATATCTTGAACATCAATTGTGGAGTCTAATTGAATTTTGGATCCAAATTGTATTGAGTAAAGAATACAAAACCTAAAAGTTGAAATAATATTAATAATAATCTATTCATTCCTAATGAATTAGTTTTGAACCAATATAATAAACCTGGTAATTACTTTAAGCCTAAAAATCAATAAATGAAACTATTGACCATTTTAAACACCGAGTTATAGAAAGTATTTGGTCATGGCTTTTCCGAGACCGCTTCCACCGTCAGTTACCACAATATTTTTTCCGCTTAAAGCGTCATCATGTAACATTTTCTTAGTGTAGTCCATTTTTTAAATCATTGTTTTTGTAAAGCTCATGATTTCTCCTATAGAAAAGTTGGTTGTATTTAATTTTAATAATTTAGAAAAGGTCATTTAGTAAACAATTGTTATATAAAAAATGATATAATATTATTACTTCAATGCATTTTCAATAACATTAGTAAATAATTCTTTTAAAGTAATTCCAGCTGCTTTGGCTTGTTGTGGTAAAATACTAGCTTCACTTAACCCCGGACAGGTATTCACCTCTAAAAAGTGAGGTTCGTTATTATGAAATATAAACTCTGCTCTTGTTAAACCTTTTAGTTTTAAAATTTTAAAAATTTTCACGCCTAACTCCTGAACTTCTAAGGTTAGTTTTTTAGAAATATTTGCAGGGGTTATTTCTTGAGATTGTCCTAGATATTTTGCTTCATAATCAAAAAACTCATTTTCAGATATAATCTCGGTAACTGGTAATGCAATAACCTCCCCTTTATAATCTATAACTCCCACTGAAACTTCGATTCCGTCTAAAAAAGATTCTATGATCACCTCTTCGTCTTCTTTAAATGAAAACTCAATAGCTTTTAATAAATCTTCTTGTTTTTTAACCTTTGAGATTCCAAAGCTACTACCTGCTTTATTCGCTTTTACAAAACATGGTAAACCAACTTTATTAATAATTTCTTCTTCATTAATATTATCACCTTTATTGATGAAGTAATTTGTTGCAGTTTTTATATGATAAGCATTTAAAACACTTATACAATCTCGCTTGTTAAAAGTCAGCGCTGATTGATAATAATCACAAGAGGTTTGCTTTTTATTTACAGTTTCTAAGTATGCTGCGAATAAACCATCTTCGCCAGGTGTTCCGTGAATGATATTAAACACACAGTCAAAATTTATTTTTATTCCATCTATAGTGGTAGAAAAATCAGATTTATCAATAGAGTGTTTTTTATTTTCATCTGTAACTACAAACCACTCTTTTTCTAAAATGTGAACTTTATAAGCATTAAATCTATCTTTGTCGATATAATCATAGACAAGCTGTCCACTTTTAATAGAGATTTCAGCTTCGCTAGAATAACCACCCATAGCGATAGCTATTGTTTTCTTTTTCATAAAATCATTATTAGATAATATAATAATATCACTTGTTAAATCACTGCAAAAATACGGGTGTTTTTATATCTTTGCTCAATAATTTGTTATAATAATGAGCTTTGTAAAATTTTTATTCAGTAAAGCATTTTTAATACAGTTAGGTATAGCGTTAATCGTTATTGTTATTCTTGTGTTTGGTGCCATGCAGTGGTTAGATTATACGACTAACCATGATCAAAGAATTGAGGTGCCAAACCTTTCTAAACTCTCCTTAGATGTTGTAGATAAAAAATTAGTGGAGGTAGATTTGAGAAGAGATATTTTAGACTCCGCTAATTATAATCCCGATTACCCTAAATATTCTGTTATAGAGCAAGTGCCTAAACCTGGTAGTTTGGTAAAAGAAAATAGAATGATTTACCTCACATTAAATCCTTCTGGCTATAATAAAATTGAGATCCCTAATTTATTAGGAAGAACACAACGACAAGTAGAGCCTACTTTAAGGTCTTTAGGTTTTAAAATAGGGGATATTACCTATAAACCAAATATAGCTGAAAATGCTGTTTTAGAAATGAGGCATAAAGGAAACCTTCTCAAAGAAGGGGATAAGCTAATGAAAACTTCTACCATAGATTTGGTATTAGGTGACGGAACTCGTAATTACAATAGCGAAAATTAATACTTATTTTAATGAGCAATCAAGAAGAGATTATAAATGATGAGAATGATGAGCTTTATGAGCATTATCATTTTGTTGCTTCCAAAGGGCAAGAGCCTTTACGAGTAGATAAGTTTTTAATGAATTTCGTTGAAAATGCTACTCGAAATAAAATTCAACAAGCAGCTAAAGACGGAAATGTTTTTGTAAACGGAAAAACTGTTAAGCAAAACTATAAAGTAAAAGCCGAAGATGAAGTAAAAGTCATGTTTGAGCACCCACCTTATGAGTTTTTGTTAACTCCAGAAAATATTCCATTAGATATTATTTATGAAGATGATACTGTTTTAATAGTAAATAAACAGCCGGGAATGGTAGTGCATCCTGGGCATGGAAATTATTCAGGAACTCTTATTAACGCATTGATTTATCATTTTGATAATCTACCTAATAATAGTAGTGATAGGCCAGGACTTGTGCATAGAATAGATAAAGATACAAGTGGTTTACTTGTGGTGGCTAAAACTGAAGAAGCTATGACACATCTTTCTAAACAGTTTTTTAATAAAACTAGTGAAAGGGAATATGTTGCTTTAGTATGGGGGAATGTAGAAGATGATGAAGGAACCGTAGAAGGAAATATTGGAAGGCACCCTAAAAATAGATTACAAAATACGGTTTATTTTGGAGAAGATACAGAAAAAGGAAAACCTGCAGTCACTCACTATAAAGTCTTAGAACGCTTTGGTTATGTTACTTTAGTCTCTTGTCGATTAGAAACAGGTCGCACTCATCAAATTAGGGTGCATATGAAACATATAGGACATACATTATTTAATGATGAACGTTATGGGGGAGAAAGAATCTTAAAAGGAACTTCATTTACCAAGTATAAACAATTTGTAGATAATTGTTTCAAGGTATTGCCGAGGCAAGCTCTACACGCCAAAACATTAGGGTTTGAACATCCTAAAACTAAAGAGTGGATGAGTTTTAATTCTCCAGTTCCACAAGATATTGAAGCTTGTGTAGAACGATGGAGAAATTATGCAAAAAACCAAAAGGAAGTTTTAGATTAGGGCAATCTTTTTTTTTTACAAAAAAGCCGGGCTATCCGCTATATCTTTTGATTTGCTTTGCTTCACAAAAGGATGCCGCTACTATCCCTATTGCAAATAGATTTTATAAATAGTCTTATGTGTATTTCAAAGGAAAAGATTTCTTTCGAATTTACCGAAATGCTTATCTTTATTCAAAAATAGACATGAAAATACTTGTTTCACCCGCCAAATCACTAGATCTCGAAAATGATCTGCCTACAAAAAAAAATACTATTCCTCATTTTCTAGATGAGGCTATACAAGTTAATAAAAAACTTGCTAGACTTACTAAAAAGGAAATTTCTGATTTAATGAGTATAAGTGAGAAGTTAACCGATTTGAATTATCAGCGTTATCAAGATTTTGAAGAAACTAAAGAGCCTCAAAATTCTAGACCTGCAATTTATATGTTCGATGGTGATGTTTATACGGGAATAGACGCTTATACCATTCCCAATAATAAAATTGATAAACTTCAGAGTAAGTTACGAATACTTTCGGGGCTTTACGGAATTTTAAAACCTTTAGATCTTATTCAACCGTACCGTTTAGAAATGGGTACTAAATTGCCTATCCAACGTCACAAAAATTTATACGAATTTTGGGGAGATAAAGTAACTAAAGCTTTAAATGAAGAAATGTCTTCTGATGAATTATTAATTAATCTTGCAAGCAATGAGTACTTTAAAGTGATTCAGAAAAAGGAAATCAAAGCTAATCTTGTAAGCCCAGTTTTTAAAGATTTTAAAAACGGTAAGTTGAAGATCATCAGTTTTTTTGCTAAGAAAGCACGAGGAAGTATGGTTAGATTTATTCTGGATCATAACGCTCAATCTTTAAAAGACTTAAAGAAATTTGATTATGGTGGTTATCAATACAGTGAAGCCGAAACAAAAAATGAATCAGAACCGGTTTTTATAAGGTAGTAAAAGGTAGAAGTTTTTAGTAAATTTAAAATTTTCTAAATATAAAATAATGCTCAGCATATCTATAATTAAGTTGTGTAATTTTAATTATCAATCAACTCTACTTGAAATTCAATAATTCCTGCATTAATAATAGCTTTTTTTAAGACAGCATTTTCATAAATATAGGTGTTGATTCTGTTTTTTTCACCTTTCTTTTCATAGATATGTTCCTCTATTTTTTTGAGACTATGAAACGTTCCATTTTCTTCTGAGTAAACATTTTGAATATCTATAGGTTCTTCAAGCATAAGCATTGCAGCGGTGTAATTTATGTTTTCTGATATAAGGTAACTTAATTTTTCATCCTCATAGTAACGATATTTATTTTTTTCTAAAATCGTTTTTGAGTTTTTTCTAGACTTACCATTTAATTCTATCTGTACATTAGATTTATTTAATAGGCCATTTTCAAAGATTACATCATATTTATATTCTAAATTAATTTTAGTGATAACCCGAGTATCTATTTCTGTTTTATTTTGATAAAAAATTATAGAATCACTTATTTGTTTTGTAGCAAGTAAAGTTCCTACCTCTTTATCTTTGTAAATTACTCTGTATTTTAAGTTTGTAATTTGTGCAAAACTACAAGTGAGTTTAAATAAAATAAGTAAAAAAATAAATGTTATTTTGTACATACAAATACTAAGTTAGTTAGAAATCTAAAAATAGATGAATAATTTAAAATTAATAGACGAGAGAAAAGATATTAAGTTACTCGTAACTAAATTTTATGAAAAGGTTAGGTTGAATGAGGATATAGGATATTTTTTCAATGAAACAATCCAGGATTGGGAAGAGCATCTGGAAAAGTTGACAGATTTTTGGGAAAGTAATTTATTTAGGGTCAACAAATTTTCAGGAAGACCTGGATACGCGCATATTAAAGTAGATAAAAAATTTAATGAAAGTATAGAAGCTAAGCACTTTGGAGTTTGGTTAAATCTTTGGTTTGAAACGATTGATGAATATTTTGAAGGAGAATTAGCCGAGAAAGCTAAATATTTCGCTAGAAACCTAGGAAGTAACTTTCATTTAAAAATTTTTGCAGCTAGAAGTTAATTCCAATCTCTTTTCTCTAATTGAAACAGCTCGTCTACTTTTATATCTAAAACTAAAGCTAGTTTTAAAGCCAAAACTGCAGATGGGGAGTATTTCTCTAATTCAATGGCATTAACCGTTTGTCTTGTTACATTCACTTTTTCTGCTAAACCTGCTTGAGTTAAGCCTTTTATAGCACGCTGAATTTTAATTGAATTTTTCATGATTTTCTCTTTCTAACTAATATTAGTTCTTTTTGAAAGAAAAGAATAAATAATAGTAGTGTACTCAGCATATTTAGAAGTAAGACTGTAAAAAATGATAAGTTGTAAATAAAAATTATAGCTAAGATAAGTATAGCATAATTGCAGTATACTGCTTTAACTAATGATCGTAACCTTAAGTTAGAGATATATTCATCTTCAATTTTCTCTTCTGAAAAAGCAAATACAATTCCGAAAACAATTATTAATAAACATAGTAAGTCGTACCATACGTTAGATTCTATCCATTCAAAATAAATAGAATCTTGTAAAATTTCTTGAGAAATAATTGCAAATACAGGTACCTTAAAACTATTCGGTGTCCAATCTATCATCATAGAGATAATCAATGTTAGAAGGGAAGTTATGAAAATTATAAAGCTTAATTTTTTAAATCTATATGGAATTAAATAAGTAGATTTCATATCTTAATATATTTATAAATTAAAATGTAAAATTAATTTTACTAAAAGTAAAATTAATTTTACATAATTTAATATAAAAAAACCAAAAGTTTATCTTTTGGTTTTTTTATAAGGTTAATTCTTCGTTAGTTGAAGTGAATAAACTCCAATACCTAATCCTACAATAATTAAATAAGGAATGTAATCATCTATTGGGGCAGCAGGATTGTCACCCGTATCATCTTCAGGCACTCCAGGAGTTCCACTTGGAAATTGAGCGAAACTTATAGAGAAACATCCTAAAAGAGCTATACAGCATATAATATTCTTGATATATTTTTTCATAGAAATCAATTTTTAGGGGTTTACAATTTTTTTAGTGAATGTGGTACTTTCTGTGGTTACTTTTACCAAATAGACACCTGCAGCCAATTGGCTCATGTTGATGCTTGTGTTTCCAGTAATTGCGGTACGCGATTTCATCATCATCAACTGTCCGACATTATTAAATACAGAAACTTTCATTTCTCCTGTGTAGTTGGGGTTGGAGATGTTTAGTATACCATTATTTAATGGATTAGGGTATAAGCTAAATCCATTAGTTTTAACCGTATTGCTAGCTAAGCTGCTATCTTCAAAAGTTATTTTAAATCTATCAGTTTCTACACTTGCTGCAATTTGTTCATCAACACTAAAATTAATTATATTCTCTCCTGTAACTAAAGCTGTAGAGGTTTGTAAGTAATTATCTACAAGATAAGCCTGCAGGTTAGGAATCTCCTCCCAATTGATTAAGAATTGATAATCTTGGTGTCTATACGAGCCTACATATAATGGTATTTCTTCTAAATCTACAGGAATATCTCTTTGCTCTATGCTTAGGAAATGACTCCCATTCACTAGCGCTAAGTTTTCATCTGAATTTCCTAATTTCTTAGCATCATAATCGTTGACTGCGTTATCATTATTATCGCTAAAGTCAATTACTGCAGCATCTAACGTGTTGGCTCCGCTTTTTAAGTGAATATTTAAAGCATAGGATGCTCCAGACGGTCTAAATACCCCTAAATTATCTTCTTCTATATTTTTATCGTTTTCTTCAAAACTTAGATTTGGAGAACCAGTCATTGAAGAACTATTAGCTACAAAGATAGCCTGCCCTGCTTGTAGAAAGCGGTTAGTATTACTATCAGAATTGCTCTTGGTGTTATTGGTAACATTTACCACCACATAAGCTCCTTTAGTGGATAAATTAGGATCCCATACCCAGATAAAATTAGGATTTATTTCGCTGGTTCCTGTATTTGTTAATACTTCGTTCATATCTACTGGAGCCTGATAAGGATTTCCAAAAAAGCTGAACTCTTCATCTCCATCTGCTAAGGTTGCAGAGGTTAGGTCGCTATCGCATAATTTTAAAGTTCCCTTAGTTCTTATGGTTGTACTAATAGGGTCAGGAGCATTGGTGCTCATATCTAAGGTACGATCTCCTCTAATATTAATATAATAAGGATCACCTACGTTTAAATTGGTAGCATTCGTATTGGCTAGGGCGCTCCAAGTTTGAGCTTGATTGTTATAGGTATAAGCACTAGGGTTGTTTGTAGCATTATAATCAAAACCATTAGCGTTACTACCTCCTGTAATGTGAGTACCAAACCCTACTATATTTCCTAAAGAATTAGATCCTGTGTTATAAGTAGCATCTATATCTCCTTCTTGCCAGTTGGAGTTTATCGTTCCTGCATTTACAGCAGAAGTAAGCATGCGATAAGCTCTCACTTCTTTAGTGCTTCCTTCGGTAGAACCTGCAGGAATGTAGCGTTCTACAGTAACTCCCGCATTATTACCGTAAGTAATTCTTGAAGAAGTACACACTCCGCCAACTTCACCAAAAATAGCAGTACCATTGCCATCACTATTAAAAATGATTTCAGCATCATCTTGTAAAGCTAAAATACCTTCGGTGCCCAAGTTTAAGCTAGTCATTACTTCCACTTCATTAAGTACTTCTAGTTCAGCTCCACCAGTAGTATTGACTTGTACCTTATCGATTTGATGTCCGTTTCGGTTATCGGCGATACCATCTTTATCGACTAGTAGATCTCCATCGAGAACAATGTTATCTGCGCCTGTAAAAATAATCTCACCCTCACTAGCATCGATACTTTCATCTGGAGCAGTGATGCTTCCGCTAAGAGTAAAAGAATTAGTGCTTTCTACTGTTAAAGTATAGGGTGAGTTAATGGTTAAATCGTATACAGCTAGGCTGCCGTGGGTATCTGTATTGTAATCGCCATTTATGGTAGCTATTCCATTAGAGGAGTCTGTAATATCAGGTCCAATTTCATTATTCCATTCCGTACCATCCCAAATGATATTTCCTGTAAAAAACTGTTCAATATTGCCATAACTAGAAAAAATATTTCCATCTACGTTAACATTCGAGACAGCTCTAAAGTAATAATTGGTGTTCGCATTTAAACCTGTGAGGTCAAAGCTGAAATCTCCACTAGATAAATTAGAAGAGGTTACAAAAGTTCCTGTTCCTTCAGTAAAATCAGGATCTGTACTGTACTCAAAACCATAGGTGCTATTCATACAGTTATAAGGATCACTCAAACTACCATTAAGTGTGGCTGTGGTGGGGGTAACCTGTGTTGCTAAATGGGTAGTTGGTAAAGGTGGGTTTTTGGTGATAGAGTATAAGCGTAGCTCTGACGTTAAACTCAAGTTGACTAAATTCTGAACTCTTACTCTAATTCTATTCGCAGGGGCATTAGGGGTATAGGCTATATTTGCTTTATCATTAGAGTTAAATATACCAAGTAAATCTAAGTCTATTAAGCTACTTAACTGTTGTGAATCTACTAAAGAACTGCCATTATAAGCTTCAATATAAATATTATCCAATAAATCTAAACTTACAATATCAGATGGAGAAGCTAAACTTAAATGGTATGTATCGGTGCTGGCAGAAGGTCCTTCAAAGTAAATAGTCTGTTGCACGTCCCCAGCAACAGATAAAATAGGCAACCTTAAAGAGGAATAGGTGTTAGGGTCACTATCAATGGCATTACCTGCATTTAAGACTCCACTTGACGCATTTAAAGCGCCGATTAACCCTCCACTTCCTGAAAAAGAAGTATACTTAGCTTGTTCGCAATTATTAATGCTAGTGTTGTAATATGCTCCATACAAATCGATCTCCTTTGTGTTGCCTATGCCTAATATAGTACCAATTCGATTATGAATTCTTATTCTATCATAAGCTACTGAAGGGGTAATGGCTACAAAATAGTTATTATTAGCATCAGAAACTACTCTTAGATTTTCTGAAGCGAAATCGTTTGAGTTTTGTGTTTGTCCTGATAAAACTACAGTAGTGTTATTCTTAGCTTCTACAGTAATTTCTTGGTTGCCAAAAAGCACATCTCCTAGTATCGATGCCAACGTAGAGCCTAAAGAACCACCTAATAGAGCGGGAAAGAGATCGTCGGTTGAATTTAATCTGATATATGTGGTTTGATTGGCCTCAGGAGTTGCACCCGTAGGGAAAATTAATTCTTGATAGCCAGTATAGGCTCCAACTTCATTTACTATTCCAGTTGAAGCTTTAATCGTTGAAGCGGAACTTAGGTCTCCCCTTCCATCAGTACCTACATCTATAGATAATGTAGGGTCATCTACTGTAGTAACATCAGGTGACATTGAAAGGCCAGGAGCATCTGGACTAGAGATTTGTGAGTCTGCTCTCTGATAGGTTTGTGCAATTGTAACTTGAGGAACTAACAGTCCAAAAACAATTAAGCTACCAGAAAGCACTTTGAGTAAAGTGTTTTTCATGACAATTTAATTTTTAATTATTAAATAATTTGTTTTTAAGGGTGTTTTTTGCTAGTAACCTAAAGGTAAAAACATTTAATCGGATTTATATGTATTTAAATGTTAAAGTTGACGATATGTCAATAAAAAACTAATTAATCAATGTTTTTACGTGAATTAGTTATGTTTTAATATTAATGCTTTAATAATTTAACACAATATTTTAAATTATTTATATATTTATTTTTATCTGTTTGTTGTTCTATATTCAACCCAAAAGCGATTCAGCATGAGTTTTCAGAGAATTGATAGTATCATTTTTTTCATTATATTTTTACTAAATTTTTTTTTAACATCAACCGTAAATGTTTTTTTTGCAGCACATTTTATAAATATGACTAGTTTATAAAACTCTTATTTGTGGAGGGAAACGTTTTAGGAAAACTCCTCCTTTTTCAGTTAAATAAATTTTCGGTAGAGTTTGAACAACTACGCGTAAACAGGTAGTTAAAAACACTTGATGAAACTTTAGAAGAAAATATTTGGTATCCCGCCTTATTTTTAAGAGGATGATTTGTGGCAGGAAATGTAACAATTGGCGTGAGGTACGACATATTATATAAGGAAGATAAAAGTATGTATGGTAGTGCTTTTATGCCTTTTGTTCGCGTATATTTTTAATCAAAACAATAAAAAAGAAATGAATGCACACAAGATAGATTACCAAATTTTTGGTGAAGAAATGCAATATGTAGAAATAGAGTTAGATCCTCAAGAAGCTGTTGTAGCTGAAGCAGGTTCTTTTATGATGATGGATCAAGGTATAGAAATGGAAACTATCTTCGGAGATGGTTCGACTAAAGACCAAGGTTTTTTAGGGAAAATGATGGGAGCAGGAAAACGTCTTCTTACGGGTGAGAGTTTGTTTATGACAGTTTTCTACAACAATATTTCAGGGAAGAAGAAAGTGAGTTTTGCTTCTCCATATCCCGGAAAAATTATTCCTATAGATTTAGACCGTTTTAATGGAAAATTTATTTGTCAGAAGGATGCTTTTTTATGTGCAGCTAAAGGAGTTTCAGTAGGAGTAGAGTTTTCAAAACGTTTGGGTAGAGGTTTTTTTGGAGGAGAAGGTTTTATCATGCAAAAACTAGAAGGAGATGGGATGGCATTTGTCCATGCAGGAGGAACTACTGCAGTTAAAGAATTGGCTGCTGGTGAAAAACTCAAGGTAGATACAGGTTGTATTATCGGTTTTGATGCTACTGTAGATTATGATATTCAATTTGTAGGCGGAATTAAAAATACACTCTTCGGTGGAGAAGGGATGGTATTTGCGACCTTAACAGGACCAGGTACAGTCTATATTCAATCATTACCTTTTAGCAGGTTAGCCAGTAGAGTTTTTGCAGCTGCACCACAAGGAGGGGGAAAAGATAAAGGAGAAGGTAGCTTATTGGGAGGTTTAGGCAATTTTTTAGATGGGGATAACCGCTTCTAGGACACACATTTTAAATTTAAAATACTAAGGTTTTCTAAAACTTGTAGCAAATTAAAATCATTATTCAGATATTTAAATCGGACTCATTTTTTTAATTTTTTATTCCATCAAAGCTTATGAAAATCAATAAAGTTTTAGTCGCTAATAGAGGAGAAATTGCCATTCGTATTTTTAGATCGTGTACAGAAATTGGTCTACGTACCGTAGGAATTTACACCTTTGAAGATCGCTATTCTCTACATCGTTACAAGGCAGATGAAGCCTACCAAATAGGAGAAGACTCAGAGCCGTTAAAACCTTATTTAGATATTGATAAGATTATAGCTGTGGCTAAAGAAAACGGGATTGACGCCATTCACCCTGGATATGGATTTTTATCAGAAAATGCCGACTTTGCCCAGGCCTGTGAAGATAACGACATCATTTTTATAGGGCCTAAAGTATCTATTCTCAAAGCTTTGGGAGATAAGATTATGGCCAAAAAGGTGGCGATAGAAAATGATATCCCGATTATAAAAAGCAATGAAAAAGAATTAACTACAGTTGATATCGCTTCCGCGGAAGCAGAGAAAATAGGTTATCCTATTATGTTAAAAGCAGCTTCTGGAGGTGGAGGTCGCGGGATGCGGGTAATTAGAACAGATGAAGAACTCCGTAAAGCCTACCCAGAATCTAAACGAGAAGCAGTTAATGCCTTTGGAGATGATACTGTTTTTATAGAGAAATTTGTTGAAAATCCTAAGCATATTGAAATTCAGTTATTGGGAGATAATCACGGTAATTTGGTGCATCTTTTTGAACGAGATTGCTCTGTACAACGACGTTATCAAAAAGTAATAGAGATCGCTCCATCTTTTGGCTTAAAGGAAGAAACCAAACAGAAATTATACGACTATGCTTTAAAAATAGGAAATGCTGTAAATTATAACAATGCGGGAACGGTTGAGTTTCTTGTAGATGATGATGGGAGCATTTACTTTATAGAAGTCAACCCGAGAATACAAGTAGAACATACGGTGACCGAAGTGGTTACAGGAATCGATGTGGTAAAAGCACAATTGTTTATTGCAGGTGGATACAAATTAGAAGATCAACAAATTAAAATTCCTTCTCAAGATAAATTAGAAGTAAAAGGTTTCGCTGTACAATGTAGAATAACCACCGAAGATCCTAAAAATGATTTTAAGCCCGATTACGGAACCATTACCACTTATAGAAGCGCTAGCGGTTTTGGAATACGATTAGATGCAGGTAGTGTTTATCAAGGGGTCAATATTTCTCCGTTTTTTGATTCTATGTTGGTTAAAGTTACCGCTAGCAGTAGAACTTTAGATGGCGCTTGCAGAAAAATGCGAAGAGCATTAGCCGAATTTAGAGTACGTGGTGTAAAAACCAACATGGCGTTTTTAGATAATATACTAAAAGACCCTATTTTTAGACAAGGAGAAGTAACCGTTAATTACATAAAAAATACACCAGCACTTTTTGAAATTAAAGAACCAAGAAACCGAGCTACCAAAATGGTGAATTTTCTTGGAGACATTATTGTTAATGGAAATCCAGATGTAAAAACCATCGATTCTACTAAAAAATTGGTCAATCCTGTAGTTCCTAAATTTGATAAACAACAAGCATACCCAAAAGGAACCAAAGACTTACTTACAGAATTAGGACCAGAAAAATTTTCTCAATGGCTTAAAGCCGAAAAGAAGATACATTTTACCGATACCACCATGCGAGATGCACACCAAAGCTTATTGGCCACTCGTATGCGGACTAAAGATATGATGAGCGTAGCAGAAGGTTTTGCCAGGAACCATCCCGAAGTGTTTAGTATGGAAGTGTGGGGAGGAGCAACCTTCGATGTATGTATGCGTTTTTTAAAAGAAAACCCTTGGGAACGTTTACGCTTATTAAGAAAAGCGATGCCTAACGTTTTGTTTCAAATGTTGATTAGGGGTTCAAACGGAGTCGGTTATACGGCATACCCCGATAATCTTATTGAAAAATTTGTAGAAGAGGCTTGGGAAAACGGAGTCGATATTTTTAGAATTTTCGACTCTCTTAATTGGATGGAGTCCATCGCCCCTTGTATAGAATATGTGAGGACAAAAACCAACGGTCTTGCTGAAGGAGCCATGTGTTACACAGGCGATATTCTAGATCCAAAACGCACCAAATACAACTTAGATTATTATTTGCGTTTAGCAAAAGATATAGAAAATGCTGGAGCTCATATTTTAGCCATTAAAGATATGGCAGGCCTATTAAAGCCTTACGCTGCCGCGGAATTAGTCTCAGCCTTAAAGGCAGAAATTAATATTCCTATTCACCTTCATACACACGATACTTCATCTATTCAATCTGCCACGTATATGAAAGCCATTGAAGCTGGTGTAGATGTAGTAGATGTAGCTTTAGGAGGTTTATCTGGTTTAACTTCTCAGCCTAATTTTAATGCCATGGCAGAAGCGATGCGTTACCAAGAGCGAGAAAACGAGATGGATATTAAAAGCCTCAATGCTTATTCTAATTATTGGACGAGTATGCGAGAATACTACTATCCATTTGAATCTGGTTTAAAATCGGGAACAGGAGAAGTGTATCGCCATGAAATTCCTGGAGGGCAATATTCTAATTTAGTTCCTCAAGCTGAATCTTTAGGATTAAAAGACCGTTTTAACGAGATTACCGCGATGTACAGCGAGGTCAATCAGTTGTTTGGAGATATTGTAAAAGTAACACCTAGTAGTAAAGTAGTAGGAGATATGGCTCAATATTTAGTGAGTAATAACTTCACCATAAAAGATGTTTTAGAAAAAGGAGAAAGTATAAGTTTTCCAGAATCGGTTAAAAGTTTCTTTAGAGGAGATTTAGGTCAGCCTTTCGGCGGATTTCCAAAAGAACTTCAAAAAATCATATTACGAGATGATGCTCCTTACACCGAACGTCCTAATGCGCATTTAGAACCTGTAGATTTTGATAAGGAGTTTGAAGAATTTAAAAAGAAATTTATAAAAGGAATGGATCGTGAATGGGAAATAACAGATTTCCTGTCTTACAAACTTTACCCTAAAGTGTTTGAAGACCTCTACGATCACTACGTAAAATATGGTAAGGTGATGCAAATTCCTACCAAAAATTTCTTTTACGGTATGCAACCTGGCGAAGAGATTATTGTAGAACTCGATAAAGGTAAAACGCTATTGATCACACTGGTTTCTGTAGGAGACGCTAATGAAGAAGGGCAGGTAACCGTTTTCTTTAAAATTAACGGGCAAACTAGAAACGTAGAAATACAAGATGCTTCTATTAAAGTAGAAAAAGTAAGTCACTTAAGAGCCGAAAAAGATAATGATAAACACGTAGCAGCTCCGTTGCAAGGATCACTTTCAGAAATTTTGGTAAAAGAAGGTGAGGAGGTGAAAAAAAATCAGCCTTTGTTTGTCATTGAAGCGATGAAAATGGGAACTACCATTACAGCGAATGCCAGTGGAAAAATTAAAAAAATTCACCTAGAAAAAGGCACTATGGTTTTTAGTGAAGATTTGGTGGTAGAATTAGCGTAGTATGTTTAAACACCAACACCCTTATCCGCCTTTTATTCCAGAATCTGCGACTAAACTTATTGTGGGTACTTTACCGCCACCAAGATTTACGACTGGTGACTTTAAACCCGATGATGTAAATTTTTGCTACGGAAGCCGTGACGGACAGCTTTGGAAAATTTTAGCTCAAATCTTTAAAGTAGATTTGCGTTTTGAAAATTCCGCGGAAGCGATAGAAGAGAGAAAAAACCTACTCATAGAAAATAATTTAGGAATTTGCGATATGGTAGAATATGCGTATCGGGAGAAAATAGATGCTTCCGATATTGGCATGTTAAAGCCTAAATTGAGAGACCTAATTGGCATTTTGAGAGAAAACCCAAAAGTAGACACCTTACTATTTACGGGCGGTAACAGCAAGAACGGTCCAGAGTATTTTTTTAGAAGACATATAAAAGGTTTAAAAGATATTCAGTTAAAAAAAGTAAGCAAAGAAGTCCCAAGAATACATCAATTTGTATTGGATGGGCGCTTAATTAAAACAGTTTCTCTAACAGCGCCTTCTGGAGCTGCTAACCGAGCGGTTGGAAGTATGGGGCTTTATAAACAAATGAAACTCAAAAATCCGCAGTTAGATACTATAGATTTTAGAGTCTTGCAATACGAACCCTTTTTTACGGAATAAAAAAAAGTCCTCGATAATTATCGAGGACTTTTTAATTATAATCTTTAATCTAAGCTTATTTTGCTTTTTTCATTCCTTCTTCAATCATTCCGTAAAATTGATCTAACTTAGGAAGAACAACAATTCTTGTTCTACGGTTAGCTGCTTTTCCATCTCTAGAAGAATTGCTATCTACAGGAACATATTCACTTCTACCCGCAGCAGTCATTCTTGAAGGATCTACGTTAAAATCGTTTTGTAAGATACGTACCACAGCAGTTGCTCTCTTAGTACTTAAATCCCAGTTATCAATAATACAAGAATTGTTAATTGGGTCGGTATCGGTGTGACCTTCTACCATAAACTCAAAGTCTTTCTTGTCTTTTACCACTTTAGCTACTTTTCCTAACACTTCTTTAGCTCGGTTAGAAACTTGGTAACTTCCACTACGGAATAATAATTTATCTGAAATCGATACAAAAACAACTCCTTTTTCTACATTAATCTCGATATCCTCATCGTTAATGTTTCCTAAAGCACCTTTTAAACTAGTAACTAATGCTAAAGTAACCGAATCTTTTTTGTTGATCGCGTCACGCATAGTTTTAATTTGAAGGTCTTTTTCTTTAATACTTTCTAAAGAACGCTCTAAGTTTTCTGCTCCTTTTTTAGATAAAGTAGATAAATCTCCTTGAGAATTTAATAAAGCAGAGTTGGTATTTTTAAGCAAGTTAATTTGTTCTTGTAAGCTACTCACTCGGTTTTCTTTTTCTTCTAAACACGTATTAAGCTTTACGGTAGCTGTGTTTAATAGATCCTGAGTGTCTTGTTGCTTCGCTTCTAATTCTTTGTATTTCTTAGAAGAAACACAAGAAGAAAATAATAAAACAGCAGATGCTGTAAATAAAAATATACGTTTCATAACTTAATTGTTTATACTTGTTTTGAGGCACCAAAGCTATTAAAATTGAAATACGTTTATAAGAGATTAACAATTTTATAACTTATTTTAATTCACTAAATTTTCTTTTCTTTTGAATAAAGTATTTCCAGACAATTGAAAATATAAGCGGATATCTTTGAGAATCATTCCCTTGTGATCTTTTTCTCTTTACCTGAAAAAAATGCAGATAAAAACTAGCGTGAGCTTTTAATATGGCTAAAAGATGCTGAGGTCTTTTTTGAAACAAAAACTGAATTCCGGCAACAGCATCTAACAGCATTCGAATAAATATAAATACGTAAGCTTTAATACCAGAAACATTTTTTAATAAATTGTAAAGCGAATTTCTAAAGTTATAGAATGTTTTCTTTGGGTTCATGACATTTAAAGTAGCTCCGCCTAAGTGGTAAACACTAGAAGAAGCATTGTACCAACATTCATAACCTTTATTATTTATGCGCCAACATAAATCGATCTCCTCTTGATGAGCGAAATAATCTTCATCTAGGCCATTAACTTCTTCAAATACACTTCTTCTAATGGCTAAACAAGCGCCACTTGCCCAAAAAATTTCTTTATCCTCATTATATTGACCTTCATCTTTTTCTAAAGTATTAAAGATTCTTCCTTGGCAATAAGGATAACCTAGTCGGTCAATAAACCCGCCTGCGGCTCCCGCATATTCAAAATGAGTTTTCTTTTTATAATCTAGAATTTTAGGCTGAATAACGGCTATGTTTGGTGAAGAAGCGAACATATACTCAAGAGGTTCTAGCCAATTGGGGGTTACTTCTACATCGCTATTTAGTAAGATGAAAACATCTTCCTTTAATTCTGCCAAAGCATCATTATAACCTTTCGCATAGCCGCCGTTTTCTTTATTCTGTATGATTTTAACCTGTGGGAAATTCTCTGTAACAAAAGCTATAGAATCATCTGTGGAAGCATTATCGGCGACATAAATGTTTGCAGAACTTGAGTGTTTTACCACCGACGGTAAAAATTGCTCTAAAAGCGCTCTCCCGTTCCAATTTAAAATTACTACTGCTGTGGTCATAGATTATTTTTAACTAGAGAAATTGGGGATTTCTTTTAAAAACTCATATTTCTCTTCCTCGTAATTCAATTGACAAAAGTAATGATTCAATCCGTTAGTGACCATTAAAAAACGTGCTTTTAAAGCCATATTGTAACGTGCAATTTGGTCGAAGGTATCTTGAGTTATCTTTACAGAAGGAGCTTTACATTCTACAATAAGCTGTAAACTACCGTCTTTATAAAACCCAACCACATCGTAACGTTTTACTAATCCGTTAAGTTGAAGCTGCTTTTCTACATTAATAAGTTGTAGCGGATATTTTTTTTCCTGGTGTAAATAATGAACGGTATGTTGTCTTACCCATTCTTCGGGTGTAAGAATGATAAATTTTTTACGTATAACATCAAAAATAGACACTTTATTTTCGTTATTTTTGAACCGAAATTGATAAGACGGAAAGTTAAGTTTATTCATAGACACCAAAGAAAACAAATTTCTACCTTTTCCGCTTTAGCGAAGTTATTTTTTTATGGAATTGAACCCTCTTTTACAAGATATAAAACAGCGAAAATTAAAGCCAATTTATTTTTTGATGGGAGAGGAGCCGTACTATATTGATAAAATATCAGAATATTTAAGCGACACCATTTTAACAGAAGATGAAAAAGCTTTTAACCAAACTACCCTTTACGGAAAAGATGTAAGCCTAGATGAGGTGTTAAGTACAGCTAAGCGTTTTCCTATGATGGCAGAATATCAAGTAGTCTTGGTGAAGGAAGCGCAAGACTTATCTAGAGAGATTTTAGCGCAAAGCGATAAGAAAAAAAATCAATTAGAGGCTTATGCTGAAAATCCGCAAGCTACCACGATTTTAATTTTTTGCTACAAGTATAAAAAGCTAGATAAACGTAAACGTGTTTATAAAGCTATAGCGAAAAGCGGAGTTATTTTTGAAAGTAAGAAAATCTATGAAAACCAAATTCCTACTTGGATTAAGGATGAGGTAAAACGAAGAGGATATAACATTTCTCCCAAAGCTGCTCATTTACTAACCGAATTTTTAGGGAACGATCTAGCAAAAATCACCAATGAGATAGATAAGCTTGAATTGATCTTAGCGGGAAGAAATGAAATTACTCCCGAAATTATTGAAGAAAATATTGGGATAAGCAAAGACTTTAATAATTTTGAATTACAAAAAGCTTTTGGAGTAAAAGACTACACCAAAGCATACCGCATTATTGAATATTTTGCTCAAAATCAAAAAAATCACCCCATAGTCTTAACTATTCCTATACTTTATAATTTCTTTTCTAAAGTGTTATTATATCACGGTTTAAAAGATAAGTCTAAAGGAAGTGTTGCTAAAGCTCTTAAAGTAAATCCTTATTTTGTAGCCGATTATAGTACAGCAGCAAATCATTACCCTATGAGAGAAGTGAGTGGTATTGTGGCTACCTTAAGAGAAATAGATATGAAAAGCAAAGGAATTAACTCTGTTTCGGCGACACCTATAGATCTGTATAAAGAACTCTTATTTAAAATTCGTTCATAATGACAAAATTTAAAACTTGGGTTTCTGCAGCACGGTTAAGGACCTTGCCACTTTCTATTTCTGGAATATTAGTAGGTACAGCTTTAGCAAAATGGGAAGGCTATTTTTCTTACCCCATATTTGTTTTTGCGCTCTTAACGACTTTAGGCTTACAAGTGTTATCCAATTTTGCAAACGATTATGGAGATGGAATAAAAGGTACCGATAATGAAGATAGAGTAGGACCTATGCGTGCAATACAAAGCGGAATTATTTCTCATCAAGAAATGAAAATAGGAATGATCGTAGCTAGTTTTTTTAGCATAATAATGGCTTCACTTTTAATTTATACAGCTTTCGGAAGTGAAAACTTTTTATTTTCTATGTTGTTTTTTTTATTGGGTTTAGCTTCTATCGCAGCAGCAATAAAATATACTGTAGGGAAATCTGCTTACGGCTATCGAGGTTTAGGAGACGTATTTGTATTTCTTTTCTTTGGTTTGGTAAGTGTATTGGGATCTCATTTTTTATACACGCATTCTTTTAATTTTATCGCTATTTTACCTGCTATAAGCATAGGTTTATTAAGTACTGCAGTGTTGAATTTAAATAATATGCGGGATCAAGAAAGTGATGCTAAAGCTCAAAAAAATACGTTGGTTGTTTTTTTAGGGGCTAAAAAAGCAAAACGATATCATTATTTCTTAATTCTCTTCGCTTTTATCTGTTTTACATTATTTATTCTTCTCGCTCAATTTTATAGATCCGCTTGGTGCTTACTCGCTTTTGTTCCTTTATTTATTCATTTAAAAACAGTGAAAGAAAACACAAGTCCGGTATTGTTAGATCCTGAACTTAAAAAAGTAGCTTTAAGTACTTTTGCTATATCTCTTATTTTTTTAATACTGAGTTTTGTCTAAAAAAGAAAAGAGAAATCCGTTATAGAACTTCTCTCTTCAGACAAAAACAAACAAATTTTTAAGACAGCTTGTTACTGTATATGGTTTTAACGATTAAAAAAAGTTTTAAATAAAGTTGATAAAACTTTCTAACTTCAATTCTAGTTAGGTGGTTAACTCCATATCAACTTCAACCCCTTCTTCCTCTTAATAGCTTATTGAAATTATTACGGAATAAATAGCCATAATAAAAGGTTTTACGTTATAGCAAATCTACTGTTTTCAAATACTTTATGAAATACCTTATATTAGGTATATTTTATACGAATAATTAAAAATGTTATATATATGTGAAGCTTTTAAGGTTTACATCTATTTTTATTAAATTCAAACCAAAATTAAAGTCATGAAAATTACCTTTTACGGACAAAATAGCCTTTCTATAGAAGTAGGCGGAAAACATATTATAGTAGATCCATTTATCACAGGGAATGATCTTTCTAAAGATAAAGTGGATATTAAGCATTTAAAAGCAGATTACATCTTAGTTACCCACGCGCATCAAGATCATACTTTAGATGTAGAAGCTATTGCTAAAAATACAGGAGCTACGGTGGTGAGTAATTATGAAATTGCTAATCATTATGAGGCGAAAGATTTAAAAGTACATCCTATGAATCATGGTGGTTCTTGGGAGTTTGATTTTGGTAAAGTAACCTATGTAAATGCTATTCACACCAGTTCTTTTCCTGATGGAAGTTATGGAGGACAACCTGGGGGATTTGTTGTAGAAGCTTGTGAAAAGTGTATTTATATTGCAGGAGATACCGCACTAACTATGGACATGAAACTTATTCCCATGCGTCACGACCTAGATTTAGCAGTGTTACCTATTGGTGATAACTTTACAATGGGAGTGGATGAAGCAGTGATTGCAAGCGATTTTATTGAATGTAATAAGATATTAGGTTGTCATTATGATACGTTTGGTTTTATAGAAATAGATCACAAAGTAGCGAAAGAGAAATTTAAAATGAAAAAGAAAGAACTTCTCTTGTTAGAAATCGGAGAAAGCATTGAGATTTAATGAAAGCAACTTATCACAAACATATTTTAAACTTTAAACGCCCCAGTGGAACCTCTCGGGGCGTTCTTACTACCAAAGAAACTTGGTATATAATTATAGAGAAAGAAGGGAAAAAAGGAATTGGGGAATGCGGTATATTACGGGGATTGAGTATAGATGACCGTCCCGATTACGAAGAAAAACTCCAATGGCTTTGTGCACATATAGAAGATGATATCAATTCTCTCTTTACGGAATTAAAAGAGTTTCCTTCTATACTATTCGGGTTAGAAATGGCTTTGCAGTCTTTAGATAGCAAAGATCCTTTTGTTCTCTTTCCCTCTCATTTTACGGAAGGAAAAGCGGGTATTCCTATCAACGGACTTATTTGGATGGGGGAGAAGTCGTTTATGAAAGAACAAATTGAAGATAAAATCCAACAATGCTTTAGTTGTATAAAACTTAAAATAGGAGCCATAGATTTTGATGCCGAAATGGAGCTGCTTCAATATATACGAAAAGAATTTTCAGCTAAAGAAATAGAACTTCGAGTAGATGCCAATGGAGCATTTCAGTCAGAGGATGCGCTAGAAAAATTAAAGAGGTTAAGCGATTTAAATTTGCATAGCATCGAGCAACCCATCCGTCAAGGGCAATGTAAAGAAATGGCTAAACTATGCAATGAAACGCCTTTGCCTATAGCTCTAGATGAAGAATTAATAGGTGTTTTTAATGCTTCCGATAAGGAAAAACTAATACAAGAAATTAAACCTCAATATATCATTTTAAAACCGAGTCTTATTGGCGGTTTTCAAGGAACTAAAGAATGGATAAATCTTGCTGAAAAAAATCAAATAGGTTGGTGGATTACCAGCGCTTTGGAGAGCAATATAGGTTTAAATGCAATTGCACAATTCACGTATTTACAAAATAACCCAATGCCACAAGGTTTAGGAACGGGAAGCTTATTTACAAATAATATAGAAAGTCCGTTGCAAGTAAAAGGAGAGAATTTAAATTATAATCCCCAACTAACTTGGGAAACTCAACAAATAAAATTTTAGATGTTTATAGAACAAGCCTTTCGTGGTAAGCACGATTTTTGGTTATATTTAGTAGGATCATTAATAGTTGCTTTAGCTGCTGTTATTGGTCAAATCCCATTAACGGTGGCCATCTTTTTAGAAAATGGTTGGGAAGCTTCTATGATGTCGCAATCCCAAATGATGCAAAGTTTAGACCCCAACCTTCTCATATTTTTACTCTTACTTTCTTTTGCAGTAGGTTTTATAGGACTTAAAATAGCCCTTAAATACTTACACCACATTAATTTTATGACGATAACAACGACAAGGAAAAAGGTAGATTGGGGTAGGATTTTGCTTGGTTTTGGGCTGATAGCTGTATTCTCATCGGTTTCTATACTCATTGATTATCAAAGTAACCCAGAAAATTATGTATGGAATTTTAAACCCATACCATTTCTTATACTCTGTTTAATAGCTATTGTGATGGTTCCCATACAAACGAGTATAGAAGAGTATTTATTTAGAGGTTATCTTATGCAAGGCTTTGGAGTGCTAGCTAAAAATAAGTGGTTTCCGTTAATGATGACCTCCATCATTTTTGGGCTGTTACATATTGCTAATCCTGAAGTAGATAAACTAGGTTATCTCATTTTATTTTTTTACATAGGTACAGGTTTGTTTTTAGGAATTATCACTTTAATGGATGAAGGAATGGAACTGGCTTTAGGTTTTCATGCAGGAAATAACCTTGTCGGAATTATTCTAGTAACCGCAAACTGGACCGCTTTCCAGTCAGAATCACTATTGAAAGATGTCGCAGAACCTACCATAGGTTTTGATGTTTTCTTACCTTTATTAATCGTATATCCTATCTTTTTTATCATTATGGCAAAAACCTATAAGTGGAAAAATTGGAAAGAAAAACTTTTTGGTAAAGTTGAAACTCCTGCAGAAATTATAAATTAAAATAAAATTATTGTTTTGATAACACTCAGTTTTTATTGAAATACAACCTTTGGTTATGGTAGATAACACAGTTGATTTTACACCACATATACATGAAGATTTTCAGTTGAATAAAAACCAATTGAATGAATCTGGACTTATTCAATTGTCTACATACTATATTCAAGAAGGAGAACCCCACGAACAAGAGATTGGAAACTTTTTTTTAGAATGGTTAGACGATAAAAGTTTTGTAGAAGTACATACCTCTGGCTCTACAGGTACCCCAAAAGTTATAAAAATTGAAAAAGAATGGATGGTAAATAGCGCTAAAGCTACCGGTAAATTCTTTAAACTTCCAGAACAAACAACGGCGTTATTGTGCTTACCCGCAACCTATATAGCAGGCAAAATGATGTTGGTACGCGCTATGGTTTTAGGTTGGCATATAGAAAGTGTACCTCCAAAATCAAATCCCTTAGATCAAATGTATAAACGTTTTGATTTTTGTGCGATGACCCCATTTCAATTAGACAATTCTTTAGCAAGACTGCATTTAATCTCTAAATTGATTGTGGGAGGCGGAGCTATTTCGCTTCCGCTGAAACAACTTGTTCAAGGGATCTCTACCAAAATCTACGAAACATACGGAATGACAGAAACGGTCACCCATATTGCAGCTCGTAGGGTAAATTCAAAAAAAAGTAAGAAAAAAGAAATTCCGTTTAAGGTATTACCTAATGTTACGGTAAGTATAGATGAAAGGGGTTGTTTAATTATTAAGGCACCAGGAGTTTCGTCAGATCCTATTACAACTAATGATATTGTAGAACTGGTAACTTATAAAAAATTCTTTTGGCGAGGAAGAATAGATCATGTTATCAATACTGGCGGAATCAAGATTTTTCCAGAACAAGTGGAAAGAAAGTTAGAATCTATAATTCTGCATCGTTTTTTTATCACTTCACTACCGGATGATGCGTTGGGAGAGAAAGTAATCTTATTTGTAGAAGCTCCTTTTTCTGAAGAAAGTTTAAAAGATCTAACCGTGCAAATTCACAAACATAAGGGTTTATCTAAATTTGAAAAACCTAAAAAAATCTATTTTGTAGAAAAGTTTGAAGAAACACATACCGGTAAAATCCATAGAAATCATACCTTAAAAGCTCGATTAGAATAAGTATAGTTCTATAAAAAAAGCCGTCTATTTTACAGAAGCTTTGTAAAATAGACGGCTTTTTTAATTATTTGTGAGAGAATTAGATGCTCTCTACAAAATCTAAAAATACCTTCATGTGAAGTTCAAGATCTAAGTTGCCAGAAACGGAAACTCTAACGATGTAATCTTTGTCACCTTCTTTGGTGGTACCTTGAGTTGAGGTCGCAGGTACCGTCCAATAACAACCTTTTAACTGACCGTAGCTGACACAAAACTTACTTTCCGTAGAGATTTCAGTAATCATTAGATTGATCAACTTTAAGTTTAATTTTCTCTTGTAGGCTTCTTTTTCTTCAGCAGTTTCTCCTTTGGTAGGAAGATCTAATGAAAAAACCGATGGCGTAAAACCTTGACTTGCCAATTTATCAGAAACGAAATTAATCTTAGCTTCAGGTAAAACTTTGTGGATAAACGTTACAAATTCACGCGTATTTTTATAAGCATCTTTTATACGCTGATTCATAGAAGGCATTTGCTTTGCTAATATTTTATATTGAAGTGCTGTCGCCTCATTGTCACAAAGTTCTAAATGCTTTCCTACTTTTTCAATCAATGCTTCTGTGTTTTTATTCCCCACACAGTAGCCAGCAGTACATTTTCCGCCGCTAGGGAATTTAGATCCGCTTACATAGGAAATGGTACGTACCGTAGAAAGTATTTTTCCTTTCCCTAAAAACTGATAATTAGGACAAAACGTTTGGTCGAGAATAAACACAGGATCAATAGCAGTTTCTCCTGTTGCTGTTTTACGTTCGGTACTTAAAACTTCTTTTAATTTTTGAAGTTCGGGAACTTCTACTCTTGGATTTGTAGGGATCTCTGCGATAATATAAGGAACTGCATCTTCTTGAGCGATCTGCGTTAACACCGTATCGATACTTTTAACCATATCATTATCACCATCTACAGGCAAATCTACAACTTCAACATTATCAAGACAAGCAGCCACTCTTCTAGCTTGGTCGTTGGTCCCTCCATAGCAATTTGGAGGAACAATAAATTTAATTTCTTTTCCTTTATGATTTTCTAAAGCATCGTCAACAAGTCCCATCATAATGGCATACTGCATCGATAATCCGCTTGAAGCAACCAATGCTTTTGTTGTGGTACCTGTTATGGAATTAATAGAACCTTTAACACTTGTTTTATTTGCTTCAGCTATATTTTTTTTAGTTTCCACGGAAGAATGTGCCACAAGAGATTTTAAAGCAGTATAGCAATTCTCTGGTGTCATAGATATTGTCTCTCTTCTTCTCACATGCTGAATAGCCGATATATAACTTTCATTCTGTTTTCCATTTATCAACAAAACACTTCCTAAGTCTCCATATAAATTAATATAGAAATCTATATTTGAGTTAAGATCTATATTAGAAACTTTATCGTTTTCTGAAATCAAAACAGTGCTTCCGTCAAAAGTGGCAATATCTGAAGTTTTGTCAATTTTCTTTAATTCAAATTGATAACCATAGACACGTTTTATCACTTCAGCATCAAAGAAATCTGGTAATTGATGCGTGTAAAGAATTTGTGTTTTTTTATTATTTAATAAGTTCTTTCTTAGAATGGCTAAAACAGGAACCGTTTGAGATTGAAAACTAATAACTTCTTCAGCATCTAATTCGTGCAAATTCGCAATTCCCCATTCCAAAATAGAAGATAGGGGATGTCCTAGTCGAATATAATCGTAAGCAGTAGGTAACTTACTTAAAGCCGATGTTGTAGAGTTATGATCATTAAACAAATTTTCAAACTGATCTAAAAACTGTGTTTTAGCTAATTCTTCATTATAAATATCCAAACGGTGAGTGGTTAAATGTAACCAATCGCTTGGCATATTTTCTAATACGTCTTTTATATAATTAAGCATTTTATTCTCTTTCATAATTCAATTTTAAATAAGTCGATAATATACATGAAATCTACTTTTAGCAAAGTTTTACAGGCTGTTTTGTTCGATAAAACTGCCTATCCTTACAATTTAAGTATGCAAATAGAAACTATAGCTTGGATGGAATTTACGGTGAAGTCTAACTTAGAATAAATTCCCAAAAAATAGGTTTGATTATTAGGTGTTTACTTCAACTCTTTTAATAAAGTAGCTTTAATCTCTTCCGCATTTTTTGAACCTATAAAAAAAGTTTTTTTTCCATCTTTAGAAGTAATATGTAAAGATTTACCGTGGCGTGTATTATAAAGTGTTCCTTTAGGAGTCATTCTTAACCCGATTCCATAAGAAAGTGGTGTTTTTATAATCTCAATTTTTGAAGGATCAATATCTTCTAAAGTCATTTTTTGCACAAAGGCTCTAAATCCAAAAGCAGCTTCAATATGTTTGTTGGTAATGGTGATGGTAAGTCGTGTAAATATTAAGGAAGCAAGTACAAGTACTAAGGTGACAATAGCAATAGGAATGAGCGCAATGTTATTTTCTAGTGTTTCTTTTTTTAATAACACAATTACTTGAGCTCCAATAATAATGACAGATAATATCCATAATAAAGCATTAACTTGGGTATGTTGATAGATTTTTTTCATCTTTTAGTTCACCGTAATATAATACTCCCTCAAATTAATTTTGGTATCCTCTAGACTCTTTTTAAATGGCATTTTTTTCCATTCTGTAGTAGGTTTTACAAGAATTTCCTTTCCATCCACCGTAAATCTTAGTGGCATATCAAAATTATCCATATCGGTTTTCCAACGGGCATAGACTTTATTGTTCTCTTCTTTAAGTTGTAATTCCGGTAAACGGGCGTATTTTAGATATTGATCAAAAATAGGCGAGAGGTGTGCTTTTGTACGCTGCTCAAAAAATTTAATTACTGTAGGAGTGTCAATAATTTGATGTTTGTAGGTAAGACTAAAATCTTTTAATAAAGCCCACCATTTTTTATCATCGTTAATCACACTTCTAATCGTGTTTAACATATTGGCGCCTTTGTAATACATATCTCCAGAACCTTCACTGTTCACACCGTAATCACCAATGATAGGGGATTGATTTCCTATAGATCTTCTTAGACCAAATAAATAAGTAAGCGCATCTTCTTTTCCCCAACGGCATTCTACATAAACCGATTCTGCATACGAGGTAAAGGATTCATGAATCCACATATCGGCAATATCGGCAGCGGTGATACTATTACCAAACCACTCGTGAGCTGTTTCGTGGATGGTAATAAAGTCCCATTTTAGACCAACTCCCGTACCCGATAAATCTCGGCCTAAATAACCGTTTTCAAATCCGTTACCATATGCAACAGCACTTTGATGTTCCATTCCTAAATATGGAGTTTCTACCAACTTATAAGAGTCTTCTACAAAAGGATAAGCTCCAAATTTTTCATAAAAACAATCCATCATAGGTTTCACTTCCTCAAATTGCTTTCTGGCTTTTTCTTCATTATAAGAAAGCACGTAGTAATCTAAATCTAAATCTTTGTGAGTATCATGAATATGCACATAATCTCCAATATTGAGAATAATATTGTAATTGTTAATAGGGTTTTCTACTTTCCAGCTCCATTGGGTGTAACCATTATTAAGCTCTTTTTTCCCTGTGAATCTTCCGTTAGAAACATTCATTAATCCGTTTGGAACAGCGACATGGATTTCAGCTTCTTCGGGTTCGTCGCTTAAATGATCTTTGTTAGGATACCATAAACTTGCACCAGTACCTTGCACAGCCACACTTACCCAAGGTTTTCCGTTTTTATCTTTTGAAAAAATAAAACCGCCATCCCAAGGAGCATTTTTAGCAACAATAGGGTTTCCTGAATAATAAAAATCGATATTGATGTTTTTATTCCCGTTAAGCGGAAAAGGAAAATCAATAAAAACAGCATTAAATTCTCTGGTGTATTTAAGAGGCTTTTTTTTAAACACGATGGAATCAACTTTCATATTTTCAAATAAATCTAGTTGAAGACGTTGGGCAGGCTGTAAAACCTTTAATGTGATTTTATTTACACCCGAAATAAATTGTTCGTCAGGATTTACTTTAACGTGCAAATCATATTTTAAGACATCAAAATTTGTTCTTTCATGACGAAGTGAACCTCGTAAAGAATCTGCTTTGGTATACTTACCTTGTTTGTGACTTAAAAGTTGCGAATGACCAGCAAATGTTATTCCTAATAGAATAAAAAAGTATATGATTTTTTTCATGAGATTAACAAGGTAGTGAGTAAATAATTAGATGTAGATGTTTTTAATTTTGAGACTTAAAAGTTTTAAGTATTGTTTTTAAATCATCAGTTTGCACAGGTTTGATAATATAGTTTTCTATATGACTGTATTTTTTAGATTTTTCGTAATCTAAAGGATCAATAGAGCTAGATACAATATATACCGTAATTTTCTTATCCACTTTTACTTGAGTAAATTCATCTAAAAACTGCCAACCATCCATTATTGGCATATTAAGGTCGAGTAGAATAACTTCAGGTAGGGCTTCTTTATCGTCTTTAATAGCTATCAAATTTTCTAATGCATCTTCGCCGTTTTTATAGACTAAAACCTCTTCTGCAAAATCCACAGAATTCATCACTTTTTTAAGGCCAAATATGAATATAGGGTCATCATCAATAATACATGCTATCTTTAATTTACTCATGTTTTAAATATATTTTAAAAGTAGTTCCTTTATTTACTTTACTTTTTACAGTTACTTTTCCGTTAAGGGCGTCAATTTGGTTTTTGGCGATAAATAATCCTATGCCTTTAGCGTCTTCATGCTTGTGGAAGGTTTTATACATACCAAAAATTTTATCTCCGTGTTTTTCTAAATCAATTCCTAGACCATTATCTGTTATTTCAATAATAACAAATTCTTGATTCTTACTAGCAGTAATATTTAAAAAACTTTCTTTATTAGGGTCGCTGTATTTTATTCCGTTTGTTATAAAATTCATTAAAATACTGTTCAAATAAGCTTTTATAGCTAAAACTTTAATCTCTGGAGGGATATTCACATTTATTTTTACAGAGAGTTGATTATCATTAAGCTTAATGCCCTTAATAATGGAATTAACTTCTTTAAGAAGATTGATAGCGATGAGGTTATCATGAATAGTATTGTTCATGGTCACAATTTCATTAAGGTGTAGTATCGTCTCTCCTAAATGATTGGCAGCGACTTTAAGATGAGAGATAATTTCTGCACGTTGGTTTTCATCTGTTTCATCATCTAAAATATCTAATAGCATAGAAAAATTTCCCGAATGAGATCTAAGGTTATGAGATACGATATGTGCAAAATTTCTTAACCGACCATTTTGATCTTTACTTGTTTTAAGCAGTTTTTTTATCTCTTTTTCAGCGTTTTTTCTATTTGTAATATCTACAATTTGAGAGATGAAATATAAAGGTGCGTCGTTATCATCTCTTACAATACTTACTGCTAAAATTCCATAAACTAAAGAACCCGATTTGTGAAAATACCTCTTTTCTAAATGATAGTGGGGTATTTCTCCTGCAATAAGTTGTTCGAGAAATTGTAAATCTATATTTAAGTCTTCGGGATGTGTTATATCTTGAAACGTAAGTTTACTTAGTTCTTTTTTTGTATAACCTAGCATATTAGATATGGCAGAATTTACATTTTCCCAAGTTCCGTCTAAAGAAATAATGGCCATTCCTATAGCAGCATTTTCAAAATTACTATTAAATGCTTTCTGGCTGATTTTTAATTTTTCTTCAATCGAAAAACTTTTAATCGAAACATTAGGAGAATTTATTTTTATGGATTTTTTATGAAAAGCCAGTAGAATATAAGTTGAATTACCATCTACGACTTCTATTTTCTTAGCCTTTTTTATAAACTCTGTTTCTTCATCTATAATAATCTTAACCTTATATTTCTTTTTTGATGTTGTAGAACTTTCTGTTTCTAATTTAAAGCTAAAATTTGCTAAGGATACATTGTATTTTTTTAAATGCTGAAGAAGAGAGGGGTGAGTATAAAAGTCCTGATTTTGGTCTGCTTCATAGAAAATATAGCCAAATATAGAATACTGCTGTATAAAATTAAATAACTCGACATGCTTACCAATAAGGTTATGTAACTTATTCTTCAAAATTAATTTTTAAGGGGTATAACAACAATAAATATGAATGCTTAAAATTATTCATTATGAAATTTTAGGTATACAATAGAATTTTCATTCTTTAAACTATATATTTAAGTAAAAGAGTGAAATTGTTTTTCTATGAGAAGACCTTTTAAAATAAAGAAATAATTTTAAGCAAATAAAATTAATACATTTAAACGGAAAAAGCTACCCATTATGGATAGCTTTTTCGATTTCAATAAAATTATTTGTTATGTTTGAATCACTCCTAGATTAAAGTCTTTTGTAATTGGAGCATGATTAGCGGCTTCAATTCCCATAGAAACCCATTTACGAGTATCTAAAGGATTGATAACTCCATCAGTCCAAATGCGCGAAGCTGCATAATACGGACTTACTTGTCTGTCATAATCTGCTTTGATTTTATCAAAAAGCTCTTTTTCTTTTTCAGGGGTAATTTCTTCTCCTTTTTTCTTTAATGAAGCTGTTTCAATTTGTAATAATACCTTAGCTGCAGAGTTTCCACTCATTACTGCTAATTCTGCACTTGGCCAAGCTGCGATTAAACGTGGGTCATAGGCTTTTCCGCACATAGCGTAATTACCCGCACCATAAGAATTTCCGATAACAATCGTAAATTTAGGAACTACTGAATTACTTACTGCATTTACCATCTTGGCACCGTCTTTAATAATACCGCCGTGCTCGCTTTTACTTCCTACCATAAAACCAGTAACATCTTGTAAAAACACTAACGGAATTTTCTTTTGATTACAATTTGCGATAAAACGAGTAGCTTTATCGGCAGAATCAGAATAAATAACACCACCAAACTGCATCTCTGTAGGTTTAGTTTTAGCCGAAGTAGTTTTTACAATTTTTCTTTGATTGGCTACAATTCCAACAGCCCAACCATCAATACGCGCATAACCCGTAATAAGCGTTTGACCATATCCATCTTTATAAGGTTCAAAATCTGAATCATCAATTAATCGATTGATAATTTCCATCATATCGTATTGGTCACTTCGTTTTGCAGGTAAATGTCCAAAAATCTCTTGCGGATCTAATTTCGGTTTAATTGCTTTCTTTCGGTTAAAACCAGCTTTATCAAAATCACCAATTTTATCCATGATATTTTTAATCTTAGATAAAGCGTCTTTATCATCTTTGGCCTTATAATCGGTCACACCGCTTACTTCGCAATGTGTTGTGGCGCCACCTAAAGATTCATTATCGATACTTTCTCCAATAGCGGCTTTTACTAAATAGCTACCGGCTAAGAAAATACTTCCAGTTTTTTCAACGATTAAAGCTTCGTCACTCATAATAGGTAGATAAGCTCCCCCAGCGACGCAACTTCCCATAACAGCAGCAATTTGGGTAATTCCCATGCTACTCATTACTGCATTATTTCTAAAAATTCTTCCAAAATGTTCTTTGTCAGGAAAAATCTCATCTTGCATAGGTAAATATACTCCTGCGCTATCTACTAAATAAATAATAGGAAGTCTGTTTTCAATCGAAATTTCTTGTGCACGTAAATTCTTTTTTCCAGTAATAGGAAACCAAGCTCCAGCTTTAACAGTAGCATCATTGGCTACAACAATCACTTGTTTACCAGATACGTAACCTATTTTTACCACCACACCACCGCTAGGACAGCCACCGTGTTCTTCATACATTCCTTCTCCTGCAAAAGCACCAATTTCAATAGATTTACTTGGATCGTCCAATAAAAAATCGATACGCTCTCGTGCAGTCATTTTTCCTTTGGCGTGATGCTTTTCAATGCGTTTTTCACCACCACCTAGGTAGACTTTTTTAAGTTTACTATTTAAATCTGAAACCAATAATTTATTATGGTCTTCGTTTTTATTAAATTTTATATCCATGGTTAATTGTTATTCAAATTATGGGCGTTTCCCATTTACCAATGGGTCAGGCTTTCGCTACTCGCTTCCCAATTATCATTGGGAGAGCTTAAACAGGCCGCTCAATCCTTAACGCAAATGTTTGGTAGCGAAAATACAAAAACCAAAACTTATTTTAGCCCTAAAGATTTGTTATAATCTTAGTTTTTTATAGAATAGATGCTATTTTTGTACACTTACTACAATTAAGTTTTATTAAAAATTAAAGTACATTAGAAATGAGCATGAATAAAAATACTGTTTTGGCTTGGGCCACATTTATCATGATTGTCGTTGGAGTAGGGTTAATTGCCTTAGGGGCTTTTAAATATTCAGAAGTAGCTGGTTATGGTTTTGCAGCGGTAGGGATAGGTTTTTTTGCTATTGCTTGGGTATTTAATGCTTTAAAGGGGCGAGTTTAATCAATTTTAAATGGTTACAAGTTTCCTAAAACTAAAGTAATCTTTATTACAATTATAGATTTACATAAGTTGAATAGGAATTCGTATATATTTATCTATCTCAAATTAGTTGGATATAAAAATTAAGATTATTTAAAGTACTCTATTTATAATGCTCATAAATATAAAATGATAATGTTAGAGAATTGAGCATGGTTTTCTTAAACAAATACACGTGTTAACATCATTATTTTTTAGATATTTGCGTTAGCGATAACAGCGGCATCCTCCTTTTTTGCGATTCAGCAAAAAACAGAGATATAGCGAATAGCGCGACCTCACTTACATTTTTTATGAAAGTGTGGTAACGCCCAATAAATTCATAAAAACAAAATTACAATGGCAGATGATAAAAAGGTGATTTTTTCCATGTCTGGACTCACCAAAACGTATAAGAATGCAAATACTCCGGTTTTAAAAAACATTTATTTAAGTTTCTTCTACGGAGCTAAAATTGGAATTTTAGGTCTTAACGGATCTGGAAAATCTACCTTACTAAGTATTATAGCAGGACAAGAAAAAAACTATCAAGGAGATGTAGTTTTTTCCCCAGGCTATTCGATTGGATATTTAGAGCAAGAACCTAAATTGGATGAAGACAAAACGGTTTTAGAGGTAGTAAAAGAAGGAGTTGCAGAAACCATGGCGGTTTTAGATGAGTATAACTCCATCAACGATCAATTTGGGTTACCTGAAGTTTATGAGGATGCAGATAAAATGCAAAAACTGATGGACAAACAAGCTACTTTGCAAGATAAAATTGATGCAACCAATGCTTGGGAAATTGATACTAAATTAGAAATTGCAATGGATGCGTTAAGAACTCCAGATGCCAATAAGAAAATAGGGGTACTTTCTGGAGGTGAGCGTCGTCGAGTGGCTTTGTGTAGATTATTATTACAAGAACCAGATATTTTATTATTAGATGAACCAACTAACCACTTAGATGCCGAATCGGTACATTGGTTAGAACATCACTTACAACAATATAAAGGAACTGTAATTGCTGTTACTCACGACCGTTATTTCTTAGATAATGTTGCTGGATGGATTTTAGAATTAGATCGCGGAGAGGGAATTCCTTGGAAAGGGAACTATTCTTCTTGGTTAGATCAAAAATCTAAGCGAATGGCTCAAGAGCAAAAATCGGCTTCTAAGCGTCAAAAAACTTTAGAGCGAGAGTTAGAATGGGTAAAGATGGCGCCTAAAGGAAGGCAAGCCAAACAAAAAGCTCGTTTAAATAACTACGATAAGTTGATGAGTCAGGATCAAAAGCAAATGGATGAAAAGCTAGAGATCTACATTCCTAACGGTCCGCGTTTAGGAAATAATGTGATTGAAGCTGTAGGGGTAAGCAAAGCTTTTGGAGATAAGTTATTATATGAAGATTTAAACTTTAAGCTTCCGCAGGCTGGTATCGTGGGGATTATTGGTCCTAACGGAGCTGGTAAAACCACTATCTTTAAAATGATTATGGGTGAGGAAACATCAGATAAAGGAGAATTCAAAGTAGGGGAGACCGCTAAGATTGCTTATGTAGACCAGAGTCACTCAAATATTGATCCTGAAAAAACCATCTGGCAGAACTTTAGTGATGAGCAAGATATGGTGATGATGGGCGGTAAAGAAGTAAATTCTAGAGCTTATTTAAGTCGGTTTAACTTTAGCGGAAGCGAACAAAACAAGAAAGTAAATATGCTTTCTGGTGGTGAACGTAACCGTTTACATTTAGCGATGACTTTAAAAGAAGAAGGAAACGTTTTACTTCTCGATGAGCCTACCAATGACTTGGATGTAAATACACTGAGAGCCTTAGAAGAAGGTTTGGAAAACTTTGCAGGATGTGGGGTAGTTATTTCTCACGACCGATGGTTCTTAGATAGAGTATGTACACATATTCTTGCTTTTGAGGGAGATTCTCAAGTGTATTTCTTTGAAGGAAGTTTCTCTGATTATGAAGAGAACAAGAAAAAACGTTTAGGAGGCGATGTAATGCCAAAACGAATTAAGTATAAAAAGTTAACTCGTTAAAAGTAACTTTAAAGTATAAAAAAAGCCCTTGAAATTTCAAGGGCTTTTTTATTTGAGAAAGAATAGGATTATTTTCTCTCGATAACTTTTTTAGTAGCTTTGATAATAGCTTCGGCGTTAAGACCGTATTTATCCATCAATTGTTCTGGAGTTCCGCTTTCTCCAAAAGTATCTTTGGTAGCTACAAATTCTTGTGGAGTAGGATGGTTTTTAGCTAAAACGCGAGCTACACTTTCTCCTAATCCGCCAAGGAAATTATGCTCCTCTGCAGTAACTATACAGCCTGTTTTCTTTACAGAGTTTAAAATAGCCTCATCATCTAAAGGTTTAATCGTATGAATGTTGATTACTTCAGCTGTAATTCCTGCTTCTTCTAATTGTTCTGCAGCTTGAAGTGCTTCCCAAACTAAGTGACCAGTAGCCACAATCGTTACATCAATTCCTTCAGTTAACTGTACAGCTTTCCCAATTTCAAATGTTCCATTTTCTGGGGTAAAGTTAGCTACTTTTGGTCTTCCAAAACGTAGGTAAACTGGTCCGTCATGTTCAGCTATAGCTATGGTAGCTGCTTTGGTTTGATTGTAATCACAAGTATTGATGACAGTCATTCCTGGAAGCATTTTCATTAGTCCAAGATCTTCTAGAATTTGATGTGTTGCCCCATCTTCTCCTAAAGTTAAACCTGCGTGAGAAGCACAAATTTTTACATTTTTCCCAGAATAGGCTACACTTTGACGAATTTGATCGTACACCCTTCCTGTAGAGAAGTTAGCAAAAGTTCCGGTAAACGGAATTTTTCCTCCAATGGTCATCCCTGCTGCCATCGAAATCATATTAGCTTCAGCAATTCCTACTTGAAAGAAACGATCGGGATGATTTTCTTTAAACGCATCCATTTTTAAGGAACCCGTTAAATCTGCACACAAGGCTACTACGTTTTCATTCTTTTTTCCTAATTCTTCTAATCCTGCTCCAAAACCAGAGCGTGTATCTTTTTTACCTGAATCTGTATATTTTTTCATTTTGTGTGTGTTGTGCTGATTAATAATCTCCTAGAGTTTCTGCATTTTGAGAAAGACCTGTTTCTAATTGCTCATCGTTAGGAGCTTTACCATGCCAAGCGTGTGTGTGCATCATAAAATCTACACCATTACCCATAACTGTATGTAATAAGATACAAACAGGTTTTCCTTTTCTGGTTCTAGATTTTGCTTCTTTTAAACCTTCAATTACTTTGGTAATGTTATTTCCTTCTTTTACTTCTAAAACGTCCCAGCCAAATGCTTCGAACTTATCTTTTATATTTCCTAGAGGAAGAACATTATCTGTACAACCGTCAATTTGCTGTCCGTTAAGGTCTACCGTAGCAATAAGATTGTCTACTTTATTTCCGGCAGCATACATAATAGCTTCCCAGTTTTGACCTTCTTGTAACTCTCCATCTCCGTGTAAAGAATAGATAATATGAGAATCTTTATTTAATTTTTTAGCTTCGGCTGCACCAATGGCAACAGACATACCTTGACCTAATGAACCAGAAGCAATTCTAATTCCAGGTAAACCTTCGTGGGTAGTTGGGTGTCCTTGCAAGCGAGAATCTAAGAGTCTAAACGTGTTAAGTTCCTCTACAGGGAAAAATCCGCTTCTAGCGAGAACGCTATAAAATACAGGAGAAATATGACCATTAGAAAGGAAGAAAAGATCTTCGTTATTTCCATCCATGGTAAAATCTGTAGAAAAATCCATCACCTCTTGGTAAAGTGCAGTAAAAAATTCGGCACAACCAAGAGAACCTCCTGGGTGACCACTATTTACTTTATGAACTTGCCTAAGAATATCCCTTCTTACTTGGGTTACAAAATCTTCTAGTTGTTGTGTGTTGGGCATGATAAAAGTGTTGTTAAATCAATTTCTGCAAAAGTAACTTTAATTCAAGGCTTTTAAAAGAAAATTAAGGCTAATTATCAACTAAAAAATGTGAATAAATCTTCAAAAAACCTATTTTAGAATTAAATACTTGAAGTTGCTTAATTTTTACAAGCCATTACTTATAGTTGTTTATCTTTGCCACTTTGAAAAAGAGATATGGAATTTGATTTATTAGCTAAAGATAGTGGTAGTAAAGCCCGAGCTGGAGAAATAACTACAGCACACGGAAAAATAGAAACCCCTATTTTTATGCCTGTTGGTACTATTGGTACTGTAAAAGGAGTTCACCAAAGAGAACTTAAAGAAGAAATTAACCCAGATATTATTTTGGGTAATACTTATCACCTTTACTTAAGACCCCAAATGGAAGTCTTAAAAAAAGCTGGTGGATTACATAAATTTATGAATTGGGATCGCAATATCTTAACCGATAGTGGTGGTTACCAAGTTTATTCTCTTTCGGCAAACCGAAAGATAAAAGAAGAAGGTGTGAAATTTAAGTCTCATATTGATGGGAGTTATCATTTTTTTACGCCCGAAAATGTGATGGATGTTCAACGTACTATTGGTGCAGATATCATCATGGCTTTTGATGAGTGTACACCTTATCCTTGCGATTATCGCTATGCAAAACGATCTATGCATATGACGCATCGTTGGTTGGATCGTTGTATGAATCATTTTCATAACACACCACCCCTTTACGGATATGATCAAACTCTATTTCCTATTGTACAAGGGAGCACCTATAAAGATTTAAGACAACAATCTGCCGAATATATTGCTAACGCTGGAGCGGAAGGAAATGCAATAGGTGGACTTTCTGTAGGAGAACCTGCCGAAGAAATGTATGCGATGACTGAAGTGGTGACGGCTATTTTGCCCGAAGACAAGCCTCGTTATCTTATGGGAGTAGGAACACCTATAAATATTTTAGAGAATATAGCATTAGGGGTAGATATGTTCGATTGTGTAATGCCTACTAGAAATGCTAGAAATGGAATGCTTTTTACTGCCCACGGAACCATCAATATCAAAAATAAAAAATGGTATGATGATTTTTCACCTATAGATGAAATGGGAATTACTTGGGTTGACACCGAATATTCTAAAGCATATCTAAAACATTTATTTTCGGTGAATGAAATGCTTGGCAAGCAAATTGCAACCATTCACAATTTAGGATTTTATCTTTGGCTAACTCGAGAGGCTAGAAAACACATTATAGCTGGAGATTTTAGAGAATGGAAAGATAAGATGGTTAAACAAATGGATAAAAGATTATAATTTGAAAATATTAGACTGGTATATTCTTAAACGCTATTTAGGAACGTTTTTTACGTTGCTATTGTTGTTTATTCCTATTGGGATAACGGTAAATCTTGCCGAAAAAATCGACAAAATTTTAGTAAATGAAGTTCCGTTTTTAGAGGTTTTCTATTATTATATAGACTTTACCATTTACTTTGCTAATTTACTTTTTCCTATATTCTTATTTCTATCTGTTATATTTTTTACCTCAAAGCTGGCAAATAATACAGAAATTATTGCCTTTTTAAGTTCAGGGGTATCCTTTAATCGATTTCTAAGACCTTACCTTATAGGAGCGACTTTAATTTGCCTTGGAGCTCTAGTAATGGGGATGTATTTGGCACCTAGTGCTAGTCAAGGGTTTAATGATTTTACCTATAAGTATCTAAAGCATGGAAGAGATGCAGCAGAAACAAAAGATGTTTTTAAACAAATAAATGATGATGAGTTTATTTTTGCTACCAATTTTGATCCTAAAAATAAAACCGCAAGTAATTTCACTTTAGAAAATTTTAAAGGAAATGTACTTCAATTTAAGATTAGTGCTAGTAGATTAAAGTTTAACGAAGAAGATTCAATTTACACCTTATCTAATTTTGAGAAAAGGATCGTAGGAAAGAATTCAGATGATATTTTATTACAGCATAGAAAATTAGATACGGTTTTACCCTTTGAATTTGGTGAGCTTACACCTGTATCTTATATAGCAGAAACTAAGAATTTTACAGAGCTTAACGAGTTTATAGAACAAGAAAAGAAAAGAGGTTCTGCTAACATTAACCGTTATAAAGTGGTAGCATACAAACGTTGGAGTTTACCTGTTTCAGCCTATATTTTAACCATTATTGCTGTAGCAGTTTCTGCAATGAAGCGAAGAGGAGGGATGGGAGTAAACTTAGCAATAGGAATTGCTATTGCCTTTGTATTTGTGTTTTTTGATAAAGTATTTGGTACCATGGCAGAGAAATCTACTTTTTCACCGCTTATAGCTGTGTGGTTTCCAAATGTATTTTTTGGAGTTCTAGCTATTATCTTGCTAAGAAAAGCGAAACGCTAAGTTGATGAGTTAAATATTCTTCCGTAAAGAAAAATTCAATTTAAATTAATAATTCTTAGTTTGATTACACAAGAATAAGTTTTATATATTTGTAGGCTATAAACTAATAAAAGCCATAACCCACTATGGAATACTTAGAATTTGAAGCTCCTATTAAAGAGCTACAAGAACAATATAATAAAGCTTGCGCTATAGGTGTAGATAGTGATGTAGATGTAACACAAACCTGCAAGCAAATAGAAAAGAAACTAGCCTCAACAAAGAAGGAAATATATAAAAACCTTACGGCATGGCAACGTGTACAGTTGTCAAGACACCCTAACAGACCTTATACATTAGACTATATTAAAGCTATATGTGGTGAAACATTTTTAGAACTTCACGGTGATAGAAATGTGGCAGACGATAAAGCTATGGTTGGTGGTTTAGGAAAAATTGGGGAACAAAGTTTTATGATTATTGGTCAGCAAAAAGGATACAATACTAAAACTAGGCAATACCGTAATTTTGGTATGGCAAACCCAGAAGGTTATCGTAAAGCACTACGTTTAATGAAATCTGCAGAGAAATTTGATGTTCCTGTAGTCACTTTTATTGATACACCAGGAGCTTATCCAGGCTTAGAAGCAGAAGAGCGCGGCCAAGGAGAAGCTATTGCTAGAAATATCATTGAAATGACTCGCTTAAAAGTACCTGTTATCGTAGTTGTAATAGGAGAAGGTGCAAGTGGAGGAGCTCTAGGAATTGGTGTTGGAGATAAAGTAATGATGTTAGAAAATTCTTGGTATTCTGTAATTTCTCCAGAAAACTGTTCTTCTATTTTATGGAGAAGTTGGGATCATAAAGAGCAAGCTGCAGAAGCTTTAAAACTTACTGCTACCGATGCTAAAAAACTAAAAGTTATAGATTCTATCATTAAAGAACCACTGGGTGGTGCTCATAGTAATAGAGAGGAAATGTTTACTACACTTAAAAAAGTAATTATTGAATCTCATGCGGAGTTGAAAAACTTATCACCAAAAGAATTAGTGGAAAAAAGAATGGAAAAATATTCTTCAATGGGGGTTTTTAAAGGCTAACTCCTTTAAACCTTACTAATACAAAATCCGAAGCTTTTTGTTTCGGATTTTTTTGTGGTTATCAACAAAAATATTAAGTTATAAACAGGGAGATTGTTCATAAGGTGTGAACTATCCTAATCATAAAAAACGACGTTTTCGTTAACATTTTTTTTACATTCGTACTATGGAGAAAGTAAAACAAAGTCGAGCATATTCTGCACCTAAAAGTAATATCATTCAATTAGAAAAAGGGAAATTGCCTCCTCAAGCAGTTGATTTGGAGGAAGTTGTAATTGGAGCGATGATGATCGATAAAAAGGGGGTAGATGAAGTAATAGATATTTTACATCCCGATGTTTTCTATAAAGATGCGCACAAATACATATTTGAAGCTATTTTTAAACTCTTTGAGAATAGTGAACCAGTCGACTTATTAACGGTTTCTAGTCAGTTAAAGAAAGATGGGAAGCTAGAAGTTAGTGGAGGAGATTATTATTTAATTCAGCTAACTCAAAAAGTATCTTCTTCTGCGCATATCGAGTTTCATGCAAGGATTATTTTACAGAAATATATTCAGCGAAGTTTAATTAAAATTTCTAGTGAAATTATTGAAGATTCCTATGATGAATCTACAGACGTTTTTGATTTATTAGATAAAGCAGAATCTAAACTTTACGAGGTTACTCAAGGAAATATTAAACGCTCTTCAGAAACCGCACAAAGTTTAGTAATTCAGGCAAAAAAGAGAATTGAAGATATATCTAATAAAGAAGGGTTAAGTGGAATTCCTTCAGGTTTTGAAAAACTAGATCAGTTAACTTCAGGATGGCAGCCCAGTGATTTAATTATTGTAGCAGCAAGGCCAGGTATGGGTAAAACAGCTTTAACCTTATCGATGGCGCGAAATATTGCGGTGGGTCAAAATATACCAGTGGCATTCTTTTCTTGTGAGATGTCATCAGTACAGTTAATTACACGATTAATTTCTTCAGAAACTGGACTTTCTTCCGAAAAGCTAAGAACGGGAAATTTAGAAACTCACGAGTGGGAACAATTAAACGTTAAAGTAAAAGGTTTAGAAAAAGCACCTTTATTTATTGATGATACCCCATCACTTTCGATTTTTGATTTACGTGCAAAAGCAAGACGTTTAGCTTCTCAACACGGTATTAAATTAATTGTAATTGATTATTTGCAGTTGATGACAGCTGGGGGATCTCAAAAAGGCGGAAATAGGGAACAAGAAATTTCTACCATCTCTCGAAACCTAAAAGCTTTAGCAAAAGAATTAAATATACCTGTAATCGCACTCTCGCAACTATCACGTGCGGTAGAAACTAGGGGAGGAAGCAAGCGTCCATTACTTTCCGATCTAAGGGAATCTGGAGCAATCGAACAAGATGCAGATATTGTTTCGTTTATATACAGGCCAGAATATTATAAAATTGACGAGTGGGATGACGAGGAGCAAACTCCAACCGATGGTCAAGCAGAATTCATTATCGCCAAACACCGTAATGGTGGTTTAGAAAATATACGTCTTAAGTTCCTTGGTCATCTTGGTAAATTTGATAATCTAGATCAGTTTGATTATCCTTCAGAGATTCCTTCTAAAATGAATCACGACGATAATGAAAATGGAGGGTTTAGTACTCAAAACTTCCCCTCTGCCGAAGACGCATTTGGTTCATCATCGCCTAATTTAAGACAAAATGATGAGGATGATGTGCCGTTTTAAAAAGTTTGATTAACTCTATTTTCTAAATAATTATACTTACTTTTAAGTATGAAGAAAATACTTTTATTTACTGTTTTATTCTTTGTTCTTTCTATAGAGTCTTATGCATCTTATGTATTGATTCCTATGGATGCTGATACTCAAAAAAACCATTTGAAAGCCTATGGGATTACTTATTGGGTGCTGGCTAAACAGCAAAAAGTAAAATGGCTACTTAATTATAGAGGAGGATCTTTTTTAATGCCAGATACCGATGCTTTGAGAAAAGAATGTCAAATTAGAGGTGTTTCTTTTGAGTTGCTGAGTAACGCTAAAGCGGAATCAATTTTAAGTGAAATTGAAAGTCCGTCTCAGAATATGGATGCCGTAGTTCTAGAAAAAGCTCCTAAAATCGCTGTTTATACCCCTAGTGGAAATGCTCCTTGGGATGATGCTGTAACGATGGTTTTAACTTATGCAGAAATTCCTTACGAAACCATTTATGATAAAGAGGTTTTAGACGATGAATTGCTTCTTTACGATTGGCTACATCTACATCACGAAGATTTTACCGGTCAATATGGTAAATTCTATAAAAGATACCGAGCTACTCCTTGGTACATTGAAGAAAAGAAAAACGCAGAAGCTTTAGCAAATGAATTAGGTTATCAAAAAGTATCTGAAGAAAAATTGGCAGTTTCTTTAAAAATTAGAAACTACGTAGTAGGTGGAGGATTTATGTTTGCTATGTGTAGTGCTACAGATAGTTTTGACATTGCTCTCTCTGCAGAAGGGGTAGATATTTGTGAACCTATGTTTGATGGTGATGCTAGTGATCCTGCTTACCAGAGTAAAATAGACTATTCAAAAACCTTCGCTTTCACCGATTTTGTTTTAGAAAGAAGTCCCATGGTGTATGAGTTTTCATCTATCGATATGACTACTAAAAGAAGAATCCCAAGAGAGATAGACTACTTTACTTTAATGAATTTTTCGGCAAAATGGGATCCTGTACCTACTATGCTTTGTCAAAACCATACCGCTTTAGTTAAAGGTTTTATGGGACAAACCACTTCTTTTGATAGACAGACTATCAAATCTAATGTATTGGTGATGGGAGAAAATAAAGCCAATGGTGAGGCTCGTTATATTCACGGAATAAAAGGAAAAGGCTTTTTTACCTTTTATGGAGGTCACGATCCAGAAGATTACCAACATAAAGTGGGGGATCCAAAAACAGAGCTTTCTTTACATCCTACTTCTCCAGGATACCGACTTATTTTAAATAACGTTTTATTTCCTGCAGCTAAGAAGAAAAAGCAAAAAACCTAATTGTTTTTGGGTCGTATGTAAAACTCTTTATCTGGTAATACCAATATTTCTACACGTCTGTTTTTTTGTTTATTTTTCTCTGAATTGTTCTCTACGATAGGTTGTGTTTCACCGTATGATTCTGTTTTGTAGGTGTAATCACCTTTGCCATCCAAAATTTCATGAATATATACTTCTACAGCGTCTGCTCGGTTTTTTCCTAATATATAGTTATACTTATCGTCCGCATCACTATCCGTATGTCCAGAGATGATGATGTCTGCTTTAGGTATTTGTGAAATCACTTTTTTAAACTCTTCCAACTTTTTTAAAGCGGTCTCTTTTAATTCATACTTATCTGTATCAAAAAGCAAATTAGCGTCTACATTTAGTTTTAAAACTCCACCTACCGTTCCAATAGCATCTATATCTGCTCCAGCGGTAGGTCCGCTACAAAAAGAGGCTAAATCTGTAAGTCGTATGTAATAATAAATTGCTTCTTTTTCTTTTGGAATGTTAGCACGAGCAATATCTATTTGTGAAGTCCCGCCATCTACTTTTCCTACATTGATCCAAGTTTTATTGTCACTAGAGATCTCTACTTTAAAAGCTTCAATTGAAGGGCCGATCTCAAAAAAATAAAGATCAGGTCCATCAATATCTATAAAACCATTGTCTTTAAAAACAGCTGTAATTTGGCCTTGACAACCTAAAGAAAGGTATGATTGGTCTAAGTATTTTTCATAATCTGGTTCTCCAGCAGCTGCTTGCGGATTGCTATACTCTGGTAAAGCTGGAGGATTTCCTTCTCGGAAGTCAATAAGTGTATCTGCAAAAGCTACATTACCTAAAGGAATGAATACTTGAGATTGATTTTTTAACCGATAAAACTTCTTAAACTTAATTAGGTTGACAGGAACTTGAGCAGTTGCAGTAATACCTATAAGCATTCCGATAATAAGAAGTAGAATTTTTCGCATAATTATAAAGATAAAAAAACCCTCTCTAAAAGAGAAGGTTTTTAATATATGAGAGATAAATGGGTTGCAAATTTATTTTACTTTCTCAATAATAGCTTTAAAAGCCTCTGGGTGATTCATAGCTAAATCGGCTAAAACCTTACGGTTTAATTCGATTCCGTTAGCTTTTACTTTTCCCATAAATTGAGAATAAGACATTCCGTGCATACGAGCACCTGCATTAATACGGGTAATCCATAAAGTACGGAAGTTTCTTTTCTTTGCTTTACGGTCTCTATAAGCATATAACATTGCTTTTTCAACCGCATTTTTTGCTACTGTCCAAACGTTTTTACGACGTCCAAAGTAACCTTTTGCTTGCTTCATCACCTTTTTTCTTCTGGCTCTTGAAGCTACTGAATTTACTGATCTTGGCATAATTTTATTATTTTTGTAGTAGGCGATTCATTTTCACGAATTCTTTGTAAGGCCTAACTCCAGGGTTATTAAATTGTTTTAACCAATTAAACGGTCAATTACTTTAAACGTAATTGAAGTTTAATGTTACTCTCATCTGCTTTATGTACTAATGTACTATGAGTTAAAGCAAGCTTACGTTTTTTAGACTTCTTTGTTAAGATGTGACTTTTAAACGCGTGCTTTCTTTTAATTTTACCAGTACCTGTAAGCTTAAAACGCTTTTTAGCACTAGATTTTGTTTTCATTTTAGGCATAATATCCTTAGGTTTTATTTATCTCTCTCTATATAATTTTGACTTCTACGATAGAAGTTACTTTACTTTTTTAGGAGCAATGAACATGGTCATACGTTTACCTTCTAATTTAGGCATTTGTTCTACCTTACCATATTCCTCAAGGTCTTGAGCTAAACGAAGTAGCAAAATTTCTCCTTGATCTTTAAATACAATAGAACGTCCTTTAAAGAAAACATATGCTTTAAGTTTCGCACCTTCTTCTAAGAATTTTTTACCGTGATTTTTCTTGAATTCATAATCATGATCATCTGTATTAGGACCAAAACGAATTTCTTTAATCACAACTTTAGAAGCCTTTGCTTTTAAAACTTTTTCTCTTTTCTTTTGTTCGTAAAGGAATTTCTTATAATCCATTGCTTTTGCAACAGGAGGTTTAGCATTTGGTGAAATCTCAACCAAATCTACGCCTAGCTCTTCTGCTAAAGCTAATGCTTTTTTGATAGGATAAACACCCATCTCCACATTATCACCAACTAAACGAACTTCTTCTGCGCGAATTTTCCCGTTAATTCTGTGCGGATCTTCCTTAATTTCTCTTAAAGGTTTTCTTGATTTTTTTCTACGTATTGCTATGACTTTATAATTTTAAATTAAACTTCAAATGTTTTTAGAGTAGACGCAATTTCATTCTTTATAATTTCAGAAAATTGCTCTACACTCATGGCGCCTAAATCCTCGCCACCATGTTTACGTACAGAAACTGTGCCGTCTTTTTCTTCTTGTTCTCCGACAATAAGCATAAACGGTAGTTTGTTCATTTCGGCTTCCCGAATTTTTTTACCCATCGTTTCACTTCTGTTATCTATACGGGCGCGAATTTCGTTATTTTCTAGCAAATTTAAAACTTTTTGCGTATAATTTTCATACTTCTCGCTTAAAGACAAAACAATAGCTTGTTCTGGCATAAGCCAAAGTGGGAAATTACCACCCGTATGCTCTAACAAAATAGCGATAAAACGTTCCATACTTCCAAAAGGAGCTCGGTGAATCATCACAGGTCTGTGAAGTTCATTATCACTGCCTTTGTAAGTCAATTCAAAACGCTCTGGTAAATTATAATCTACTTGTATAGTCCCTAATTGCCAACTTCTACCTAACGCATCTTTAACCATAAAATCTAATTTAGGTCCGTAAAATGCTGCTTCTCCTGTTTCTACTACGTAATTTAAATTCTTTTCTTTAGCTGCATTGATAATAGCATTTTCTGCTTTTTCCCAATTTTCATCTGCACCTATATATTTTTCTTTATTTTCTGGATCTCTAAGAGAAACTTGAGCTGTAAAATTTTCAAACCCTAAAGAACCAAAAACATATAGCACCAAGTCAATTACCTTTTTGAACTCCTCATCTAATTGATCTGGAGTACAAAAAATATGCGCATCATCTTGAGTAAAACCACGAACACGAGTTAAGCCGTGTAATTCTCCACTTTGTTCATATCTATAAACTGTACCAAATTCTGCAAAACGCTTTGGTAAATCTTTATAAGACCAAGGTGAAGCATTGTATATTTCACAGTGGTGTGGGCAATTCATAGGTTTTAATAAAAACTCTTCTCCTTCATTTGGTGTGGTAATAGGCTGAAAGCTATCTTCTCCGTACTTCGCATAATGACCCGAAGTTTCATAAAGTTCTTTCTGACCAATATGCGGAGAAACTACCATTTCATAACCAGCTTTCTTCTGTGCTTTTTTTAGAAAATTTTCTAAGCGCTCACGTAAAGCAGCACCTTTTGGAAGCCATAATGGCAGACCTTGTCCTACTTTTTGTGAAAAAGTAAAAAGCTGTAGTTCTTTTCCTAATTTTCTATGATCTCGTTTTTTAGCTTCTTCTAATAGCTCTAAATATTCTTTTAATTCTTTTTGCTTCGGAAAAGTAATTCCGTAGACTCTTGTAAGTTGCGGATTGTTTTCGTCTCCTCGCCAATAAGCTCCAGCGACACTCATTACTTTTACTGCTTTAATAATACCAGTATTAGGAATATGTCCTCCTCGACACAAATCTGTAAAGGTATCATGATCGCAAAAGGTAATATCTCCGTCAGTTAAATTTTCAATTAATTCAACTTTATATGGATTGTTCTCGTTTTTATAAAATGCTAATGCATCGTCTTTGGATACTTCACGCATGTCAAACTCGTGTTTTCCACGAGCAATCTCTAGCATTTTATCTTCAACCTTTTTAAAATCGTTATCAGATATTTTATGTTCTCCAAAATCTACGTCATAATAAAAACCATTGTCAATAGCAGGACCTATAGTTAGCTTCGCTTCTGGATATAATTTTTGAATTGCCTGAGCCAAAACGTGCGCAGAACTATGCCAAAAAGCTTTTTTACCTTGATCGTCTTTCCAAGTATATAGAACTAGAGAACCATCTTGCGTAAGGGTTGTTTTCGTTTCTACTGTGGTACCGTTAAAACTTGCAGAAATCACATTTCTGGCTAAACCTTCACTAATACTTTTGGCAACTTCTAAAACAGTAGTGCCTTTCTCAAATTCTTTTATACTGCCATCTGGCAAAGTTATTTTTATCATATCAAAAATTTAATCTTGCAAAGATAAAGCTATCTGCGGTCTTTACAATATGCTAAGTTTTATTATTTTTTAATTTCTACGCTCTCTTGAGGTGCTTTAAAAAAGCCGTCTTCGGTTTCTAAAAACTTAAGATTAGAGATTTTTGCACTTCCTATAGGTTCTCCATAAATCCCTTCTTCTTCACTCCAATTATAAAAAGACCAGTCTTTTGCAAAAGCAACATTACTTACACTAAAATAATTGTCATAAACAATGGCGTGTGGGTTTTCTTCCGCAGTAGCGGTATCTTTCCCAAAAGTAACGATATAAGCTGCTGCTTTCATAAGTTTTGTTTGTTTATCGGAATAAATTACATACCAATCATCTGGTGCGTCTCCAATATTATCGCCAAAGGTAAGTTTTGCTGTATCGTATGTAGTTTCATTAAGGTTGCCTTCATTCAAATCTTGCCAATTTGTACCAGGATCTGTTAATTTAAATGGTAAAGCAAAAAAGTACGTCCAAGTGAACATATCAAATCTAGCTCCGTCATAATTATTTTCTTCAGGAAATAGGGACACTTTTTCATTATCATACATTAACACAGTACCATCTTCCTTTTCAATTTTAATTTTGCTAGAATTGGTGAGCATCGTAATCTTAGCTTTCATTCTTTGTTTACCTCCAAACATTAAATCTAATTGAAACTGAACCGCTTCCTGACTTTTAAAATCGGAGGTTTGATGAGCAGATTGAATGTTGGCAGCAAATTGTTCGGCTGGTGTTAATTCCTTTTTCTGTTCTACCTCTTTTTCGATAATAGGTTCATCTTTAGTTTCTTTTTCAGCTTTTTTCTCTTCTTGACAAGAAAATAAGACGAAAGCAGTACACAACAATAAAATATATTTTTTCATAGTGGTTTGAACTTTATTAAGCTGCTAAGTTAAAAAAATAAAAAACCGTTTCAAGATGTATGAAACGGTTTTTTTACAATAAATATGATCAACAAAAAATTTACTTTATCATCTCAAAGCTTCGTTTTACAAAATTAGTTAACTCTTCACCTTTTAAAAGGTTTTGAGACAACCTAGCCAAGTCTAACGACTGCTTAATTAACTTCCCTTGAGTTTCTTCATCGCTATTTAAAATAGTAGATATTAACTCATTGTTAGTATTTACTACCAAATTGTACATTTCTGGCATATTACCCATACCAAACATTCCACCGCCACCGGTTTGTTGCATCTCTTTCATACGACGCATAAACTCTGGTTGTGTAATGATTAACGGAGCAGAAGAACTATCCATCGCCTCTAATTGAACTGTATATGTCTTTTTAGGAACTACTTTTTCAAAATCGGTTTTTAGTTTCTCTTTTTCTTCTTCAGAAAGTTTAGAAACCTGTTCTTCTTCTTTTTTAATAAGGTTATCTACGTGATCACTATCCACACGAACAAAAGAAATGTTTTCTTTAGAAGTTTCTAATTTCTGAATCAAGTGCGATACAATAGGAGAGTCTAATAAAAGAACTTCATAACCTTTAGTTTTAGCAGCTTCGATATAACTGTGTTGTTCGTCTTTATTAGAAGCGTAAAGGATTATCGTTTTCCCATCTTTATCAGTCTGGTTTTCTTTAATCTTCTCTTGAAGTTCCTCGAAAGTGAAATAATTTTTATCTACAGTTGGATATAAGGCAAACTTATCTGCTTTATCAAAAAATTTATCTTCAGAAAGCATTCCATATTCAATAACTACTTTAATATCGTCCCATTTCTTTTCGAAATCTTCGCGATTGTCATTAAATAAAGACTTTAATTTATCTGCCACTTTACGAGTGATGTAGCTAGAAATCTTTTTTACCGCTCCATCAGCTTGTAAATAAGAACGAGATACGTTTAACGGAATGTCTGGAGAATCTATTACCCCACGTAACATCGTTAAAAACTCAGGAACAATACCTTCTACATTGTCGGTTACAAAAACCTGATTTTGATACAACTGAATTTTATCTTGTTGCATCGTCATATTATTACTCAATTTAGGGAAGTATAAAATCCCTGTTAAATTGAAAGGATAATCAACATTTAAGTGAATATGAAAAAGAGGTTCTTCAAATTGCATAGGGTACAATTCGCGGTAAAAACCTTTATAATCCTGTTCTTCTAATTCGGTAGGTTGTTTAGTCCAGGCTGGTTCAGGATTATTAATGATGTTGTCTACGGTTACTTTCTTAGCTTCTTCATCTTCAGGAGCGTCTTCAGCTTTAGGAAGTTCTTTTTCTTTTGTTCCAAACTTAATAGGAACAGGCATAAACTTGTTATACTTCGTTAAAAGCTCACTAATCTTACTTTCTTCTAAAAACTCTTTTTCATCATCATTAATATGAAGAATAATTTCAGATCCGCGTTCTTTCTTATCGGCATCTTCAATAGTAAAATCTGTAGTTCCTTCGCAAATCCAATGCGCAGCAGGTTCATCTTTATAAGATTTAGTAATAATCTCTACTTTATTAGCTACCATAAAGGCAGAGTAGAAACCAAGACCAAAATGACCAATTATACCACTGTCTTTAGCAGAATCTTTATATTTCTCTAGAAACTCTTCAGCGCCAGAAAAAGCCACTTGGTTAATGTACTTTTCAACCTCCTCTTTAGTCATCCCAATTCCTTGGTCGATGATGTGAAGCTTTTGATTTTCTTTATCAATTTTAACTTCAATCTTTGGGTTTCCGTACTCAACGTCTGTCTCTCCAATGCTAGTTAAATGCTTCAATTTTAATGTTGCATCTGTTGCATTAGAAATTAATTCGCGCAAGAAAATTTCATGATCACTATAAAGAAATTTCTTAATTAAGGGAAAAATGTTTTCTACTGAAACATTAATTTTTCCTGTTGCCATATCTATATTTTTTTTATTTAAACTTTGTTTTCTTATTTCCCTAATGTCAAAAAAAATACCATTAAAATTAAAATGACAAACTGGCATACTAGAAGTGTAATAACTTCTATCTTTTTACGCCTAAACAATAGATTATATTTAACAAAGTTTTGTTTAATGTTTTTAATTAATAGGTTAACAAAACTGTATCTTTGATTCAAATAGAATGTTATGGAGAAGAAAAAAACTGTTACGAAAAAGAAATCAGTAAAAATGACTACAGAAAAATGGATCTCTAGTTATATGGAATATGTTTTAGAACACGAAACAGTTCCTAAGTCTGTTTATAAGTTTGCGAAAGAAAACAAATCTAACGAAGAAGAATTTTATCAATCTTTTGGAAGCCTAGAAGCTATTCAAAAAGAAATTTGGGAACAATTTTATATAAAGAGTGTCACTTTAATGCAAGCTGCACCCGAAGTGGATTCTTTTTCTAATAGAGAAAAAATGCTCACTTTCTTCTATACTTTTTTTGAAATGCTTACTGCAAATAGAAGTTATGTTCTCTTTATGCTGAATAGAAATGAAAGCACACTTAAGAACCTAGAACAGTTAAAAGGTCTGCGGAAAAATGTAAAAAATTTCGCTAAAGATTTAATTGCTGAAGATAATGACGCCAAAAATATAAAGTTGCTTCAAAAGAATGAAACCGTTTTTTCTGAAGGTTCTTGGTTGCAAATGATGTTTTTACTGAAATTTTGGATGGATGACAATTCTCCTCAATTTGAGAAAACCGATGTTGCCATAGAAAAGTCTGTCAATACTATTTTTGATGTCTTTGATAATACACCTTTAGAACGTGTATTAGATTTTGGAAAGTTCCTCTTTAAAGAAAAAATGGCTTAGAAAATGAAATCAATAGATAAAATACCAACGGGAAAACTCGGGCGCACCACAGAGATGGTGAAAACTGGTGTTAAAATTGGCGGAAACTACTTGAAGTATTATAGTAAGAAAGCTTTTGATAAAGAATTAAGCCGAGATGAACTGGATAACGATAATGCGGAAGATATTTATGACGGACTAAAAAACCTTAAGGGAAGTGCTTTAAAAGTAGCGCAAATGCTCTCTATGGAAAAAAGTTTGTTGCCAAGTGCTTATGTTGAAAAATTTAGTTTAGCTCAGTTCAGTGTTCCACCGCTTTCGGCTCCTTTGGTTAGAAAAACCTTTAAAAAGTATAATGGAGAATACCCTGAAGAATTATTTGATACGTTCGATTCTAACTCAATTAACGCAGCAAGTATAGGTCAGGTTCATCAAGCGACGAAAGACGGTAAGAAGCTGGCGGTTAAAATTCAGTATCCTGGTGTTGCTGAAAGTATAAGTTCAGATTTGGCGATGGTAAAACCTATTGCTACAAGAATGTTCAATTTACAAGGAAGTGATTCTGATAAATATTTTAAAGAAGTAGAAGGAAAACTGATTGAGGAAACTGATTATATTTTAGAGGTAAAGCAAAGCAAACATATCTCTCAAAAATGCGCGCAAATTGAAGGTCTGCGATTTCCTAAATATTATGAAGACTTATCGAGTGAGAAAATCATTACGATGGATTGGATGCAAGGTCAGCATTTAAGTGAATTCACGAAAACCGATTTTAAGAAAGAAGAGGGAGATAAAATAGGACAGGCTTTATGGGATTTTTATATGTATCAAATGCACGAGTTGAAAGCGGTTCATGCAGATCCTCATCCTGGTAATTTTTTAGTTGATAAGGATAAGAATTTAATCGCTATTGATTTTGGGTGTATTAAAGAAGTTCCTGAAGAGTTTTATACACCTTACTTTGAATTGGCGGTTCCAGAGAATATCAATAACAGAAAGTTTTTCTTAACAAAATTGTCAGAATTGGAAATTTTACGTCCAGATGATTCCGATAAGGAGATAGATTTCTTTTCGGAATTATTTTACGAGATGTTGAGTCTTTTTACGAGTCCGTTTCATAATGAAACTTTTGATTTTTCTAACGAAGAATTTTGGAATAAGATTTCCGCGTTAAGCGAAAAATACAGTAAAGATACAGAGCTGCGAAAAATGAATGGAAATAGAGGAAGTAAGCATTTTCTATATATCAATAGAACATTTTTTGGCTTATATAATTTGCTTCACGATTTGAAAGCAGAAATTAAGGTAAATAACTTTAAAAAGTATTTAAAGTAAACTAGTTGTCATATCTAGTTGATTGGTTAGTGAAAAGAACAGGCTTTACGAAGCCTGTTTTTTTATTATACAAGCATATATCATGAATGCTCTTAGATTTTGAAAACTACTTCTTTTTAAAATTTTTAAAGAGGTATGGAGCGGTAAGTCCGTGAATTAATATGGAACAAAAGACGATGAGAATTACAATGGAATATAGCTTATCTTTTTCTAAGACTTCAATTCCTTTTTCTTTAAGATACATAAATGCCCAAGACAGGTAGAATAATGATCCAATCCCTCTAATGCCAAAAAAACTGAGAACTAATCGTTCCTTAGTTTTAATTTTGGTGTTAACTAATCCTATCATACCGCAGACTGGTCGTAAAATTAAAATACAGCCTACAGCTACTGCAATAGTCATCCACGAAATGTCATCAAAAACACCATTTAAAATGCTACCTCCAAAAAGGACAACCCAAAGCACCAAAAGTAAACGCTCTGTTTCTTCAACAAAACTATGTAGTTTCTTTTTGTAATCATCATTAATATGATACGAGTTTCTAACGGTTAGGCTTGCAATAAATACAGCTAAAAATCCATAACCGTGAATAAGTTCGGTCACACTATAACAACAAATTGCAATTGAAAAAGCCAATAAACCGTCACGGGTTTTAACGTTTAAACCTTTCTTTAGGTAATGCTGTATTCTGGCTACTAAATAACCAAACAAAAGTCCCGAGGCTATACCAATCCCTATTTTTAGAAAAACTTTGTCACCTAAGTAGGAAAGCCAATCAAAACCTTCAATTCCATTATTTTCAATGAGAAGTACAGCTAAATAGGTAATAGGAAAAGCCAAGCCATCATTTAGTCCAGCTTCACTTGTTAAGGAAAATTCGGTTAAATTTTTCTCTCCTTTATCTTTATCTACAAAAGTATCTTTAAGTTGAACTTCTGACGCTAAAACAGGATCTGTAGGAGCTAAAACTGCTGCAAATAATACTGCTAATGGTATAGATAATGAAAAATAACTAATGCCTAATAGAAAAAATGATAAAATGGTTAAAGGCATAGTAATAGCAATAAGCCTTAACGGAATCTTCCAGTTTTTCTTTGCGTAATGAAGATTGATTTTTAAACCAGCACTCATTAGAGATACATTAACAATAATCTCTGATAACAACATAATTTTGTCATCTTTCCAAAATGGTGCAGGCCAATCAAACGGAATGCCCAACCAAAAGGTGCACATTCCCAAAACCAATAAAAAAATGGGGTAACTTATCTTCGTAATTTTTGATAATGATGGTAACCAGGCCATTAATAAAAAGCAAGTTCCCAGTACGGCTAATAAGATAAGTTGTTGATGCAATGTTGGTGATTTTATATACGAATATAAAGAAATTTAATTATCAAATCTTTATAATGATGACGCTTAATAACATAAAAAATTAATCTTTTAAAGGTTGAGAATATTGGTCTTATGCGTGCATACAATTAGTAAAGTCAATTTTTCTATACAATACTAATAATATGTATATTGCTTGCGCAGATAAAATTCTCAATACTATTTGCTCAACTTTAATAAAAAAATATGTTATATCAATCTAAAATAGCGGGACTGGGGAGTTATGTTCCAGAAAATGTAGTGACCAATGATGATTTATCTAAAGTGATGGACACTAACGATGAATGGATACAAGAGCGAACTGGTATAAAAGAAAGAAGACACATTAAAAAGGGTGATGGTAACTCTACGGCGACTATGGGTGTGAAAGCAGCCAAAATCGCTTTGGAAAGAGCCAATATAGATAAAAATGATATCGATTTAATTGTTTTTGCAACACTTAGTCCAGATTATTATTTCCCTGGTTGTGGAGTGCAAGTGCAAGAAATGTTAGGAATCCATACTTGCCCAGCCTTAGATGTAAGAAATCAATGTAGTGGTTTTATTTATGGATTATCGGTAGCCGATCAATTTATAAAAACGGGAATGTATAAAAATGTCCTCCTTATCGGAAGTGAAAATCATAGCGGAGGTTTAGATATGAGCACCCGCGGAAGATCTGTCTCTGTCATTTTTGGCGATGGAGCTGGAGCAGCAGTACTTACCAGAAGTAACCATAACGGACAAGGGATTCTTTCTACTCACTTACACTCCGAGGGAAAGCATGCCTTAGAACTTTCTTTAAAGGGGCCGAGTACTATGCATTGGGTTCCAGAAATTATTGAAGAAAACCCTCAAGAAGACATTCCGTATTACCCATATATGAACGGACAATTCGTATTTAAAAATGCGATTGCTCGTTTTTCGGAGGTAATTCATGAAGGTTTACAAGAAAACGGATTGGAAGTAAAAGATATAGATATGCTTATTCCGCACCAAGCGAATTTAAGAATAGCTCAATTTATTCAGAAGAAATTTCAATTAAAAGACGAACAGGTTTATAACAATATTCAAAAATACGGTAACACTACGGCAGCATCTATACCTATTGCTTTAACTGAAGCTTGGGAAAAAGGAAAAATTAAAGAGGGCGATCACGTGGTATTAGCAGCTTTTGGTAGTGGCTTTACGTGGGGTAGTGCAGTAATAAGTTGGTAAAAAAAGAAAACCCTTGGGGATCAGCCAAGGGTTTTTATAATGATTTCCGTTAGTTCAATTTTTTAAAGGCTAATTCAAATAAATTACCAACATCTTTCTATCTATAAGACGATTGTTGTTTAAAAAAGTTGCATCAAAATTTACTTTTAACATTTTGATAACGAGTACTTAAACTTAAATTAATCCCGCTATTCTCATAGCGGGACCAATTTTGATTAATCAATACTTCACTAACCATAACTACTGTACTGATTAACCGTTCAACTAAATAAAACAAATGTCTCTACCTTAATGACGACATAAGTTGAGATGCGTTGCACAGCTAAATATTTTTAACTTTTTATTAACGAAGTTGAAAGTGTAATAATTTTTAGTAGATTGAAATTGAGGTGTTAAGAGTTATCTTTAAGAAGGTTTATTTTCTCTTTTCTTTCTGCTACTAAAGAACTTCCCTTGTAAATTTTTACATGAAAACTATCAAATTCAGTTTTATTCAAGATTTCTGTATTTGAAATTTCTTTAGCTAATTGTAATTTATTTTCTATAAAGTCTTCTTCAATAAGTATGTCATCAGCATAATATAAGTCTAAATTTATATTCTGACTTGTCTGAAGTTCACTATCTATATAACCGCTTTTAAAAGACCAAGATAATTTTGTTTGTTGAGTGTCCTTAAACTGATCTTTAAAATCCTTTTCATTGGTTTTAAAAGAAATGTTTTTTGCAGTATGTTTATCACTCACGCAAGAGTTTAATAATAGTATAGCAAATAAATAGAATATTGATTTTTTTAAAATGTTAGAGTTCGTTAAATGGGATTGTAAATTCATGATTTTAAAGTAGATTTAGTGTTATAAAATTTATATGAAAGTATATTTTTCTTTCTGACGATTTAAAATTAAAACCGTTACACATTAATTTATGGAAAATAAGAAAACATTGGTGATAGGAGCTTCTTTAAAAGGAAATAGATACTCTAATATTGCTATAAATAGATTAAAATCCTATCATATAAATACAGTAGCAATAGGTCTGAGAAATGGCGAAGTAAATGGTGTTAAAATAGAGACAGAGCAGAAACTATTTAATGATGTACATACAGTTACTTTGTACCTTAATCCTAAACGACAAGAACCGTATTATGATTACATTGTTAAACTTCAACCTGAGCGTGTAATCTTTAATCCAGGGACAGAAAACCCTGAATTTTATAAACTACTAAGAGAAGCAAATATAGATGTTGAAATTGCTTGTACGTTGGTTTTACTTTCTACGAATCAATATTAAGCCAATAAAAGTTAATGCGCCATTCACAATAAGTAATTCATAATTAAAGTGGTAACCACCAATATATTCTGGAGGAATACTACCAATAATATAAGTTATAATTACAGAAATAATAGAAACTAACCAGACCCACCTATCTTTAATCTTTATTTTAGTGAAAATCCCGAAAGTAAACAAACCTAATAAAGGTCCGTAAGTGTAAGAAGCGGCTTTTAGAAGTAAATCGATTACACTGCTATCTAAAAGATATTTAAAAGCAACAATTACTAAAATTAAAAGAACACTAACTCCTAAGTGTACTTTCTTTCTTAAACCTTTTTGAGCAATGGCCTTTTTCTTTTTAATATCTAAAAAATCTACACAAAAACTGGTGGTAAGCGAAGTTAGAGCACTATCTGCGCTAGAATAAGCTGCTGCAATCAAGCCTAAAATAAAAATAATACCCAATCCTATTCCCATATTTCCGTTAAGGGCAATTTCAGGGAAAAGTAAATCTGTTTTTTCTTTTCCGTCAAGCATTGGGATAGCAATACCATTTTGTTCAGCATAAATGAAGAGTAAAGCTCCCAAAAAGAGGAACAGAATATTAACAGGTACAAAGACAAGACTGTAAGAAAGCATATTTTTTTGAGCGTCTCCTAAACTCTTACACGTTAGGTTTTTTTGCATCATATCTTGGTCTAAACCAGTCATACAAATGGTAATAAACATTCCGCCAAAGAAAGATTTCCAAAAGTAATTCTTGGCTAGAAAATCATTAGTAAAAAAAGTTTTGGTATAGGGTTGTAACGATTCCGCGGAAAAATAATCGGCAAAAGTCCAATTTAATTCGTTGCTAATGAAATAGATAGCTATAGCCACAGAACTTAACATAAATAAAGTTTGTAGAGTATCTGTCCACACAATAGTTTTAATCCCGCCTCGAGCGGTATAAATCCAAATTAAAGCGATAGAAATGACTACGGTAAGAATAAAAGGAACTCCCCAGCTTTCAAAAACAAAATACTGTAAAACCGTCGCTACTAAAAATAGTCTAAAAGCGGCTCCTAAAACTCTAGAGATAAAGAAGAAAAACGCTCCTGTCTTATAACTTACATTTCCAAAACGCTCCTTTAAATATTCATAAATAGAAGTAACATTAAGTCGATAATATAATGGTAGTAGGACAAAGGTAATGACCAAATATCCCACTAGGTATCCTAATACTACTTGCATATAGCTAAACTGTGAATCTTTTACCCAGCCTGGGACAGAGATAAAGGTAACACCCGAAAGCGATGCACCTACCATGCCAAATGCTACTACATACCATTGAGATTTTCCTTGGGCTTTAAAGAAAGCATCATTAGAATCATCTTTACCAGTGAAGTAGGAGATAAGCATTAATACGCCAAAATAAGCGGCTATAAGAATGAGGATAGTAATGGGTTGCATATATACAATAATTAAGAATATGCAAACTTAGGATTTATAATAGTTTTAAATAAATAAACCCACTTAATATTAAGTGGGTTTAGATTCATTTATAAATATATTAAAATTTGTCTATTTTTTTTATTCCATAGATAGCTCCTAAAATTAAGCCTAGACCTATAAAGCCACTAATTGGAGCTGCAGGAGCACTTTCATCATCTATGCTATCTAAAAATGACGGTAGAGATTGAGCATAAGTGCTAAAGCAAAAACTTAAAAATATAAGGAATAGAATAATATAAAGTCTATTTTTCATATTGGGAGGTTTTATTCTTTAATAATTTTTTTTGTGATTACATTATTCTCATTTTTTAAAGTAAGGATGTAAATCCCACTATTTAAATGTTGAATGTTATTTATCCTAAATTCGTTATTTTTAAACTCGACTTCTTTACTATAAACTTCTTTTCCTAAAATAGAAGTGATTTTTAAATATGCTTTTTTACCCTTTAAAAGTGTAGAGTTTATGAGTATTTCATTGTTAAAAGGGTTAGGGTATATAGTGAAAAAGCTTTCTTTTGTTTCTACATTGAGACTATTTTTTTTAAATACTATAGAAAAACGATTAGGATCTATACTCGCAGAAATACTTTGGTCTACTACAAATGAAACCATATTACTGCCATTGTTTAATTCTTCTTTTTGTTGTAAATAGTTATCTACTAGATAAGGGGTTACATCTTCAAAATTAGGCACAACGATTTTGAACTGATATTGGCCCGATCTGTAATTATTGTTGAAAAATTGAATTGATTCACCAACTATTGGTAGAGCTCTTTTCTCAATACTTAAGTATTGATTGTTATTAATGATAGCAATGTTTTCATCTAAATTACCTAATTTACCTGCATCTTCACCTGTGACGTTATTGGTAAATTGATTATTATAAAACACCATAAAACTATCCGTCAAATAGCTTTGTGTGCTATTAGACTGAGCAAAAAGCTGAACCGTTAATTGTAAATCATTTTGAGAAGAAGGTTTAAATACCTCCGTTAAACTTTGATTCACTTTATCTGCTTGAGAGAAAACAACTTCAGGATTATTCCCTGTGGTTCTTAGAAAAAATGCTTGGTTAGGTTGTACGTATTGATTTGCTTCAGATCCATCAGAATTTGTTCCTGAAGGTAAATCCACTGTAACATATGCGCCTCTACTATTTTTATTAGGATCCCATATGTAGTATTGGTTGGTGTTAATATTAGTGGAACTAGCTAAAACCTTATTTATATCAATTGTAGCTTGATAAGGATTTCCTATAAAGTTAAAATTATCGTTTGTGGGGTTGAGTTGAGCAGTAGGTACTACAAAATTAATAGCCGGACTTGTTATGGTTCCTTTCATTCTCAAACGAGTAGTGTCTGGCGATGTACTATTATCGGTTACATCAATACCTCGGCTTCCACGAACCATTAATCGATAAGCAGTCCCTGCACTTAACGTGTTAGAGTTAGAATTGCTTACTGGATTCCAATTTGAATTTACATTATCAAAAGTAAATAGGGAAGAAGCACCAGAAACTGTAGCATCAAAACCATTAGCTCCACTAGGTGAGCCTGTAATATGCGTTCCATATCCAGGATTAGGGTTAAAATTCGTTGATGTATCTCTGTTATTTACTCCTTCTTGCCAATTTTCTTTAATGCTTGTAGTCGTATTTACAGAACTACTGATAAAACGATAAGCTCTTTTTGGCGGAATAATACGCTCTATAGTAGCTTCACCATTAACAACTGCAGATGCACTTAACGGACCTAATGTCCCAATTTGTGTAGGTGATTTACTTGCAAAAACTAAATCTCCGTCAATTTCTACTTCATCACCATCAATTTTTAAATAATGTTGCATTGTAAATGTACTTCCTGCGGAAATATATAAGTTATGGGTAGAAACATCTGCAGAAGTTGTAAAATTATCGTAAAACAATACATCTTGATCATTTAAGTTATCTATTGCATTGTTGTTTACCCATGCTCCATTTGAAAATACTAAGTAATCTAATTCTCCAGGGTTAGCATTAGCATAAGAATCATTAATAAATTCTCCTGTAAAAATGTTTTGGTAATCTCTGTCCTTATCAGCGACATCAGTTTTTGTATCATCGATTAGCGTGCCATCTGCTGTATTCTCTGTTCCACCTTCATACAGTTGCCATCTTCTTCCTGCACCAAAATACATGGCAGAAGTCCCTTGCATAAAGTTAGTGTTTGCATTTAAAGCACCAAATTCCGCAACAAAAGAGGAAAGATCATTTCCTCTAGAAATTATTAAAAATCCGTTCGCTGGAACTGTAGTGGGTATATAATCTTTTAAGTCCCAAACTACTCCTGCTGTTAGCATTACAAGTTTGGTGGTAGTCAAGTCTATTGCATTAGATGAATTATTATAAATCTCGATATATTCATTACTTGATGAAGAAGCATCGGATACTTCTGTGATGAAAATAACTCCAGGAGTAGGAACAGAAGGAGCATCTGTAATATCAAAAGTGTTGCTGGTGATACTTGTAAATAATCCGTCGGAAGCAGTTAGAGTTACACCTGATGCTATTGCATTATGGTTAAGTGTAGAAAAAGTAGCCACACCGTTTATAGGAGCTTCAGTAACTGGAGATCCACTTAAACTTCCAGAAGAGTTAATCGTGATATCTAAGTTATAATCGTAATCAATATTTCCGTTGGTATCAACACCTGATACGCTCACAGCAGGACTCATATTTTGATTTACGATAGCTGTAGTAGGTTGCTGCGTAAATTGAAGTTGTGTCGCATCAATATCAATAGTAAAACTATTTCCGGTAACGGAACCTAAGGATAATGGATCTATAATATTAGAACCGTTTGTGTTAGCTTTAAAACCGTGCCCTGAAGAGGGGATCTCTAATTGAATAATACTGCCATCTACAATATTTGTTGTGTTTAGATAAATACCTAATAGAAATTCTAGAGAGGCACCATCAGCGATACTTATAGGTGTACTAAAATCTAATGTAATTAAATGATCACTAATCGTAACCGTTGGAGAATAAGTGTTTAAGTTTTCATCGATTAGGGTAATTCCTTGTAAAAGGTCTGTCCAATCGGCGGTATTATGAGGTCCTGGGACAAAACTCATTTGAGTTACATTAGTTGCTAAGCCATCACCACTCGCTTGATCTTCAATTATAAATCCAAAAATATCTTCAGCTGTACTGCTAGTGGTTGTATTTGCGGCGGTTACAATACTAGATGTTACTTGGGAGGAAGGTTCGTAAATTTCTGTGGTGATATCTAATGAACTATCAGAAACTGCAATGGTATAATCTTCAAACTCCCCATCATCTATATTAGAACATGGATTTGTAGGATAATTATCAAACCTACAACCAATTCTCATTCTTACATTTCCTGTAATTGCACTTGTTGGAATATTTATAGCTAACGGACTTAAATTGGTAGAGCCGTTAGAAACGTCATTGGCGTTTCCTAAGTCATATTCCTCTCCTGCATCTAAAAAATCTCCATTATTATTCCAATCTATCCAAGCTTTGGAGTAAACTGTATAGTTTCCCGCAGTATTTAGGTTTACTGTCAAATCTTCGCTAGTTCCTTTGATTACAGTAGCTGTTTGTGAAGTAAAATCATGATAACCACTAGGATCTGCTCCCGAACTATTGTTTAAATCACTAAAATCAACTAAAGTTATTGATGTGTTAAAAGTTGTATCACCATTTACTGTACAATAGGTTAGTGATGGTGCATATTGTTGGCTTCCGTCATTTTCATTTCCTGTAGTTATTATATAATCATTGCTTGCATTAGAACAGAAAGCAAATACTTGAGCATAATAATCATTACCCACCGTTAATCCTGTTATTGTAGTAGAGGTTGAATTACCGTTATACACTACTTTATTGCCTGACCCTTGATCTACAGCTAAACTAAAATCATTATTACCAGTATCAGAACTGTAATCTTGTCCATCTAAAGGTGTGAATGATGCGTTAGTTCCTTCATTTAATACTAAAATATAGCTGTCACCTCCCGTGGCAGCATTCCAATTTATATCTACGCTGGTTGAGGAGTTGGGGGTAAATGATATATTAGAAGCTTGAGCAGTAGGTGCCCCACTACAATTTACTGGTTGTGTTATTGCAACATCATCAACAATCAAGTGACCTGGTTGATCATCACTCAATATTCTTATATATAAAGAAGTTGAAGAATTGTTCAAAGTGTAACTGAATTGCTGGTATACTTGTCCAGAAAAGTTTTGAGGTGTAGTAATATCTGTAAAAGTAGTACCATCGGTAGATAGTTGAACTTGAAAAATCCCTCCACCATTGTTTAATTCGCGATACCAAAAAGATATTTCACCAATTCCTGTTGTTATTTCTGGAGTGGTAAGTGAAGATCCTGACTTATCATCATTAATTCTAGCTGCAAATCCTGAGTTGCCTCTAGAGTTTCCAGAACTTTCTTGAAATACATTAACTAATTGCCAATTTCCGCTAGATAAATTTACTGTTCCAGTGGTATAAGAATTTGAAAGACCTGAATTAAAGTTTTCATTAATCTGTCCCCAACTCGTAAATATTGAAAAAATATAAAAAGTTAGAAAAATGATTTTTTTTTGATTAAAGGGTAGTAGTTTGTTTTTCATAAGTATTAGTTTTTGAAGTGCTAAATTAGATTTTACCTATGAAGAGAAGTTTTTCTAAATTTTAGGTTTTTGTTACCATAACTTTGAGTAAGAATAGATTAGCGTTTTTAATCGGTAAATTAAGCATTAAATCGATTTTAATACTTATTAGAATTAAAGCATATTTAATTTGGGTAATGTTTTGTTAACGATAAAAGATGATGAGCAGAAATAGTTTTGAACATCGTTATTTATATGAGATAAGAAGAGACCTTTCCCCAGCATTTCATCAAAAATGTAATTAAAAAGGATGACCTTCTATAGGAGAATATCAATTTACTAATCACTAGGCAGTGAGGTTATCTTTTTTATTAAGTATAACGTGTTTAAAATTAGATATTTTGTGTGTAGGTTGATTTGTCTCAGAATTATATTACCATGTGGTTTTTAAAAGATGAATTTAATTTAGTAATCTCTAAGATAAGTAGAACCTTCTTTTAGGTAAACTGATTTTTTTCCGTCATCTATTCTAAACTTTACGGGAAGAGTTTTCCGATCTTTGATGTTTTGTGTGAAAATTTCTAAATGAAGATGTGGTCCTGTAGACCAACCTACATTTCCGCTATAAGCGATAAGCTCCCCTTTTTCAATTTTCTGCCCCACCTTAACTGCAGAACCTTTATATTTAATATGGGTGTATTCAGCAAAAGTACCATCCTCGTGATAAACAGTGACAAAATTGTTGTAGCGGTTACAATTAGATGTAAGACACGATCTATTATATTTATCTACTACTTTAATGATAATCCCTTTTCTTACTGCTAAAATTTTAGATCCTATAGGCATATCAAAATCTAATGCATTCTTATTCTGATGAGAAAATTTACCATTATAGCCTTGGTAAATTGAATACGATTTACTTGTCGGAAAAGGTAAATCGTATTCAAAAGATTTAGAGTTTTCTGATAGAAAATGATTGCCAATATTATAAGCTATATTATAATTGAAACCATAAGCCTCATTCTTTTCCTTGATGTTTAATTCTAAAACTTTAAACTTCTTCGCTTGAGCTGGAATAACAAAAATTCTTTGATTATCTTTTGAAGATTTTAAGTTTTTCAAACTAAAATTGAACTCTACAGAGACTGGACAATATTCGTTATTGTTTGCGTAAATAACATATCCGTTTTCAGTTTTTTCGTCATACACCTTAAGACCTTTTTGAGCAAAAGAAGTTAGGGTTATGAATAAGAAAACTAGAAATAAAAAGGAATTCTGCATGATGTAAAATTGATTTTATAAAATAAGATTTTAAATGAGTTTATGAACACTGACACTATGACACTTGCTTGTTTTTATGATTATCATGTTTTTGATAACCAAATATTTAATATAGATTACCTAAATAAAAAGTTTATTTTTTTAACTTAGTGTTTTTATAAACTAATTGACATTTAAAATACAATTATTTTAGTCGGAACTATTGATTTTAAAAATAAATTAAAGATTCTTTCTGAAAGTTGTATTCTGTCGACAGTTAAATAATATAACTTGTAAAATGGTATTTAAGTATATTTTTTTGTTATTAAAATCATGATTGTTTTAGGGAGAAATACATTTATTTAATACAGGTTTTTTTTAAAATATAGGAGTCGGTATAGTATGCCAAACGGTTTTAAAAAAAACAACAAGTTAGAGTGAAATTACGATGCGTTCCGATTCGAGAAGAGATAAAAAATCGTAATTAAAAAAAATCAATTTTTCAGAAATCAAACTAAAAATTATGATTGAAAAGAGTGAAAATTATTTATAAATAAAAAATCGAAAAGTTTAAATTTTATAAACCTTCAACGATTTGGAGAAGAGCTTTTTTATCGAGTATTTGGATTCGTTTTCCTGCTGTTACAACCAACCCTTCTTTTTTCAATTTAGTAAGCGTTCGAATTAATAATTCGGTTGCAGTTCCAACTACATCAGCAATATCAGCTCTAGAAAGTTGGAGGTATAAATACCCATCTTTATCTATTCCAAAATTTTCTTCTAAGTAAAGTAAAACTTCAGCAAGACGCTGTCTTACCGATTTCTGTGCCATATTAACAATAATGTCATCTGCAAACTTTAATTCTTGTGCCATATGCTTTAAAACGGCATTGGTGAAAACAGGATTGGTTTGTAATGGCTCTTCAATATGGGATTTAGGAATAAAACAGACTTCCATATCTTCAAGGGCTACGGCGCTTAGATTAGTGGCTTCTGAAGAAATAACTGAACGATGACCTAATACCTCTCCTTTCGTAGCAATTTTCACGATTTGATCACGTCCATTATCACTCATTTTAGAAAGTTTGGAGATACCATTTCTTACGCAAAACACGCCACCTAAGCGTTCTCCTTCTTTGAAAATGATCTCACCTTTTTTAATGGTTTTGGTTTTTTTGTTATCGGCCATTTGCTTTAATTCCTCTTTTTTTAAGGCTTTAAAGCTATTCATTTGTCTGATAATGCAATTCTCGCAACGCGAATGTTCGTGATCACTCATAGAATTGCAAAAATAGTTTAATTAAGCCTCATATTGAAAAATTGAAACCTTTATTTATTGATAATCATTTTTGATTCAGTGATTAATTAGCCTGAAAAACAAATAGTTTTTAGCAATTTATCTATCAAAATTAGAGAAATTGAGTCTTATGAGATGAGATTTACTGTATTTAGAGCTTCCTTTTTTTGTAAAGTTGGGTTTTTTACTTTCTATGAAAAACAATAAAACCCCAGAAAAATCTGGGGTTTTATATAAAAATCTATAGGTGTATATTAATTAAAAGAAGCCCATTGGTTTTTTATCGTAAGAGATTAACATGTTTTTTACAACACGATAATGATCTAAAGCCATTTTATGGTTTTCACGACCAAAACCAGATTCTTTAACTCCACCAAAAGGTGCATGAGCAGGATAGGTATTGTATTGGTTTACCCAGACTCTACCAGCTTGTATTGCTCGTGGTACTTGGTATAATTCGTGAGCGTCACGTGACCAAACCCCTGCGCCTAGACCGTAAGGTGTGTCGTTTGCAATAGCAATAGCTTCTTCCGTTGTTTTAAACGTTGTTAAAGCTACAACAGGTCCAAAAATTTCTTCTTGGAATACACGCATTTTATTGTTTCCTTTTAAAATAGTGGGTTGAACGTAGTAACCGTCGGCTAATTCACCTTCATAATTACCAGCATCACCTCCAGCTAACACCGCTGCACCTTCTTCAATACCAATTTTAATATAGTTTAATATTTTTTCGTATTGTGCTTTAGATACCTGAGAACCAATCATAGTTTCTGGATCCAATGGGTTTCCTGGTTTCACTAATTTTAAGCGTTCTTGCATTTTTTCTACAAAACGATCTGCAATATCTTCGTGTACTAAAATACGAGAAGGAGATGTACAAATTTCACCTTGATTTAAGGCAAACATTAATGCACCTTCTACAGCCTTGCTAAAAAATTCATCATCTTGATCTGCTACAGATGGGAAGAAAATATTAGGAGATTTTCCACCTAATTCCATAGTTACAGGAATAATATTTTCTGCTGCATTATGCAATACCGTACGTCCTGTTTCTGTAGAACCTGTAAATGATAATTTAGCAATACGTTTAGATGTTGCTAAGGCTGCACCAGCTTCTTTACCAAAACCAGTTACAATGTTTAGTACACCTGCAGGTAAAATATCACCAATTAGTTCCATTAAGGCCATAACACTCGTAGGTGTTTGTTCAGCGGGTTTTACCACTGCTGTACAACCTGCTGCTAAAGCTGGTGCAATTTTCCAGGCTAACATTAACATTGGAAAATTCCAAGGAATAATTTCACCAACAACACCAACTGGTTCGTGTAATACTATACTAACAGTATCTTTATCGTGTTCAGAAATACTACCTTCATCTGCACGAATAACTCCTGCAAAATAACGGAAGTGATCGATACAGTAAGGAATATCTGCCGCACGTGCTTCACGAATTGGCTTACCATTATCAATAGTTTCTAAGGTTGCTAAATACTCTAAGTTATCTTCCATAACCTGAGCAATTTTTAATAACGCATTGCTACGTTCTGTTGCAGATGAGTTGCTCCACGCTGGGAAAGCCTCGTGTGCTGCATCTAATGCAAGATCGATATCTTCTTGTGTAGATCTTGCTGCTTGGGTAAATACTTTTCCATCTACGGGAGATCTGTTTTCAAAATATTGACCTTTAATTGGGTCAACAAATTTTCCTCCAATAAAATTCCCGTATCTTTCTTTAAAATCGGGTTTTGTTACATTTGCCATATTACTGTGTTTTAATTTTTTTTAAATTCTGCTTGAAAAACCAAGCGTTTGTAATGATGGTACAAATGTATAATGGAAGAGGAGTTTCTTATTTATTGAAATGGTTCAAAAACTTATGAAAACAGTTCAAGTTGTGTTTTTTAATGTTAAGTAAATATTGATGTAAGTGTAAGTGTATGAAAATCAATTTATTGTAAATGTTTTGTGTTTTTTATATTTCCGTTGGACTAATTCCAAACTTGTTTTTGAAGGCTATGCTAAAATTAGATAGGTTATTATATCCTATATCTAAATAAATATCAGATGGTTTTAAATCGCCTCCTTGTAAAAGTTCTTTTGCCTTTTGCAGTCGTTTATCTTTTAACCATTTTCCTGGAGCTTCTTTATACTCGGCAGTAAAATGCCTTTTAAAAGTAGACAAACTCATATTACATAAAAAGGCAATTTCTTCTAATTTTAAATTAGAATGTATGTGATCTTCTACAATGTTTTTAAAAGGAGAAACTTCTTTAGATATTAATGCGTGTAAGTAATGCTCAAATTCATTACCATATTTATCTAGTAAATACAGTAATATTTCTTCAAATTTAAGCGATAGCATAGCATCACAATAGGCACTGTTTTCAAAGGTTTTAGACGATAATGAGCTTATAAAAGATGCAATATAATCGTCGTTTTCAATCACAAAATAAGGCACTTTTTCTTGATATGGCTTAACGTCTTTAGTGTATTTGCTTAAAAAATCGGTAAGTTTTTTTTCAGAAAAAAAGAAGAGTTTACAATAGTAAATCGCTTCGGTATCTAACAACTCTGTCCAAAGCCAGTTCCCTTTTTTTAATAGTAATGACTGTTCGCTATTAACTGCTTTAGAGGTGTTTGCAAAATGAACTTGCTTTTTTCCTACTTGGAGAAAGCTGAACATATTCATACTTAAATTTACCTTGCTTTTAACAACATCACTAGTCATTTTAAAGTCGTACACAAAAATGTCTTTGCTTTTTGATGGTGTATCAAAGTAAATTTCAGGAATATTCTCTATAGCCATTCAAGTTCTTTTTTAGTGTATGGAATAATCTATAAAACCAAGTCGGCAAGTTAACGCGTATTTTTCAGTAGTCAATGAAAGAGACTAAAAGATTCCAATGCTTTTTCGATTATATATATTCAAATATTGATGTAGAATTTTCCGTAGTGAGCTTATTTTAGTAATGGTATTATTCAAAAACCAAATCTAAAAAGTGAAACTGACAAAAGTCATCTTTTTAAGACTTCATTCTCTAGACCTTTGCTATAAGTTTAGAGGAAGTTATGGAAAACTGTTATCACTGTGGAGACCCTTGTGCCGATAAGATAATTGAGCATCAGAATAAATTTTTCTGCTGTAATGGTTGTAAAACTGTATTTGAAATTCTGCATGAAAATGACTTAACGTATTACTACGATTTGCAAGCAAATCCTGGTAAAACACCCCTAGAAATAGAGGGGAGGTTCGATTTTCTTGATAACCAAAACATTTTAGATCAATTATTAGAGTTTAACGAGCAAGATACTCAAATTGTCTCCTTTGTGGTTCCTCATATTCATTGTAGTTCGTGTATTTGGGTGTTAGAAAATTTAAATAAAATTCACCCAGCGATAAAAAATGCTCAAGTTAATTTTCCGCAGAAATTGGTTAGAATTACCTATAATAATTCAGAAATAACACTAAAAGAACTCGTCTTATTACTTTGTAAAATTGGTTATGAGCCAAGCATTTCACTTGAGGATTTTAATAAAAAAGAAAAGAAAATAGACCGTAGCCTTATCTATAAGTTGGGCGTGGCTGGTTTTGCCTTCGGAAATATCATGTTTTTATCTTTTCCGGAATATTTTGAAGTGAGTGAATTTTGGCTAGATCAATTTAAAATACTTTTTCGGTGGTTAATGTTTGCATTTTCTGTGCCTGTGGTTTTTTATTCAGGTAGAGATTATTTTATTTCAGCATATAAGGGGTTACGTTCTAAGATTTTAAATATAGACGTTCCCATTGCTATAGGTATTTCGGTACTGTTCTTACGGTCTACCCTAGAAATTGTAATGGATTGGGGGACTGGCTTTTTTGATAGTCTTGCGGGATTAGTTTTCTTCTTATTGTTAGGTAAATTTTTTCAACAAAAAACCTATGCGTTTCTTTCTTTTGAGAGAGATTATAAATCTTATTTTCCGATAGCTGTCACTCAATTAGTTGAAAACTATCAACACGATCAAAAAAAATCAGATAAAACTAATTTCAGTAAAACTGAAATTCAAACACCTGTATATGAACTTGAGCCGGGCAATCGCATTTTAATACGTAATAACGAACTTATCCCAACTGATGGAATTCTCATAAAGGGAGCTGCACTTATAGATTATAGTTTCGTCACGGGAGAGGCAGCACCTGTAGTTAAATATTCTGGAGATAAAATATATGCCGGCGGAAAGCAACAAGCAGGAATTATTGAAATTGAAGTGACCAAAAAAGTAGAGCAATCATACTTAACACAGTTATGGAATAATGAGGTGTTTAGTAAGAACAAAGCCCTCACTTTTGAAAATATTACCGATCAAATAAGCCGAAGATTTACACTCGTCATTTTAAGTATTGCGGTACTATCTACTATTTTTTGGCTTTTTAAGGATTTGAGTATTGCTTTTAATGTCTTTACAGCGGTTCTTATAGTTGCTTGTCCTTGTGCAATCGCACTTGCAGCACCTTTTACATTGGGTAATATGCTACGTATTTTTGGAAAACACAATTTGTACCTCAAAGAAAGTTTGGTTATCGAACAGATGGCAAAAGTTGATACAGTAGTTTTTGATAAAACAGGAACTCTTACTACGCATAGCAAAAACTTAATCAGTTATCAAGGTATATCGCTCACAGAGATTGAACAAAAAGTCCTAACCAGCACTTTACGAGCATCTAACCATCCATTAAGTCGAGCTTTGTATGAATTTCTTCAAGGAAATGAGATCTATATTTTAGATGATTTTGAAGAAAAGACTGGAAAAGGAATTTCGGGACTTTACGGAAACACAAGCGTTAAAGTTGGGAGTTATGCGTTTGTAGGAAACAAAAATCTAACTTCTGAAACCGAAACGACCCAAGTTCATATAAGTATAAATAAAGACTACAAAGGTTGTTACGTACTGCATAACAATTATCGGGAAGGAATGAAAAAACTCTTTGCAAAATTGAGTGAAACCGCAAATCTTGTGGTGCTTTCAGGCGATAATGATGGCGAGAGAGAATTTCTTAAAAGTCAATTACCACCATTCTCACAATTAAAATTTAACCAGAAACCAAACGATAAACTCCGTTACATTAAAAAATTACAAGAGCAAGGTAAAAAAGTAATGATGGTTGGTGATGGATTAAATGATGCTGGAGCACTGGCTCAAAGCGATGTTGGTATAGCAGTTTCCGAAGATATAAATGTTTTCTCCCCGGCATGTGATGGGATAATCGATGCTAAAAAATTACAAGGATTAACTCAGTTTATGTCGCTTTCGCGGAAATCTATACGGATTATTAAATACGCATTTGTTTTCTCTCTTTTTTATAATCTAATAGGATTAGGTTTTGCCATTACAGGTAATCTAGCTCCTGTAGTAGCAGCTATTTTAATGCCCCTTAGCTCGATAAGTATTGTAGTGTTTACCACTATAAGTACGTATTTACTAGAACGGAAAACAACCTTCAAAAACTCTTGATAATGAAAAGAAGTTAAGTCGTTTTTAATTAAAAAATGAATTCAAATAAATTTTCTTTAACTGACAAAAGTCATCTTTTAGGAAACATCATCACGGTAATTTTACACTATCAATAAAGTAAGCATGAGTATCATCTATGTATTAATTACCGTAAGCGTTATCGTAGCTATCATATTCTTTATCGCATTTATTTATTCCGTAAAGAAGGGGCAATACGATGATACTTATACGCCCTCCGTGAGAATGCTATTTGAAGATGAACTTGTTCATCCAAAAAACAATAAAAAGGAAACTAATAATAAAGATTTAATTAAAACCAGTAACCAATAAATTATGCAAACAGAACAATTTTACTACGATAATAAGATCGTAAAAAAGTTTGTGAATGCCACTATCTTCTGGGGTATTATCGGAATGTCAGTTGGACTTCTGCTCGCTTTTATGTTTTTATTTCCCAATGTAACCGATGGTATTTCTTGGTTAAGTTTTGGGCGTTTACGACCCTTACACACCAATGCGGTAATCTTCGCTTTTGTAGGGAACGCAATTTTTGCAGGGGTCTATTATTCTTCCCAGCGATTGCTTAAAGCAAGAATGTGGAAAGATTGGTTAAGTAATTTAAATTTTTGGGGTTGGCAAGCCATTATTGTAGGAGCTGCGATCACATTACCATTAGGTTACACCACTTCTAAAGAATATGCCGAACTAGAATGGCCATTTGATATTGCAATAGCATTAATTTGGGTTGCTTTTGGAGCTAACTTAATAGGAACTATCCTAAAAAGAAGGCAGCGTCATTTATATGTAGCCATTTGGTTTTACCTAGGAACTTTTGTAACCGTTGCAGTTTTACATATTGTAAATAGTATAGAACTTCCTATTTCGGCATTAAAGAGTTATTCTGTATATGCTGGGGTACAAGATGCTTTGGTACAATGGTGGTATGGACATAATGCAGTTGCATTTTTTCTAACCACTCCTTTCCTTGGATTGATGTATTATTTTGTTCCGAAAGCTGCCAATAGACCTGTTTATTCTTATAAGTTGTCTATTGTTCATTTTTGGTCCTTAATTTTTATCTATATATGGGCAGGACCACATCATTTACTGTATTCTTCATTACCCGATTGGGCGCAAAATCTAGGAGTAGCATTTTCTATTATGCTTTTAGCACCTTCTTGGGGAGGTATGATTAACGGACTTTTAACCTTGCGTGGTGCTTGGGATAAAGTGCGTACAGATCCTGTACTTAAATTTATGGTTGTGGCAATTACCTGTTACGGGATGGCTACGTTTGAAGGGCCTATGTTATCTCTAAAAAATGTAAATGCAATTGCTCACTTTAGTGACTGGGTTATTGCACACGTTCACGTAGGAGCATTAGGTTGGAATGGTTTCTTAACCTTCGGGATGATTTACTATTTGGTACCTAAACTTTTCAAAACCAAATTATGGTCAACTAAACTAGCCAATGCACATTTTTGGGTAGGAACTTTAGGAATCATTATGTATGCACTTCCTATGTACGTAGCTGGATTTGTACAAGCTTCTATGTGGAAGCAGTTTAACCCTGATGGAACTTTAACTTATGGAAACTTTTTAGAAACTTTAAATGAGATCATTCCTATGTATTGGATGCGTGCTATAGGAGGTACTTTATTTATCGTAGGTTCATTTATTATGTTGTACAACATTGTAATGACTGTTCGTCAAGGGAATGAAGTAGAAGATGAACTAGCTGAAGCTGCACCATTACAAAAAGTAACTAAAAAACGTACCTCAAAAGAAGGTTACCATACTTGGTTAGAAAGAAGACCTGTAAAATTAACCATTTTTGCTACAATCGCAATATTAATAGGAGGTATGGTTCAGATTATTCCTTCCTTAATGGTAGATGAATATGTACCTGTTATTTCTACGGTAAAACCTTATACGCCTTTAGAGTTAGAAGGTAGAGATATTTATATACGTGAAGGTTGTGTTTCTTGTCATTCTCAAATGATAAGACCTTTCCGAAGCGAAGTAGAGCGTTATGGGGAGTATTCAAAATCGGGAGAATATGTGTATGACCACCCATTTTTATGGGGTAGTAAAAGAACGGGTCCAGATTTAATGCGAGTAGGGCAAAAGTATAGCGATAACTGGCACTTAAATCACTTTTATGATCCGCAAAGTACAAGTTCTGGTTCTATTATGCCTTCATACAAATGGCTTATAAAAAGTAAGTTAGATAAATCTCAAACTGAAGATAAGATGGAAGCGATGGTTTCTCTTGGAGTGCCTTATACACCAGAAGAAATAGAGCGCGCTCAACAATGGATGGATGAGCAGGGAACACAAATAGAAAAAAACCTATATGCAGATCCAGATTTTGTTAAAACCTATGAAGCCGATAAAAAATATGCTCAAGAAAACGGAGAAACATTTATTGAAATGCGTAATCGGGAAGTGGTAGCACTTATTGCATACTTACAGAGGTTAGGTACAGATATAAAAATTAAAACTCAAGAAGAAATAACTGCTAACAAAAATCAATAGTTATGCTAAAATTTATAAAAGGTAACTTAGAAAACATAGATGGGGTAGCAATCTACCCTATCATATCTCTGCTCATTTTTTTCATCTTCTTTGTAGTGCTTTTTTGGTGGGTTTTTACCGCAAAAAAAGAACATATCACAGAAGTAAGCAACATTCCATTAGAATTAGATAAAAATCAAAAGGAATTAACCCTATGAAGACAACAGCAATTTTAAGAATAATAGGATTTTCAATTTTTGGTTATTTTTTCCTGAATTGGATTGGTACTACAGGAGAAACATCGGTTTTTGAAGAACAAGCGTGGTGGTGGGCTCTTTTAGGTTTTTTAATCATAGCCTATGCAGCAGCTGAAATTTGTGTAGGAGCCTTAGAAAGTGTTCTACGCCGAAGCTTGAAACCAGAAGCTCTAGTGGAATACGATGAGAAACGTGTGTTAGAGAAAAAGAATCAATTTAGATGGTTAAAAGAGACTTATAAAAATTTATTAGGAAGCCAACCCATAGAGCAGGAAGGAGAAATTATTCTTGACCATAATTATGATGGTATTCGTGAGTTGGATAATAAATTACCACCATGGTGGGTATATGGTTTTTACGCCTCTATCATTTTTGCGGTGGTATATATGGCGCGCTATCATATTTTTGATGGCATAAACCAAGATGAAGAATATCAAATAGCTGTAGCAGAAGCTAAATTAGAGATTGAAGAATACAAAAAAAATGCTAAAGATTTAGTCGACTTTAATACGGTTGAACTATTAACCGATGCTGGTGATATTAAAGCAGGTGAAACCATTTTTACAGGTAATTGTGTTGCTTGTCACAAAGTTGGTGGAGCAGGTGGTATAGGTCCAAATCTTACCGATGATCATTGGATCTTAGGAGGAGGAGTTAAAAATGTTTTTAAAACAATTTCAGAAGGAGGACGTGCAGGAAAAGGGATGGTTTCTTGGAAATCAGACTTAAAACCTTCAGAAATGGCACAAGTAGCTAGTTATGTAATTAGTTTACATGGTTCAAATCCTCCAGACGCTAAAGAAGCTGAAGGCGAAATATGGGTAGATGAAAATGCACCTGTAGAAGAAATTCAAGTTAAAATGATAGACAGCACCAACGTAGAAGTGATGATAGAAGATCAGCCTGTAACGGAAGATGTTATTCAATAATTTTAAAATTAATCCTGAACCCAAAACTGTTGAAAGATGATGACCGAGTTAGCTAAAAGCTTAAAGTTGAGCGATCAACCTGTGATCAAAAAAATACTTGACGAAAATGGCACAAAAGTTTTAGCCATAGGATTAAAGCGTGGTGTAGAATTAACAGAACATGTGGCTCCGTGTAAAGCAAAATTATTGGTCATAAAGGGTGAGATAGACTTTAATACAAATTCAGAAAGTCGTCGATATGCTTGCTATGAAAGTTATGATATTCCAATCAACCTTAAGCATAGTGTAGTGGCCTGGGATGACGCAATATTCTTATTGTTTTTAAATACTAAAAAATAAAGAATTACAAAAATTAATGGCAGAGCAGGGAAAAGATAATTTTAGAGATACCATTGGGACTCTCAATGAAGAGGGAAAACGAGCTTGGGTCTTTCCTAAAAAACCTGTAGGTAAGTGGTATGAATATAGAAAATATGTGAGCTATATTCTTTTACTCTTTTTATTTACTGCTCCTTTTATAAAAATAAACGGAAATCAATTTTTACTTTTTAATGTATTAGAACGACGTTTTAACGTTTTTGGATTTCCTTTTTGGCCGCAAGACTTCTATATTTTCGTTATGGTCATGTTGGTAGGAGTACTGTTTGTTATTCTTTTTACAGTAGCATTCGGTCGGCTATTTTGCGGTTGGATATGTCCCCAAACTATTTTTATGGAAATGGTCTTTCGTCGCATAGAGTATTGGATAGATGGAGATCGAGGCAAACAAATGCGATTGGCTAAAATGCCGTGGAACAAAGAAAAAATTTTAAAGCGTACTTTAAAATGGTCTGTATTTCTAATAATTTCATTTTTAATTGCCAATATCTTTTTAGCCTACCTTATCGGAAGCGATCGGTTAGTGCGTTATATTACTGATGGACCTTCCCAGCATGGGAGCACTTTAATCTCCCTTATTATTTTTACGGGTGTATTCTATTTTGTGTTTGCATGGTTTCGTGAGCAGGTATGTATAATTGTTTGTCCTTATGGTAGGTTGCAGGGGGTTTTACTCGATAAAAAATCTATTGTGGTAGCTTATGACCATAAACGCGGAGAAAAAGAAAAAGGCCGAGCAAAATTTAAAAAGAAAGAAAATCGAGCTGCAACAGGAAAAGGCGATTGTATTGATTGTTCTCAATGTGTACAAGTATGCCCTACAGGTATAGATATACGTAACGGTACACAGTTAGAGTGTGTAAACTGTACAGCTTGTATTGATGCTTGTAACAGTATGATGGAGGCGGTAGATTTACCCAAAGGTTTAATACGATATGCTAGCGAAGAAAATATCGAAGAGAAAACTAAATTTGAGTTTTCTCCACGTCTAAAAGGATACACTATCGTTCTTGGAATCTTAATCACTGTTTTAGTAGGAATGTTGTTTTTACGAAATGATGTTGAAGCAGATATTTTACGACTACCAGGCCAGTTATACGAACGCAAGGCAGATAATATTATAAGCAATGTTTACACTTACAAATTGGTAAACAAGACCAATAATGATATTGAAGATGTCAGTTTTAAACTATTATCTCATAAAGGAAAAATAACAGTGGTAAGTCACGATACTTTTTCTATTCCAGCTGGGGAGTTCGCAGAAGGTACGCTATTTATAGAGGTTAATGCAAGTGCGTTGAGTGGAGATAAAGATAAAGTAGTTATAGGTGTATTCAGTAAAGAAGAACAAATAGAAACTACCAGAACCGCATTTTTAGGTCCAAGAAGTTATAAATGATACTTATTAAAATAGTTCATATAAATTTGAGAACAAATGGAAAACCAAACTAAAAAAAAATGTTGCAATGGATGTCAAAAAGGACAATCTGGCAATAATCCTTCTTGCAAAGCCAAAAAAATGGTGGAAAAGCTAAAAGAAGAGAAAAAAAGAAGAATGATAAGCGCTAAAAGCTAAACATATGAAAATTAATTGGGGAATGGGATTAGTAATAGTAATGACTCTTTTTATAGGATTCATTTCATTTTTTGTATATCGTATGACGACAGATCATAATTTAGAACACGATTTAGTTACGGAAGGGTACTATCAAAAAGAAATGGAATTGCAAGGTAATATTTATGCAGAGCAAAATACAGCTAGAATGAAAAATCCGATAGAAGGATTTAAGAGTAATAGCGGATATTTACTTCAATTTCCGGAAGGTTTTGAGAAAGAAAAAATTATAGGAGAAGTATTTTTATACAGGCCGTCTAATAAATTATTAGATTTTGAACTTCCGCTAAAGCTTACTAATTCTGCTATGCTCATACCAGATTATCAGTTGTTAGAAGGACGTTGGAACATTACCATCAATTGGGAATATGAAGGAACAAAATACCGTTTCCAGAAACAGATAAGTTACTAATTATGCTCATTACAGCGCTTGTATTTGGTCTATTAGGAAGTTTTCATTGTGTAGGCATGTGTGGACCTATAGCTTTCTTACTTCCAGTAGATAGAAAAAACTCCGTAAAGCGAGTATTGCAAGTGTTGAGTTATCATGCCGGAAGATTATTTACTTACGGAATTATCGGACTGTTGTTTGGGTTTTTAGGAAGACGTTTACAATTATTTGGACTTCAACAGCATATTTCCATAGCCATTGGAATACTTATGATCTTAATCATTTTATTGCCTTCTAAAATTTTTAGTAAATACAACGGCTCGAAATTTATATATAAATGGGTGGGAAAAGTTAAATCTGCTTTAGGAAAAGAACTCAAGCGAAAATCAATGGATAGTTTTTTTACCATAGGATTTTTAAATGGCTTCTTACCCTGTGGTTTAGTTTATATGGCTGTCTTTGGTAGTCTTGCATCGGGTAGTTGGTGGGAGGGAAGTCTCTATATGGTTTTCTTCGGAATGGGAACCATCCCCTTAATGACTATTGCAACCTATATTGGAAATTTTCTTAATACAAACTTTAAGAAAAAAATAATGAAAGCTATTCCAGTTTTCGTAATTATTATGGGAGTACTATTTATATTGAGAGGTTTAGGATTAAATATACCTTATATCTCTCCTTCATCAACAGTATCTATTGAAGAAGTTTCGGCTAATCACTCTTGTCATTAATAAACCAGTAAACTCACGCTAGTAAATTTACTGATTGTAAAGTTCTATCATATTAAGGTCTGCCATATAACGTTTGATGCAAGTAAGGGGCAGTTTTACTTTGTTTGTTTTTTGCAACTGTCTCTGGTGTTCCAGCCACAACTACTTTTCCTCCTTCATCTCCTGCTCCCGGACCAATATCAATAACCCAGTCGCTTGCAGCAATGATTTGCATATCATGTTCTACCACAATAACAGTATTTCCTGCGTTTACTAATTTGGTTAACTGAAGTTGTAATTTTTCAACATCAGTGGGGTGTAATCCTGTTGTAGGTTCGTCTAAAATATATAAGGTGTTTCCACGGTTTGCACGTTGTAATTCTTTAGCTAACTTAATGCGTTGGGCTTCTCCGCCCGAAAGTTCTGTGGCAGATTGTCCTAGTCGTAAATAACCTAAGCCTACTTCTTGTAATACTTGAAGAGGGCGTTTAACACGATCTTCATCTTCAAAAAAGGATGAAGCTTGATCAACTGTCATATCTAGAATTTGAGCAATATTTTTTTTGCGATAAGTAACCTCTAAAGTTTCTTTATGATAGCGAGAACCTTCGCAAACAGGACAAGGAGCATATACACTTGGTAAAAAAAGTAACTCTACCATGACAAAGCCTTCTCCTTCACAATTAGGACAACGTCCTTTTCCTACATTAAAAGAAAATCGACCTGCAGTATATTTACGGGACTTTGCGAGTTCAGTAGAAGCAAATAATTTTCTTACGACATCAAATAAACCAGTGTAGGTAGCTAAATTAGATCTAGGTGTTCTACCTATAGGTTTTTGATTGACCACGATCATACGTTGAATCATTTCCGCGCCAGCGATAATTTCTCCCTGAAGAGTTTCTATAGGGTTTTGTTGTGAAGCTTCATCAAGTTCATCTTCAGATGAGGTTTTATTCCCCAGGTGTTGATTCATTAAATCGACTAAAACCTGACTTACCAAACTACTTTTTCCCGATCCTGAAATTCCTGTTACACTGGTTAATGTCCTTAGCGGAAAAGAAATCTCTAGGTCTTCTAAATTATTTCGAGTTACTCCGCTTAATTTTAACCAAGCTTCAGGTTCTCTAGTCTGTGTTTTTTGAAAAGAGTTCTTATTGAAAAGATGAATACCTGTTTTAGATCTTTCTATGTTTTTTAAGCCTTCGGGAAGACCACTATATAAAATTTCTCCGCCACCTTCACCAGCCTCTGGGCCAACATCAACGATCCAATCGGCCTGATGAATTACATCTATTTCATGCTCCACTACAAAGAGGGAATTTCCGCTTGCTTTTAATCTATCTAAAGTCTTCAGTAAAGCTTTGGTATCAGCTGGATGCAAACCTGCAGAAGGCTCATCTAAGACATATACCACTCCGAATAAATTACTACGTACCTGAGTAGCGAGTCTTAAACGTTGATGTTCGCCAGGAGATAGAGTAGGTGTACTGCGTTCTAAAGATAAATAACCTAATCCTAACTCTAATAAAACTGAAACTCGACCAATTAAATCCTCGGCAATACGCTGTGCAACGATTTCTTTTTCTTGATGTTTTTCACTTAACTTATTTAACTCTAAAGCAGATCCATCACTGTAAGGTGAAAAAATGGAGTATAATTTTTTTAAAGGTAATCTTGAAATTTCTGCTATGTCATATCCCGCAAATTTGACAGATAGTGATTCTTTACGCAAACGTTTACCGTGACAAGCAGGACATTCTTTACTAAGCATGTATTTTTTTACACGCTCTTTCATAAGTTTACTTTGAGTATTTGAAAACGTATGTAACACGTGTTTTTTTGCTCCTGTATAAGTCCCCATATAACTAGGTTCGCTCTTTTGTTCTAGAGCTATTTGAACTTCTTCTCGATTTAAATTGCGGTAAACAGGAACTTTAGGTTGTTCTTCCGTAAATAAAATCCAATCGCGATCTTTTTGTGAAAGGTCTTTCCAGGGTGTATCTATATCATAACCTAATGTTACTAATATATCTCTTAAATTTTTGCCTTGCCAAGCTGTTGGCCACGCAGCGATAGCTTTTTCTCTAATCGTTAAAGTATTATCAGGAACCATGCTTTCTTCGGTTACTTGGTAAACCTTACCAAGTCCGTGACATTCTGGACAAGCACCTTCTGGAGTGTTGGTAGAAAAAGAATCTGCATATAAAAGAGGTTGACCTTTAGGGTAGTCACCAGCTCGGGAATAAAGCATTCTAAGTAAATTAGATAAAGTAGTAACCGAGCCTACAGAGGATCTCGTAGTACCCGAACCCCTTTGTTGTTGTAATGCAACCGCTGGAGGTAGACCTTCAATTTCATCAACCTCAGGAATAGGCATTTGATTAAAAAGCCTTCGAGCATAAGGCGATACGGACTCTAAATATCTTCGTTGTGCTTCGGCATATAATGTACCAAATGCCAAAGATGATTTTCCAGATCCAGAAATTCCTGTAAATACCACCAAAGCATCTCTAGGTATTTCTAAGCTTACATTTTTGAGGTTATTTTGTCTGGCTCCCTTTATGGTTACAAAGCCTTTTTTATATTCTTTATGTTCTTTTGGTAGTTCCATGGCATCAGTTTGAACAAATAACATACCAACAAATTCTTAGGTAGTGATTTTAAAATAAAGAATTTTTATTTGACTGATAAAACCACTTTAGAACAGAATTATTTACCGGCTATAAAATGGTTAAATAACTCTCTTTTATATAAAACCTAAATCTTTTAACATGCTTACAAGGTGAGTTACATTATTAGCCTGAAACTGTATACGTAATTTATTAAGTCGCTTTTCTATAGTACTTAAACTATTAGGACTCATATTCTTTTCTTTTAATAAAGAAGAAATTTGCTCTTGTGATAATCCTTTTGATAAAGCACTAATAATTTCTAAATCAAGGTCATCTATTTCTAACTGATTCGGGTCTGAAATAGCATCTTTTACCTCTAGAGATAGAAAGGTCTCATCATTATAGACGTTAAGAATGGCTTGTTCTAGTTCTTGTAAGCCTTTTCTTCCTTTGCACACATACGCATCAATTTTTAGCTGAGAAAAAAGCGAATTTATTTTTTGTGCTCTATCCTCTATAGAATAAGCTATCACCTTTAATTGAGGATATTCTTTTTTTATTTTTGCAATAAGCTCTTCACCACCTTTTAATTCTTCGTTTCGGTAATCTTGTTTAAAGGAAAGATCGGTAATCAATAATTGAAAAGGTTCTCCGTCCATAAAAGATCGCTTAAGTTTAAGGTAAGCATCGTCACAATATTGAGAATCAACTCTATTTTTAATATTTAATTTATCTAATACACTTATAACACCATGATTGATGCTTTTTAAATCTTCGGCTACTAATACTTTTGTAAACATAAACTACAGTTTTAATACGGCTTTAAAACCCTGTTGAGGTTGTGTATCAAAAGTAATACTTCCTCCAATAGACTGCATACGGGATTCCGCATAATGCAAACCATTTTTGTCTTTTAAGAGAGTTCCTAAGCCATTATCCTTATAAGTAATAAATATTTTTGAGCTATTTTGTTCAAATTTAAAAACTACTAATTTAGCTTGACTGTGCTTTTTCATATTAATTAATAACTCCTGCAATACGCGGTAAATAGTGATTTTTTTCACTTTAGATAAACTTTTCCAATTGACTTTAGATAAAGGAGTATGAACAATAGAGGTTTCTTTGGTTTTAAAGTTTAAAAATAAGTTTTGAAGTATGACATCAAAAGGTTCTTCACGTAAGAGTACACTGTTTTCTCTAGAGATATCTCTTGTTTTATTATAAATTTGGTTTAAATCATCTAACCACGTATGAGTAGTTGGAGATACTGTTTGAGTTTGCACTTTTGTCATCAATTGATAAACGTCGTTGGCTACTTCATCATGAATTTTTTTAGCAATTCTCCCTTCACTTTTAATAACTTCATTTAATTTATCACGTCTATGCCGCATCTTTAGAATAAAAAAGGTAGCAATAGAAATTACCAATAAGAGAAGACCGCCACTTTGATAAAATATTTTCTTTTTTTGCTCCCGTTCTTTTAAAAGTTCATTTAAATCGGCGCGTTCTTTTTCTTTTGCTTTCTCGTATTTAAAGGATATATATTTATTAGCTGCAGTAATTTCCGCGAAAGCGATACTATCTTTTATATGTTTTAAAGCTCGATAATCTATATCATTTTTAAGATCCATTTTTAAAGTTAGAACTTCTTCAATTGCAGGTACATTTTGCGTTTCTTGAGCAAGTTGGCTAGCCTTCTCTATCCATATTTTAGCAGTTTCTAGATCATTGTTATGCTTAAAGTAAGTGCTTAGATGAAGGTAACTAGTGAGTAGTGCACCCGTAAAGCCTATTGAATCTCGTAATTCTAAAGCTTGGTTTAAATGTGTTAAGGCATCTGGATGGTCTTGTCGGGTTTGTAAAACTCCTAGATTATCTAAAGCTCTTGCTTGCTGAATAATGTCTTTAGATTGCAAGCTCAATTGGTAGGCTTTTTTTAAATAATTGGTAGCTTCAGGATAATTATTTTCTTTGGCATAAGTTACTCCCAAATTATTAATTAGGGTAATTTTATATTTATCAGAGTCGGTTAAAGTGAGCGCTTTTTGATAATAGGAGCGGGCTTTAGTGTAATTTTTATATTCTCTATAGGTTTTACCTAAATGATTATTTAAGCTAAGCTGAATTTGCTTAACTTGAGATGAGGTAGTTTTAACTTCTTCTAAGAGTTTTAAAGCCTCTATGGCAGATTGTTCGCTATCGACTAAAAAACCTAATTTTTTTTGAATTATAGCTTGATGGTTATAAGCTAAAGCTTCCTTTAGTTTCTTATTTTGAGAGTGTACTAATTGTTGGGACCTGTCAAAAAAATCATAAGCTTTTAAAAGAGACTCAGTATTTTGGCTAGTTAAATAAAGCTGTTGATAATAGGAAGAGCTATCTTTTAATTGCTCTTGTCCCTTAACGGAAATAGGAATAAGGTATGTTGCTAAATAAAAGCATAAAAAAAGGAATGAAATATAGCTTTTTTTCATTCCTCGAAAATACAAACTAAAATTTACAATTTGGCCGACTTAATTTATTCTATTTTAAATTGAAATAGCAGTACGTATAATTGAGTTTTTATTAGGTTTTACATTTAATATTCGTAAATGAATACAAAGTAGTTTATGATTTTTTTTGAGGTATAATACAAATGTAATTTGCGGTATAAGCTTAGTTTAAATTATTGTCCTTTTTTACTGAAAAGTGAATTCTTTTTAAATTGATCACCACATAGCCGCTATCTTTTAATCTATTGGGCTCATTTAAATCTATTTTTTTTGTACGGTGAGTTAACTCATTCGTGAAAGGTTGAGTAGCATAATTATTTATAATGTTGCTTACAAAAATTATACTGAGTATGGGAGTTAATAGAAAGAGGAGTAAGGGGTTCAAAGCTCTAATTTTTGAGGGGTTATTGACAATGCAAAAATTTTAAACTTTGCTAAGCTTTCCTTACGGATTACCGTAACGGAAAGAGATTGCAGTTGATTTTTTTTAAAAAAGCATTAATACCTTCACTAAAAATTCGTCTTCCTAAATTAGCGTAGAAGCAACTTTATCTGTTAAATAGAAATTTCAGTTTGTGAGATCTCGTTTTAAAGAAATATTTCTTTTCTTCATTTATAATATGTTATTCGTATTTTTGCCGGTAAATTATTTCATAAATAAGTATTTCATAACCCGTTGCTAATCTTTAATAGATCTTTAAAACACTCTATATGATGAAGTTTTTTCTTTTAATATTCAGTCTACTTTTTACCATACAAACAACAACAGCCCAAGAAGATAAATTAGAGTTAGCTAAAGAAGAAAAAGACATTACCACTTGGGGGTTAGCGAAGCATGACGCTAAGCTTATGTGGGGAGGGTTTAAGCATGTTTACACCCGACCTTTAGAATGGGATCAAGACGATTTTGCAGTTTTAGGAGGTGTAATTGTAGGTACAGCAGGATTAAATCTTTTAGATGAAAGAGCTAATAGATATTTTGATAATCAGTCTGACGATGTACCAGGTATAATTAAAGATTTTGGATGGTATTTTGGGAGTCCTCAAAATAATTACGGGGTAAATAGTGCTATTTATTTAGCAGGCTTATTTACAAAAAGTAAAAAGCTTCGAAAAACAGGAATATTAATGATTACCTCTGCGAGTGCTGCTGGCCTTATCCAAACTGTAAGTAAAACAGTAACGGGTAGAGCAAGGCCTAATGCCGGAGGAAGTTTAACTTTTAAGCCTTTTAGTAGTGAAGGAGGTTACCATTCTTTTCCTTCGGGGCATACTATTCTTTCGTTTACAACTTTTTATGCGCTATCCAAGCAGTTCGATAATATTTGGGTAAAAGGTGCTTTAATAGGTGCGGGTATGGTTTCACCTGTATCTCGTTTATGGTCAGAAGCACATTGGCTTACCGATGTAGCATTAAGTACTGCACTTACCGTTTTTGTAGTAGATGCTGTAGATAACTATTTAGATAAAGCAATGAATGACGATATCACCCAAACTGAAAAAAAACAATCTAGAGTCTCTTGGCAACTACGCTTTGGAGGAACTCAAATTGGGGTGGTAGGAACTTTTTAGTTCTGCTTACTTGCTTTAAACATGAGACATATTACTCATCTTCATCCTCTTTTTGTAATACTGGATGATCTTCCACTTTTAATCCTACAATAGAAATAAGTGTGGTGATGGTATAATATAGCATAATAATTACTGCTACAATGGCTCCACAAACAATGCTAGAAATAGAGGACCATACATAATAAAGGTAGCTGTAGTATTTCATATCAATGCTATCTGCCTCTATTAAAGGATTATTCATTAATAAAAAAGTGATTACACTTACGATAAAAACACTGGCATCTAATTTTGCAATTTTAAGTATTCTCTTGTAGTATGTTTCTTTTAGTGTAGATTTTGAACCTGAACTAATATTAGTTAAAGTAAGTAACAGAGTTAAAATTGTAGCCGATCCTAGTACAACTGTATTGAAAAAGGTATTAAGTCTTGGGAGGGAAGAGGTGATTAAATCTTTTGCTTCCAAACCAGAAATATGTCCCATTAAAAACATTCCTGTAGAAGTGATAATGGTAGCTAACAAACCGCCGATGAAAGCAACCCTATCAAATTTATCAATATTCATGGTGTTAAATAATTTCATACTTATAAATTATAATAATTAAAAAGTGATACTATTCCTCTACATCTTCTAATAGATAATCATTTAATCTTTTTGAATGATCTGCTGTATGAAGAACAGAAATATCTCCTGTAGTTTCAAAAACAACCGCTTTAATTTCAGTCAATTCAATTACCTTAGCTTCTCTTAATTTAGCACGTAGATCAGATTCAGTTAGGCGTGCTTTTCGTAAATTATCATGAAGGATGGTTTCTCCGTCCATTAATAAAAGCGGACGATTATCAACTAAAGATTGTACAATTTTAAACCTTCTTAACAATGCTACCGACATTTGTAAAAGGTATAACATAGCCAATCCGATAAGGCCTTTTGTTAAATTAACTGATGATGATAAAATTACAGTAGCAAATAAAGATCCGATTGCTACAGTCATGGCAAAATCAAAACTCGACATCTTTGAAAAACTTCGTTTTCCAGACCATTTTGTAAATAGAATAATCCCTATATACAATCCCACTGCACACAAAAACATGAACACTAAAGTTTCGGTTGAAATGTTAAATAATCTATAGACCATCTTAAATTCTTAAATGTTAGACATCGTTTATATGGTGTACTATTTTTATATTCGTAATAAGTCTTATTAGCTTTCCTAGGTTAAAAATTTTAAATATCCAATACTACTCACACCAAAAAGAATGTGTGCTATGAGCAACTGAAAGTAGAAATGAGAGAATTGAATAGATGGAGGTTTGGGATGGAAATAAAATCCTATTTTCCAACTTGAAATTCCAATGATACCAGCGATAAACCCTAAAATACTTCCATTTAACCAAGAAGGAGAAAAATCTGTAAATTCCCAAAATACAAAAAAGAGACACGTAAAAATAAATCCTATAATGTAATGAATGAACCAGCCTAACACATTGTTGTTTCCGATTGAAGATGAGACATTAGGAAGGCGGTTGATTAAAATATTAATTAACTGTGGTTCTTTGAATTTTTCATTTTTAAATTCAGAATAAAGATAGCTAAATAAGGTCATCATCGTGGTTGCTATCACACTGGTATATATAATTAAAAACATGCTCGATTGTTTTATAGTGTTTCTACTTTTCTATAGCTTCATTCTGAAATAATTCTCCGACAAGTTTTAGCGAGGGTATATGTAAAACAATGGTTGTAAAAATTGCCGTAAGCGGAACAGCTAATATCATCCCTGAAATACCCCAAACCGCACTTCCTATAATAACCATTAGAATCACCAAAAAAGGATGCAGGTTCACTCGTCCTCCAATAATATAGGGTTGTAAAACATAGCTTTCTAAAAATTGAGAAACTGTAAAGGTGATGAGAATTCCTATGAGTACTCCTATATCCCCTGAAACTAAATAACCGAATGCTAAAGCAAGACAAAAGCCAATTATATTTCCGATATAAGGAATTAGAGTAAGGAGAGAAGCTATAATACTAACTAAAATAAAATTCTCTACTCCCGATATTCCTAATCCTATACTGTAAGCTATAGCAAGTATGCCCATGAGAGATAATTTACCAATTAAATATTGAGAAATTACTTGTGTAAGCTCACTAGAAGTTTCTTCAATTTCATCTTTGTGTTTTTTAGGAAACAATCTTATTAAGAAAATTAAAAATCGTTTTCTATACCTAAGTAAAAAGAAAACATAGATAAATACCAAAAGATAATTAGCGATAAAAGCACTTGTACCACTTAAGAATTGCATAGCTTTATTACCTGGTTTATTAACTAAAGAACCAATACCACTTAATCCGTTATTACTAGTAATAGTTTCTATATCATTAGAATTTACAGGAGTATTTTCAATAGCAAAGCTTTTTAATTCTTCAATTTTAGGCTTCATATTTTCCTTAATCGTAGGCCATTCTTCTATAAAACTTTGAAATTGAAAAAATACAATGGCTAGAATACCTAAAGAAATTATAAATAAAATGATAGATGAAATTAAGGAGGCTAATGATTTTGAAAGTCTAGTTTTTTCTATCTTTTTACAAAGCGGATAAATCAACAAACTTAAAACTCCTGCAATTACTAGTGGAGCAAGAAAACCTTGAATTTGAATAAGACCCATGATTAAAAAATACAAACCTAAAATTAAAGCGGAGCCTATAATTATAGGATGATATGACATTTTTTTATTCTGCATTTTTTATAGGAATTAATGGTTTTATAATATAAACTAAAGGCCATGTATACCACATAGCCTTAGTTAAATAATTAATAAGTGTTTATTTAAGCAGGAATGTTTTTCGCTTTTTCTTCTCTATCCCAGTTACGGTGTTGTGCAATTCCTCCAATGAATTTATCTGCATCTTTATTGATAAATACGCTCGAGTCATCTTTAAAATCTTTACCGTAGGTTGCATTAAATAACTCTTCGCCTTCATTACTTACCGCAATAGGCTTGCAGTGTTTTAATGATTCGTTGATAAACTTTTTCGCTTTGGCTTCATCTAATAAAGATTTTACACTTTTTTCCCCTCCAGGAATATAAAGAGCATCAAATAATACACTTTCTGTAGTTAAGAGCGCTGCATCTACTTTATGCTTTTTATTCTTATCGCAAGTTACTTCTCCACCGTGAGGAGCAATTAAATTAACGACGGCACCTTTATTTTCTAAAGCATTCTTCATAGTATCTAATTCTTCTCCGCCAAACCCATCGCTTACTAGAACTGCAATCTTACGACTTACAATACTATCGTTTTTTAAGAAAGTCTGACTTAAAGCTGATGATTTATCTAAGTAGTTTTTCTTTTTTCCGGGTTGGTGTTTTTCAACATCGGCATCGGCTCCAATAGCTTGATTTACGGGTTCTTCAACACTATCTGGAATTTCAAGCCCTAAACCTTTGGCTACTTTTTGAGCGAGATCATTGTCTATTTGTGCAATTAAATAGAGCATTCTCTCTTTTATATGTTTATAGGTACATTTTCCTATTTCAAAGGTATAAGCATCTGCCACATGATTTTTTTCCCAGTCTTCTAGGCTGCGATAAAAGAGAGCAGGCTGACTAAAATGATCGCTAAAACTTTCGCTTCTACCACGTACTTTTTTAGCATCAACTCGTTCTTCATAAGAAGTAAATCCTCCTTCGGCCATTTTTGCAAGATGAGGACAACCTCCACCTATAGAATTAGGAAAATAAGCTGTTTTCCCTTTATTAATGGTCATTCTCATGTGCGCATCTCGTTGATTGTTGTGTACCTCATTCACCGGTCGGTTGATAGGAATTTCTGGAAAATTTGGACTTCCTAAACGTGATAGCTGAGTATCGGTGTAAGAGAAAAGTCTTCCTTGTAATAGAGGATCATTCGTAAAATCGAGTCCTGGCACTAAATGTCCTGGATGAAAAGCGACTTGCTCTGTTTCCGCAAAGAAATTATCTGGATTTCTATTTAAAGTCATTTTTCCGATGCGTTGAACAGGAACCATTTCTTCAGGTATTAATTTGGTTGGGTCTAAAAGGTCAAAATCAAACTTATGTTCATCTTCTTCAGCAACAATTTGAAACCCTAATTCCCATTCAGGATAATGACCAGCTTCAATAGCATCCCATAAATCTCGACGATGAAAATCTGAATCGGCTCCATGAATTTTAACAGCTTCGTCCCAGGTTACCGAATGAACTCCTAATAAAGGTTTCCAGTGGAACTTCACAAAATGCGATTTTCCTTCTGCATTAATAAGTCTGAAGGTGTGTATTCCAAATCCTTCCATCATTCTAAAACTTCTAGGTATAGCCCGATCGCTCATTACCCATATATGATTATGCAAGGTTTCTGTGGTGTGAGATACAAAATCGTAGAAAGTATCGTGTGCCGAAGCAGCTTGAGGAATATCACGATCTGGTTCAGGTTTTACGGAGTGAATTAGATCTGGAAACTTCATCGCATCCTGAATAAAGAATATAGGCATATTGTTTCCTACCAAATCAAAAATTCCTTCTTCGGTATAAAATTTTGTAGAGAAACCTCGTACATCTCGAGCTAAATCTGCCGATCCCTTATTTCCGGCAACGGTAGAGAAACGTACAAATACGGGTGTTTTTCTTGAAGTATCTGTAAATATTCCTGCTTTGGTATATTTTTCTTGACTTTCATACAGTTCAAAATAACCGTGAGCTCCACTTCCTCTAGCGTGCACGATACGCTCTGGAATACGTTCGTGATCAAAATGTGTAATTTTTTCTCTTAAAATAAAATCTTCTAAAAGAGTACCTCCGCGTTCTCCAGCTTTTAGAGAATTATTAGTGTCGTTAACTTTGACCCCTTGATTGGTAGTCATGGTCTTGTCTTTTCCTTGTTCTAAATTAGGTTCTAAGTCTTTGGATTTTGAAGTAGAATTTTCATATTGTTGATGGTTAGAATCATTCATGAGATGTGATTTACGGATTAAAAAAATTTAATTATAAATACTTCACAGAAACTGAAGAGAGAAACATATGCTCAGGTTAAGCATCCTTCTCGACGTTTATCTTATAGATGAAGCATCGATCTATTTGTAAGTTAAATAGGCAGAAGCTAAAGAAGATTGGGTAAATTCCTCGATTCAACCTATATATTGTATACTTTATCTTAGTCTGATTTTTTTGATTTATTATCAGAGTTATATTGTACACCTTTCTTAGTAGAGTTATCTTTCTCGCTATGCATGGTCTTGCCCGCATTTGGAGGATTCATCTCTGTGTTTTTTGAATTTTCTTTTTGGTTTTCATCTTTCTTGCTCATAATATTTTATTTTTAAGGTTAAAGTGAATACTTTCTTCTAAATTAATATAAATACTGTGATTCAGCTAACACAATTAACATCATTATTAACAGCATCATAGCTTTAACAATTTATTTAGTATTAAGAAAAAGTTCAATTTTTTTAAAAAAGATCGTTACTTATATCTTAAACATCCGTTCAATTTTTTTATTCATATTCTATAAATCAATTTTAAGTATCGTCTAATCCTGCCATTTTTCTTAATCTTTGAATGGCTATTTCTTTTTCACGTAATTCATTTTCTTTTTTTAAAATCTTGTAGGCTTGAACCCCCAAAATCCCAATGGGGATAAGCAATAGTAAATAAGCTTTTTTATTCATTTTTTTGTTTATGTTGTACTAAAATACAATAAGACTCTTTTTTTTCATAGACGAATACTTGTATTTTAACATAATTATAGCATCTAAATAATAGTGTTATAAAGCGTGTGGAATGAGCTATTAATACTTTTATTTAATGCCTATGTTGCGAAATTTTGAATACATTTAGTAGGTTAAAACACTTGAGCAGATTTATATTAATAACTTTATAAGCATAAAAACTATGGAAAATTGGGTATACGCAACGCTTCCTACATTGTTAAAGGTGATAATTAGTGTTTTTGTGATTTTTACAATAATAATTATTATAACTCGTATTTCTGGTTTAAGAACATTTGCTAAAATGTCTAGTTTTGATTTCGCATCTACCATTGCTATAGGTTCAATTTTAGCTTCGGTAGTGATGAATACAAATCAATCGTTATTAAAAGGAGGTTTAGCTTTGGCTGTAATTATTATCTTTCAAACTATTTTTGCCTATAGTGTAAGAAAATCTAAAAGTGTAAAAAAGGTATTTACCAATAAACCTTTAATTTTAATGATGAATGGGGAGATTTTATATGATAATTTGGAGAAATCTAATGTAGGAGAGGAAAACTTAATAGCTAAATTGAGAGAGGCGAACGTCATTCATTTTAATGAAGTGTTAGCAGTTATATTAGAATCTACAGGAGATATGTCGGTACTTCATTCCTCAGAAAAATCAGAGCTTCAAGACAAATTATTATTAGGAGTTTCAGGAATACCTTCTAACAGTAAATATTTACAAAGGTAATTATGCTAGTTGAAGTAATAGGTTTTCTCGCAGGTATTTTTACAACTCTAGCCGCTTTACCCCAGATTATACGCACGTTTAAAGAAAAGAAAGTTGAAAATATTTCTTCTTATATGTTTATAGCTTTATGTATAGGTGTAGGGTTATGGACTGTTTATGGAATCATGAAAGGAGATTGGCCCATTATTTTAACTAATGGAACTTCATTTATCCTTAACGGAATTATGTTGTTTTTCAAAAAAAAATATTCTGCTAAAAAGAAAGATGCTTATTCTTAATCTCACTTTCTTTTCAGGTATGTTTGAATAAATATTTTGGATACTTTGCTACTAGTAAGCATTCGCAGTTTGTAGCAATTGTGTTAATCTTTTTTTTCATCGTGTTAAGTACTTATTGTAATAGACGCTAATATTGATTTTTTGCTAAAATATAAATCAATTATCGTTTGCCACTGCAGCTCATTACATTATCTCTAAACACTTTATTCATTAATGAACTTTATTAAAACAAAGTCGGTGTCACTACCTCATATCATTTTTGATATTGCAAATGAACTAAAAGCTACTGTTAAAGAAAATTGCGGAGAATATAGTATAGAAATTCCGACAAGGAGTGGAGCAGGAGTCATTAAAATGAACACATTTAAAAATGGTTTAGCATTACTACAATGGGATTGTTATTTTCATAAAACTGTAGAATTTCAATTTTCTAACCAAACATGCCATTCCTTAAAGTTTCTATATTGTTTAGAGGGAGAAATAACTCAAAACTTTCAATCTGAAACGGAGCCTAGGACTATGGCTCAATACCAACATGTGATAGTTGCTCCAACACAAGAAACTAATTATACAATTCGATTCCATAAAAATAAAAGGATAAAACTATTTGGTATTGAGGTTGTTAGAGAAGAGTTTTTATGTAAAATAGATTACAAAATTCCTAATTTCAATTTACCGTTAGAGAACGTTTTACAAGATGTAAAAGCAAATAGTTTTTTCTATTACCAAGGATTAAAAAATCTGGAATTAGCCGATATGTATGGTGAAATAAACAATCCTAAAGCCCATCATTTTCTAGACAAAATTTTCTTGAAAGGTCAAGCTTATAGGCTATTGTCTCATCATATGTTAGCTTTTATACAAGAAACAGAATTAATTCATAAAGAAAATAATTTACGTAAAGCAGAGATTACCTTAATAAAAAATGCTGCAGCTTTAATATTGCTCGAATTATCTCAACCATTAACTATAGAAAATTTAGCTAAACGAGTCGGTCTTAATCCCAACAAGTTACAAATGGGTTTTAAGACCATTTTTCAGTTAACAGTTAATAAATATATTAGGAAGAAACGCTTAGAACGTGCCAAACTATTGCTAAAAACAACCGACTTAAGCATTTCTCAAATTTCGGAAGAAATAGGGATTAGTAGTGTAAGTTATTTTTCTAAAATATTTAGAGAAGAATATGGAGAAAAGCCATCCATATTTAAAGAAGCTCTTAAAATGAAGTGCTAGATAAAAGGCTCATTCTCTATTAAAGTTTTTTCTATTTCTTCAGGAGAAGGACATTTAAGTTGGCTAATATTTAAATGTTGCGTAGACCAATCTATATATCCTTTATCTTTAAACTCTTCTAAATAATTTACCATGGGCCATTGTCTCCACTTTGATTTAAAGTAATTAGAATTTTTTACAATACTTTCTAAATGGTTAAGTGGCGGACGATAGAATGAATGCTGTTGGTGGTATACTCTCAAAGTAGTAAGGTAAAATGGGCAAAGTCTATTTTTTGTAGCTAAAGCAAAATCAATATCTTCCATACCGTACCCTGTATAGTAGTTATCAAATCCTCCAATATTTTCATATAGATCTTTTTTTAAGAAAAAACCTAACGTAGAAAATTTTGTATAATCTTCACAAAGTTCTATAGCTTCAGGAAAGTCTTTATCGGGATGAGAAACTGAGTTTTCTTGTAGCTTATCTAAATCTGTAACAGCTTGTAGAAGATATTGTGAATGAGCCATAAACAGGCCCTCACGTTGCGAACAGATTCTTTTTATCTCTTTAAAATAATCTTTTTCAGGAATGCAATCTACATCTAAAAAAGCTAAAATATCTCCAGCAGCAAATTCCGCTCCTTTGTTTCTTGCGGTTGCAAATCCTACTTGATCTCTATTTTGATAATGAGCAATTATTTTAATATTGAGATCATATTTTTCTAGAGCTAATTCATGAATCCCCATTTCTACGATTATAACTTCTTTAGGATGCTCGGTATTTCTTTCAATTCCTTTAAGTGTTAAATCTAAATGATGAGGTCTATCATAATGAGGAATGATTAAGGAAATTTCATTTGGTTGAGGCCACATCGGTTTTACTTAATTATGGATGATTATTTAATAAGCATCCAATTTATTGAATTATACTGAAGATAAAATAGGCAAAAATGCCTTTTACTTTATTGTGTTAGAAATTATGGTATAACTGTTATTGTATGGAAATTTATAAGCTCTTTTACCCGAATTACCCTTTTGATAAGTAAATATAGTCACCAACTATTCTGAAGAATTTATATCATCTTCCTATTAATTGTAAATATTATTTAAGAGAAAGTTAAAAATTGTTTAATTGAAATTTTGTTTCCCCGTTTCATATTTATCTTTCTAGTATTAACTAAAATTTATAATTATGGTAGGCGGCGAACAACATGAAAAACACCCCGTTGCAGATAAAGCAACGAAGAAAAAATATAATGCTGATAAGAATGAGAAATCTTCAGCTTCCAGTAAAAGTTTTTGGACTAAACTAAAGAACTACTTTTTAAATAAATAAGATGATGAAAAAGCCTTCAGAATTTCCAGATCAAAATCAGTCTCAACCAGGAAAACAACATCAAATGAATCCCCTTCCAGAAATTATTAGAGAGGACTACAAAGGTTGTGGAAAATTAAAAGATAAAATAGCAATAATAACAGGAGGAGATAGTGGTATTGGTAGAAGTGTAGCCGTTCATTTAGCCCGAGAAGGAGCAAAAATTTGCATTGTATATTTAGAAGAAAATAAAGATGCACAAGCTACTAAAGATATGGTAGAGGAGGAGGGTGTGGAGTGTCTTCTTGTGCAAGGAGATGTAAGAGAGAAAAACTTTTGTCATGAAGTGGTTGAGAAATGCCTGAATCACTTTGGAAAAATTAATATTTTGATTAATAATGCTGCAGTTCAGTTTCCTAAAGATGATGTTTTAGATATCGATGATGCTCAATTAATGAAAACATTTGAAACCAATATATATCCTTACTTCTACTTTGTAAAAGCAGTTTTACCACACTTAAATGCTGAAGATTGTATTATCAATACAAGCTCTGTAACGGCATATAGAGGAAGTTCGCATTTACTAGACTATAGTAGTACTAAGGGAGCTATTGTAACCTTTACTCGATCTCTAGCTAAAATGCTGGCTCAAAGAAAAATAAGGGTTAATGGAGTGGCACCCGGACCTATTTGGACTCCCTTAATACCTGCTACCTTTGACGATGTCACAGAATTTGGACAAGATACGTTGCTAGAACGAGCGGGACAACCAAGTGAGGTAGCTCCAGCTTATGTCTTTTTAGCAAGTAAGGACAGTAGTTACATTACAGGACAGTTTATTCACGTAAATGGAGGAGAAATTATAGGAACTTAAAAAGCATAGGATGGAGGTAGATTTTACAGATTTTATACTTAAAAGTGGAGCAGCGATTTTCGCAGGTTTGTGTATGGGAATTGAGCGGCAAATAAAAGGCAAACCTGCAGGATTAAAAACAAATATTCTTGTAGCATTAGGAGCCAATGTTTTTGTAATTATTTCTCTTTTATATCAAAACCATCCCAATACAGATCTCACGCGTATTATAGGTCAGATTATTGTGGGAGTTGGTTTTTTAGGAGCTGGAGTAATATTAAAAGAACAAAAATCAGAAAAAATTTGGGGCTTAGCAACGGCAGCGACTATCTGGTGCAGTGCAGCAGCTGGCTGTCTTGCAGGATTAGGCTTATATAGTGTTTTAATAGGCTTTTCCGTTATGGTAGTTCTTATCAATTTAATTTTTGGGTATTTTGGTAGTAAATTAAATAATAAGTGGTCTAATTCTTCGCATAAAACCCTGAAAAATAAATAATCCTTCCTATCCTTTAATAGCAAAATATCTGCTTAATGACAATTTTACTGAATTATAAAACTTGATAAACAAAGTCGTAAAAATGAAGACTTGTTAAAGAATGATTAAAACCATTCTTAAAAAGTTAAAAATTTCTACAAATATTTTAAACTATTCTTAATCAGATTTAATATCAAAACGCTTCCCGTTATTTTTATTAAAAACTAATATTATGGAAGCTGGAAAAAATTATAAGTGGTTTAAAGATTGGATCATTAAAGAGGGACATCCTTGTGTTATGGCCCAAACCGTTTTTAAAATGGACAAAGTAGAATTTCACGAATACAACGGATTTGGAGAGAAAAAATCAGTAGATCAACTATTACTAGATTTAGAAAATTATATAAGTAATTACGATTTCGATTCTAATGAATTCTTTACATTTATAGCAACATTTCCTAATGAAACTAAAGAGTTGACTGAAAAAGAATTTGAAGAAAAATTATGGCGTCAATTGCAGTATCTCCACGAAGCAGACGATCGGGAATGGGATCCTCGCGTTCATTCAAATCCAGAGAATAGCAATTTTAGTTTCAGTCTTAAGGGGCGAGCATTTTATATCGTAGGTCTTCATCCTAACTCATCTCGGAAAGCTCGTCAAACTCAATTTCCTACTTTAGTGTTTAATCTACACTGGCAATTTGAAAAGTTAAGAGAAATGAAAACTTACCAGCGTGTAAAAAAACGCATAAGAAGGCGAGATCAAAAATTGCAAGGTTCTATTAATCCAGTATTAGAAGACTTTGGAGAAAAATCTGAAGCAAATCAATACAGCGGGAGATATGTAGAAGAGAATTGGAAATGTCCTTTTCACCATAAATAGAAAAATTAACCATGTATCAACCCAAACATTTTAGGAAAGACAATATTCAATTCGCTCAGAATTTAATAGAAGAAAAGCCTTTTGGAGAGTTTGTTGTGATGGGAGACCATCTTTTGGCGACCCATATTCCAATTTTAATAGATTCGTTTTCAACTAAATTTAGACTATATTCTCATATTGCTAATCATAATCCGCAGTATGAATATTTAAAAGACGGAATGGAAGCTCTATTAATTTTTAAAGGTCCAGACGCCTATATTTCTTCTTCTTGGTATGAAAAAAAAGATATCAGTACGTGGGATTATTCTGCCGTACATATTAACTGCTCGATTCAAATTCAAACTGAGAAAGAGTTGAGAGAATCTTTAAAAAATTTGGTACATCATTTTGAGAAAAAACAAGATTCTCCTTTGGAATATGATGAAATTCCAAAGGACATTATTGAAAGTCATATTTCTCAAATTACGGGTTTTTGGTGCGAACCTCAATCCGTAAAGGGTATAGGGAAATGGCATCAAAAGTCAGATAAAAAAGATATAGAAAACATCATAGGGAAGCTTCAAAAAGATGCTTGTCCACATACTTCATTAATTAAAAATTTAAAAGACGAACATGATTTGTGAAATAAAAAAACAAAGCGGTGCTGCATTTTTATTGAAAAAAGGAGAAAAACTAAAAGTGATCGATCCGCAAGGGGAACAAGTAAGCGATATGGTTTTATTTAATGCTCACGATACGCGCGAAAAAATATCCTCTGGTAAAACTTTAGATTTTCAGGAAAGTTTATTGATAACGAAAGGAGATTATTTGTGGTCTAACCGAAGCAATAAAATGATGAAAATTTTAGAAGACACCAATGGAAGAAATGATTTTTTGTTAGCACCTTGTAGTCCCGAAACTTTTCAAATTATGTATGATAACCCCAATTATCATCCAAGTTGTTTTGAAAATCTGTATGTAAATTTAGAAGAATTTAAAATTGAAAAAGACGATATCCCTACCGCCTTTAATATTTTTATGAATGTACAATGGAATAGTAAAGGAGAATTATCGGTAGAAGCACCACTAAGCAAAGCTGGCGACTATATTGTTTTTGAAGTCTTAACGGATTTAATCGTTGCTCTAACCGCATGTTCTGCAGAAGATAGCAATAATGGAAGTTTTAAACCTATTCATTACGAAATCTTAAGCTAATATTCTCTACAATTTATTTCACTATTTTAAAGTGGATACCATAAAACTAGGGTTTAAAAGGTCTTTTTTATTATATTTTAAAGGTTGTTGATCATCAATACTTACGATATCGAGTTGCATTCCTCTTAAAATAGCATGAGCTGCAGCAGTATCCCATTCCATTGTAGGAGAAAACCTAGGGTATAGATCTGCTTCACTATCGGCAATCAACATAAATTTAAGTGAACTACCCATGGTGATAACTTCAGCATTTTCATAGTTAGAGATATAAGCTTTAGTTTCGTCGCTATGATGAGATCTAGAAGTTACTATTCTCACAATATCGGTTTCATTCTTAATTAATTTCAATTGATGCTCTGGATCCATATTTTCATCCATAAAGGCTCCCATTTCTTTTCCTCCAAAATAGAGTTTATCTAATACTGGTGAGAAAATTACTCCTAGAATAGGTTCATTATGATGCATTAAAGCAATATTGACAGTAAATTCATCATTCTTTTTAAGAAATTCTTTTGTTCCATCTAAAGGATCTATGAGCCAGTAGTATTCCCAGTCTTTTCTTTCAGCATAAGAAATCTCTTTTCCGTCTTCCGATAAGATAGGAAAACCTGTATCAGCTAATTTATTTTCAATGGCACGATGCGCTTTTAAATCGGCTTGATTTAATTCAGCATCATTTTTTATAGTTTCAAATTCATCTGAATTATAAATTTCTAAGATTGCAATTCCAGCATCTCTTGCTGCATCGATCATTGTAGGTAAATACTTTTTAATTTCCATCATTATAATTCAGTTAATATTATTGGTTTAAAAATTTAATAACTTAAAAGGTTGATTTTTTAAGGTAATCTCAAAAGTACAGAAACTTTTTTAGGATCATAGCTCATGGTTTTATCGTGTTAGGATAAAGTTGTAAAATGTCACCTAATGATCTATAAGCTGTTAGGAGTACCCACCTATATTGTTTTATTTTTCAAGGGTAAAATAACTTTTATATACTTTAAAAGTAACAAAAATCAAATTCTTTATAACACAAAATAAATTTTTTAAGCCATTAAAAATCAAAATGTTAAAGCTTGTTTAATTTAGCATGTAAAAATAAGGGGAAGTGATATTTTAGCTTTAAATAACTCCTTTTAGAAATCATTAAACTCAATTTCTAAGTAATAGTTTTTTATCAACTTACGCTAACTTAAATGAATGAAAAATAATATTCCCCCCTTGCAACCCATTACCTCACCATGGATTCAACGAATTGCAGATAACTATGATTTACAAAAAGATTTAATTGATACTTATGAGTCACCTTTAAATATTCATCACTTAGAATCTTTTCAAAACAATCTTGCGGAATATCGTTACATTTTAAACCATTACAATTTTAAAAGTAAAATATACTATGCGAGAAAAGCTAATAAATGTAGTACGCTGGCTTCTGTAGCATTTGAAAATGGTTTTGGGGTAGATACAGCCAGTTACGAAGAACTTAAACAATGCTTAGATATAAACATTAGCTCACAAGATTTAGTACTTACGGCAGCCGTTAAAAATGAGAAGTTATTAAGACTTGCCATTACAAATCACGTTTTAATAATTATAGATAATAAAGATGAAGCAGATCTAATTTTAAAAATAGCTAAAGAAGAAAAGCTTCAAGCCATTGTAGGTTTTAGAATTAGTGGGTTTGAGTATAAAGATCATAAACTTAAAAGCAGATTTGGTTTTGATATAGATGAAGTAGGAGGTTTTATTATAGAATTTTTCAATTCAGAAGAGGTTTTGAAATATGTAAATTTTACAGGTTTTCACTTTCATTTAGACGGTTATGATGCTCATCAAAGAGGCGCAGCACTACATCAAACCTTAGATTTAATAGAAACCCTTATCACTTATGGTTTTAATCCTAATTTTATTGATATAGGAGGAGGGATTTTGATGAATTATCTAGAGCAAGAAAGTTCTTGGATTAAATTTCAAGAACAATTAAAGAAAGCTGTATTAGGTAAACGTGAGCCTATTACCTACCAAAACAATGGCTTAGGTTTTTATAATAGAAACGGGGAGATTGAGGGTAAGCTCAATACATACCCGTATTACAATACTACTTCTAAAGAAGAATTCTTGAAAAACGTATTAGAAATCGCCTATGTACATAGAAAACCGGTTTCCTATCGTTTACAAGAGCTAGATATAGAACTAAGATTAGAACCTGGTCGCAGTTTGTTGGATCAAGTCGGTGTGACTATTGCTCGAGTAGCGCACCGCAAGAAAGATGCAGATGGAAATTTTCTGGTGGGTTTAGAAATGAATATGACACAAATGGCAAGCTCTAGCGAAGATTTCCTTTTGGATCCCATAGTTTGTTACAAGAACAAAAAAACTGCAGAGGAGAGGGCTGATGTTTATTTTACAGGAGCCTATTGTTTAGAAAGTGATTTTATACTCAAGAGAAAAATTAGCTTACCAAAGCTTCCAGAAATAGGAGATTTTGTTATTTTTATAAATACAGCTGGTTATATGATGCATTTTTTTGAAACTGAAGCTCATCTTTTTAAGCTGTCACAAAACGTTTTTATAAATAATGTAGATGATAATGTAAGTTTATTAGATTTTTATAGGGACGAAAATAATTTAGAAACGAAACATATTTATTTATAAAATGAGAAGTATTCAGGTTAAATCATTACCCTTTAAAGATGTTATTCGAGAAATCTCAGAAGCATTTCATACAAATTTTAGTGAAACCTGTGAGGAGTATTTTTTGGAGATTCCAGATCAATTTGGGGAAGGAGTTATTAGGGGAATAAATTTTAGCAATGGGTTGGGAATCATTATTTATGATTGTTTTTTTAAGGAAGACACTCAAATTAGATTTACTAAAAATGATGTTCATCCTGTAAAATATCTTTATACTGCTAAAGGAGAATTGAATCATCGTTTTGCTGATGAAGAAGAGGAACATCAATTAAATAAATTTGAATGTGCTATCGTTTCTAGTAAGGGACATAAAGGACACCTTATAAATTTTAAAGCAAATAAAAAAACATATGTATTGAGCCTTGAAATTGATCGGAAACGTTTTTTTTCAACATTAGAATGTGAATTAGCAGAATTAAATGAAAAATTAAAATCACTTTTTTTAGATACGAATGCTTCCAACTCTTTTTACCACAAAGGTTATTACAGTATTGCTTTTGATGAACTCATGGCATCACTAAATGAGCATGAAGGAGAAATGATGGTGCGTAAACTTTTTTTAGAAGGAAAAGCTTTAGAAATTTTTATCAAGCAAATGATATTATTTGAAGACGACTTAAAATCTGAGCCTTCTAAATTACTTCTTAGAAAAAGTGAATTATCTACCATAAGAGTCTGTGCAAATTACATTAATGAAAATTTAGAAAAGAATATTGCTATTAAAGATCTAGCGCGTGATTTTGGTCTTAACCCCAATAAATTACAAGCAGGATTTAAATTTCTTTTCCGCTTAACGGTCAATGAATATATAATGCAACAGCGCATGTTGAAAGCTTCTACTTTACTAAAAACTACCGATCACAGTTTAAGTCAGATTGCCGAAGCGATTAGCATTTCTAGCAAAAGTTATTTTTCTAAAAGTTTTAAAAAACATTTTGGAGTACTTCCATCAGAATATTTGAATAAAAAATAATTGATAATTAACTTAAAACCATAAAACCATAAAACCATAAAACCATAAAACCATGAAAAAAGAAAAAGACTCTAAATACAGAGACGGAGAAGATGAAATTAAATCTATAGAAAACAATATTCAAAAAACCAATTATTTAGGAATTGTGTTAGGTATATTGATTGTACTTTTAATAATTGCTCTTGGTGCATACTTTCTAGGTTTCCTATAAACAGTAATATTTAATTTGCTTATTGCTAATTAATTAGCGGATTAAGTTAGTGCTTGGGAAATAATTTTATTAGTTTGGAATATGGCGTTATTCCATTAGGGAACGCTCCATTAACAACTAAAATAAAATATATGCGCGATTCAGAAATAGTAATTGAACTTAACAGACTCATTAAAATTAATAAAGAGGCTATACAATCACTTGTAACAGCTTTAAACAAAATACGGTCAGAGGATCTATTTAATCATTTTAATAGCCAGGCAGAAGAGCGTCAAGTTTTTGTCGATCAACTGTCGGTTAAGCTTCGGGCCTATTATCCTAATGAAAAAGTTAATGATGCTGAATGCACATCAATAAAACTATATCCTAATTTACATGAATTAAAGGGTAGTTTACCCGATGAAATTGTTTTAGCCAAGTTTACTCAAGCTGAAAAATATGCTATAGAAGAGTATGAGAAAATAGCAACCCATTTTTCTGAAGTAGGCCATAAAATTAAAGAGCTTATATGCCTACAAAAAGAAAAAATAGAACAATCCTTACAAGAGCTTAAAAGATTGAAATTGTAAAGTAGATTAATCAAAATAATAACCTATACTTTCAAACAACCTATTGGGATACCTAAGATTTTTTTTAAGTCTTAGCTAATATTAATCGTTATATTTTATTCACAAAAAAGGGTAATCAGATGATTACTCTTTTTTAAAAGTCGGGATGAGAGGATGATGAAACACCTCTGAAACTCCCTTATTTTAAAAGGTTTTCAAGTTTGTAGTAATTTTGAACTCACGATCAACTCGAAATATATTTTAGAACGTATTATATTAATTTGTAACTTAAGTAAAGTTCGTTTAACTAAAATAAAGAAAAAAAGTCATTTTAATTGAATGTTGATTAATTTGTTTTAAATCCTATTTTCATGTCAACGTATTTTGCACAACCATTGCATTTGATAATTTGTATATTTGTATAAATTATATGAAAATATTTGTTTCCATATCAATGTCTATTTTATTCTTTTTTCAAGGGATAAGTATAGATATGGACTTTTGTGGGCCAATTAAAGAAATTTCAAATATAATAACCCATTATGAAGACCATAAAGTTTATGGCGACTCTTTCTTTGAATATGTAGTTGAAGATTACATTGACAACGATGCTAAAAATGAAGAGCATCATCATAATCCAGATAATGAGAATACACCAGTCCATTCCCATAATCAGTGTTGCCACCCTTTGGTGTTAATTATTGCTAACAATAATTTGGCTTTAAACAATCGACTAAAGTTTGAAGAGAAAAAACAATATAATTTACATAAAGTAAACTTCACTTCCAGATACTTGGAATCACTTTTCCAACCACCTAAAGTATAATTCAGTTTTTATAGGATTCCTATATCTTTTTTTAATGTTTTCTCTTTAAGGAAAGCATTTGCATTTTTTTAACTGAATTAATACATTTTCTATGATTAACAAAATCATTGATTTTTCAATCAATAACAAATTCATTATTGGCCTATTTACCTTGACCCTTATAGGAGTTGGTATTTGGTCAATGGCAACCGTGAACCTTGGTTCTGTGCCAGATATTACCAATAACCAGGTTCAAGTAATTACGCAATCGCCCAATCTGGGAACAGAAGATATTGAACAGTTCGTAACCTATCCCGTCGAACTATCTATGGGTAATTTACCAGGCGTCACAGAAATAAGATCTATCTCACGCTTTGGACTTTCCGTAGTTACTATCGTTTTTGAAGACGATATGGGAACCTATCTTCCTCGACAGCTGGTACAGGAAAAACTCAACGACCTGGGTGAATCCATTCCTGAAAAATTTGGAAGCCCATCAATGGGTCCCATTTCTACTGGATTAGGTCAAATTTATGAATACACTATAAAGCCACAAGAAGGTTTTGAAACCAAGTATTCACCTATGGAACTGCGCACAGTACAAGACTGGGTCATCAAACGACAACTTACACTATTGGAAGGCGTAGTAGAGGTTAATTCTTTCGGTGGTAGTATCAAGCAATACGAAGTTGCTGTCAATCCAGAGAAGTTAAACAGTATGGGAATCAGTATCTCACAAGTATATGAGGCTCTCGCTCGGAATAATGTGAATACAGGTGGTGCTTATATCGAGAAAAATAAAATGTCAAATTTTATAAGAGGCGAAGGACTTATTCGCTCTTTGGAAGACATTGAAGATATTTCGATTACTAACGAGGGCAACATTCCCATAACTATTGGAGATGTGGCAACGCGTGTCCATTTTGGGAGTCAAGTACGTTATGGTGCATTTACACAAGACGGCAAAGAAGCTGTTGGCGGTATGATAATGATGCTCAAGGGTTCTAATCCTAATGCAGTTATTCAAAATGTAAAGGATCGTATGGCAGAAATTGAAAAGTCTTTGCCAGAAGGTCTAACTATCGCCCCAATAATTGATCGTAGTGAACTAATTGCCAGAACTACAGATACAGTGAAAACCAATTTGCTGGAAGGTGCCCTTATCGTAATTTTTGCCCTGGTTTTTTTGCTAGGGAGTTTAAGAGGTGGTATCATAACAGCCACGACCATACCGTTGTCCTTACTTTTTGCATTTATCTTAATGAAGCAATTTAATGTTTGGGCAAACTTAATGAGTTTGGGAGCTATTGATTTTGGGATCATCATAGATGGTGCCGTGATTATTATTGAAGGAACGGTGTATGAGATCCAAAAACGAATTAGGTCTGGCAAGTTAAAATTCAATCAAGGCGTGATGGATAAAGTAGCTTATGATGCAGGAAGCACGATGATGGGTTCTGCCTTTTTCGGACAAATCATTATTCTCATAGTTTTCACACCTATACTTTTTCTAACTGGTGTAGAAGGTAAAATGTTTAAGCCTATGGCATACACCTTTGGGTTTGCAATGATTGGTGCTATAATCCTGTGTCTTACGTATGTACCAATGATGTCTGCACTTTTAATGAAACCAGTTCAAAATACCAAAAACTGGTTTGGCAGGTTTGAACGATGGCTTGAAAAAATAAGTGATAAAATTATAGGTGCTATTCATAGTGCATATATGCCTTTATTAAAAGGCGCACTGCGGCTTAAGCTTATCGTGCTTTCATCTGCTGCTGTTCTGCTTATTATTGCTGGATTCATATTTTCTAATATGGGTGGAGAATTTGTGCCACAGCTCGACGAAGGAGATTTGGCAATGCAGGCGCTCATAAGACCAGGAAGTTCACTATCAGAATCCATTGAAGTTTCTAAAAAGATAGAAACGATTTTATTAGAAAGTTTCCCTGAAATTAAAACAGTTACAGCACGTATAGGTGTAGCCGATATCCCCACGGATCCTATGCCTATGGATATTGCAGATATGTACATCATTCTCAATAAAGATATGGACGAGTGGACAACAGCTTCTACTAAAGAAGGTTTGATAGATGCCATTAGAGACAAATTAGATGAAGAACTCGTAGGTGTAAATTTAGTTTTTACCCAACCGGTTGAGTTGCGATTTAACGAGTTGTTAGAAGGTGTTAGAGAAGATATTGCGGTAAAACTATATGGCGAAGATTTAGAGGTATTATCAGAAAAAGTTCAAGAAATGGCGGCTATTATACAGACTGTTCCTGGCGCTGGCGATGTGAGTGCAGAACGTACAGCTGGATTACCACAGATGACCGTAAAATATAGACGAGATAAAATGGCACAATATGGACTGGATATTCAAAAAGTAAATGATTACATAAGTACTGCATTTGCAGGAGGTACGGCTGGTGTCATCTTTGAAGGAGAGAAACGATTTGATCTCGTGGTACGATTTGATGAAAGCCATAGAAAAAGTATAGATGACCTACGCAATATGTACTTCGATCTTAATGATGGCAATCAGGTACCCATTATCGAAATAGCCGAAATTGAATATGTCCCTGGACCTATGCAAATCTCACGTGACAATACGTATAGAAGAACCTACGTAGGTGTAAATGCTCGAGGCAGGGATGTGGAATCTGTAGTAAAAGATATTCAGCAAAAATTAGATGAAGAATTGGACTTGCCATCAGGCTATTATATTACCTATGGTGGCGAGTTTGAAAACTTACAAAGTGCAAAGGATCGTTTGATAATCGTTGTGCCAATCGCCCTGTTTTTAATATTTATACTGCTGTACTTTGCCTTAAAATCCTTTTCACAATCGCTAATGATTTACATAGCGATTCCCTTGGCGGCCATTGGTGGTGTGTTTGCTCTATGGCTTCGAGATATGCCATTTAGTATTTCGGCAGGTGTAGGATTTATTGTGCTATTTGGTGTCGCGGTTCTTAACGGGCTGGTACTTATAAACCGATTTAATTCCTTAAAAGAAGAAGGTGTTATAAGCATAAAGGATCGAATATTTCAAGGGACTAAAGAACGTATTCGTCCCATTATGCTCACGGCCACCACAGATATTTTCGGCTTTTTACCTATGGCTTTTTCCACATCGGCTGGTGCAGAAGTTCAACAGCCGCTCGCTACGGTAGTTATCGGTGGAATGCTTACAGCCACGCTGCTCACGTTGGTCGTTCTTCCCGTGCTCTATACTTTTATAGAAAAGCGACGCGAGCGCAAAGACCAGAACAAGATTGGTTCATTTAATTCGAAAGCATTAACTACGATTTTGATTGTTGGTTTTATGTTAGGTGGCACCGCTTTCGCGCCTGCCCAGAGCGCAGTCGAAGGGAGAGCGCAACAATCACAAGCACTTGTGCAAGATCTCATTGCTAAGGACAGCATCACGCCCATAACATTATCACGAGCTGTAGAAATTGCTAAAGAAAATTATCCTGTACTTAAAGCGAACCAACTCGAAATCGAAAGACAGAATGCACTCACGGGCAATGCATATGACTTCGGTAGTACGCAGGTCTTTACAGGTGGCGAAGAAGTGGCCGATGGTCTGGGCATTTATACCTTGATAGGTGTCGGGCAACAGAATATTGATCTACTGGGAATAGGTGCTAAAAAACGTTTGCAACAACAACGTATTGAGTTGGCAAAAACGGCATTTGACCTTTCAGAAATCCAGATAGAACGGGAAGTTAAAAAAGCCTGGTCAGAAGCTTTTCAGGCAAAGAAGAAGTTTGTTTTGTACCGAGAACTGGACAGCATTTACGGTCAGTTTGCACAATCTGTTGAGCTCAATTATGAAGTGGAAGCCATTTCAAGACTGGAATACGCCGCTGCGCGCAATCAAGCTTTGCAGGTCAACAATAAATTTCAACAGGCAGAAACAGATTATTTCATTGCCTTGCAACAACTCAATCTTTGGTTGACACCAGATACGATGTACACCGTTGCTGATGAATTGGAAGCTACTGAAATTTCAATTTTAAAGACTGATAATACATTAAATAATCATCCCGAGTTATCGCTTTCGCGAAAGCGTATAGACGAAGCACAAGCAAGCTATGACGCAGCAAGGGCAAGTTTACTGCCCCAGTTTAATCTGCAAGGTGGCCTGCAACGTGTCAATGGCGAAAGTGGTTTTTATACCTATCAAGCTGGGATTTCCATACCACTGTTTTCTGGACCTGTCCGTAGTCGTGCAAAAGCGGCAAAACTCGATGCACAGATTGCAGAAACCAATGCCGTTTTCAAACAACGCGAGCTAAAATCGCAATTCGTACAGGCACAGCAAAATTATGCACGATGGCGGGATACCTGGTTTTTCTATAAAACCGAAGCTTTGCCACTTGCCATAGACCAGCGCAAAGGTGCATTGCTGGCATACAAAGAAGGAGCGCTGGATTATGCAGCATTCACGCAAATAATACGTGATGCCATACAGACCGAAATGGACGCGCTGGACGCACTTGATAAATATTTAGAAGCCCTATTTGATTTACAATATTTCCAAAACTAAAAAAAGATGAAAAAATTAAAATATATACCGATTACCGCAATGCTTTTTGCATTGACATTATTCAGCTGTGGCGACTCAAAAACTGAAGATGGCCACGATGAAGCCACCCATTCTGAAACGGAAGAAAACAATTCTGAAGGTGAGACCGGTCAAGGAAACCTTAACGAAGGTGAAGCTGAGGAAGTAATGCTCACGGCACAGCAGTTTGAAGCCTTACAAATGGAAATTGATACGCTCGCGCAACGCAATATGAGTGGTTATGTAGAAGCAAACGGTACGCTGGAAGTACCACCCCAAAACGAAGCAAATATTACCGCGCTTGCAGGAGCAAATGTGGCATCCATAGAGGTTATAGAAGGAGACGAAGTCAAAAAGAATCAAGCGGTGGCTTATTTATCACATCCCAGCATCATCCAGATTCAATCAGATTATTTAAACGCTTACAGCAATAGTAAATTTCTGAAACAGGAATATGAACGTCAAAAAAGACTTTATGAAGCTGGTGTAGCATCTGGAATGAATTTCCAAAAAGCAACGGCAGACTATCAGTCATCTACCGCAATGGTAAATGGTCTTGAAGCGCAATTGCGACAGTACAACATCAATGCAAATGGTGTGCGCAATGGTACTATCTATCAGCGTGTTGCATTACGCAGTCCCATTTCAGGTGTTGTAGAAAAGGTTTTCATAAAAACTGGTCAATATGTAGAACCACAAACCAACTTAATGGAAATAGTAGATACAGACCACGTGCACGCAGATTTAATGGTGTTTGAAAAAGATGTGGACAAAGTGAGGAAAGGCCAAAAAGTACGTTTCAGTATTCAATCACGACCAGGAAAAGAGCAGGAAGCTTTTATTTATTCGGTCAGCCAGACTTTTGAGCAAGATCCCAAAGCGGTTCACGTACACGCTGAAATAGAGAATAAAGAAGGTGGTCTTATCCCTGGTATGTATATAAAAGGTAAAATTGAAGTTGATAACCAACAGACTACCGCACTACCTGAAAGTGCCATAGTTACAGAAGCCGGTAAGGACTATGTATTTACAGCACAAAGTGAAGGCGACGCGTGGAGTTTTATACCAGTTGAAGTCACTATGGGCGAGAAAGATGGCGACTGGATTGCCATACGTTTCTTTGAAACCCCAAATCCAAAAACACGCTTTGCGTATAATAATGCCTATTACCTTATGGCAGAAATGAAAAAGGGAGAAACTGAGCACGAACATTAAGATGTAATGAAGGAAAGAAGAAAGAAAAATTTAATAGAAGCAAGAACCCTACAGATTTGGAACGTCATTTATGATGTTATAGAAGTTGTAGTCTCGCTCATTGCAGGAATAACGGCAAACAGTTCGGCTCTTATAGGTTGGGGATTAGACAGCACCATTGAAGTTGTCAGTGCAGGAACATTAGGCTGGCGGTTGCACGGCGAGATTAAAGGTATCGATGAAGAAAAAGTAAAACGAAGACAAAAAATCACGTTAAACGTAATTGCAGTTTC